>JAVVSB010000087.1:0-1005 GCA_036654415.1 Mucinivorans sp. | reverse complement strand
TAGGGTATCTGCTGATTGGAACGAGTGCGAAGAGCACCTGTAAAACTTGCGTTCGTGCGTCGGTCAGAGATGGAACGATTGCGACCAGTAATGACAATAGAGCTAAGACGGCGGCTAAGACTATCACCATAGATGATGGGGGTGAGGCTCAAACGCTCATTACTGCGCAACGTGGCTACGGTGGCATCAAAACTAACAGTGACTAGACCGTCATGCTCGATAATGTCACTCTTGGTGATACGAACCATCTGAGCAGAGGTGGTCAGAGAACAAATAAATAGGCTAAAAATGAATATGGTACTCTTTTTCATTGTCTTACTTGATTATGTAGATAAGGGAAATTGCGGCCTTCGTGGGGCCAAAGTAGTTCTTGACCTGGCGGCCTAAATTCTTGCCACATGTGGGGCAGTCGTACTTATCGTACTCCAAACGAGCATAACCAACACCGAGGCTAAACTCTAAATTCCAGTGCGCAGACAACATAACCTGATAACCATAGGTGATACCTACTCCGGCGGCCCAACCTTGGTGGCGATAAGCATCGGACCCACGACCAAAAAACATGGGTAGATTATAACCTCCAACATTATATTGTGAAAAAAGGGCATGAAGACCGAAAAAATGGCCGTTGAACTTCTCACACAAAAAATAACGTATCTCTGGCTGAATAAGCCAGTGAACCAACTTCTTGTTGTTCTTCTTATGGCCATCGAGGTTAAACCAGTTGTAACCTCCCGATATATCGAGGGTTGTACGCTGGCCTAGGCCTATCTCTATTCCCAAATTGGGAGTGAAAGACACAGCTCCATAAAGTAGATTGGTCTTGAGGCCTAACCTACCCTGAGCAACTACAGAACAAATGGTCAATAGCGTTAGTAAGGTGATGACTGATATTCTTTTCATCGTTTGTCTATATATTATATGCAAATTGTTTTTCCTGCCTTTTCTCTCCAACGAAGATGATTATTATCGTCCTCTATACGATTACGAACTATATCGTAAAAA
>JAVVSB010000086.1:0-1114 GCA_036654415.1 Mucinivorans sp. | reverse complement strand
TCGATGAAAATAGCCTCAAAAATAGCAGTAAGAAAATTTTGAAAACAAATTAAAACAGCCTCTTAGAATCTGCTTGCGATTATTCAGTGCCTAAAATTGATGGCTCTAAGTTTTTTTTAAGAAATTTTGTCTCTTAAACTCTAATTGTTAATTTATTAGCGTACCTTTGTCGCTTAATTTAAGAGAAAATAATGTTATTAGAAGAATTTGCAGCCCTCGGCCTTAGCCAAGAGACGCTGTTAGCACTCGAAGCAAAAGGCTTCGAAACCCCATCACCTATCCAAAAGCTGACCATACCGATTCTATTGGCCAATCAGAACGACATAATAGGTCAAGCCCAAACTGGCACGGGCAAAACGGCCGCCTTTGGCCTTCCGATTGTTGAACAACTTGTGCCAAAAAAACAGACCGTACAGGCACTTATTTTGGTGCCCACGCGTGAGCTAGCACTCCAAGTCACCGACGAAATTCAATCTTTCCGTAGGGACCACCTACGCGTTACACCTATTTATGGTGGGGCCGCCATGAATGAGCAGCTACGCCGTTTGGCTAGTGGTGTGGATGTGGTGGTTGGGACTCCTGGACGTATTTTAGACCACCTACGCCGCGGTACACTGAACCTCACTGAACTACGTTGGTTGGTTTTGGATGAAGCTGACGAGATGTTGGACATGGGCTTTATTGATGATGTGGACGAGATTCTAAGCCACACTAACCAAGAGCGTCGTATACTACTCTTTTCGGCTACCATGCCCGAACGTGTGACCCAACTCTCGAAAAAATATATGCACGATGTAGAGATTATTCGTGTACAAAACACCCAATTGGCCAATGAACTAACTGACCAGATATATTTTGAAGTACGAGAGAGCGACAAGTTCGATGCGCTGACCCGTATAATTGATGTGGAGCAAGAGTTCTATGGCATTGTATTTTGCCGAACCAAAATTGCCGTTGACTCGCTAACCAACAACCTTATGGAGCGTGGTTACGCAGCCGATGCCCTGCACGGTGATGTATCACAGGCTATGCGTGAAAAGATTTTGCGTAAGTTCAAGAAACGCCAAGTCAATATATTGGTAGCCACCGACGTTGCGGCACGCGGTATTGACGT
>JAVVSB010000085.1:0-1513 GCA_036654415.1 Mucinivorans sp. | reverse complement strand
TCGATGATTTGCCGAGATAGTAGTGGACTACAGCTCCAAAATCAGCGGAAAAAGAGTACAAAAAGGGTGGTAATAAAATGCTGGAAAGAAATTAAAACAGCTTCTTAGCATCTATGCAGTGGTGATAGCACCTAGAATACTCCCATTTTTTTGTACTCCTCCACTAGTCGATTCGCCCACTCCGTCAGTGTTTGGCATTCGCTCTTGCTGAATCGGTGGTCTTGTCCCACTAGCCATATCGCCTCTTCCATCGTTGTCACCACTGGCAGAGCTCCCGACAACATTGGGTTGTTGTTCACGAACTTCTCTATCGAGTTGCTGGCTTGTTGTAGTATCATTGCGTCCACTAGTGCCGATGCTGCTGTCGATGGGACGTTCTGCTGTTGGCTCATTCTCTTGTCCAGCGGGTTCCAAAAGTTGTCTATCATCTGGTCTGCCTGTTCCTCTTTGGCCATCATCAGAGCCTGTACCCATTTGTTCTGTACTGGGTATTGTTTGGCTAATTTGTTGAAAATTCTCTGGTCTACTCCTAACATTGTCGTCTTGTTTTATATCATTAATACTCTATTTAATTTGCCTAATAACCTCGTGTGGACGGAATTAAGATTAATTGGCACCCTTGGCCTTGAGCTCGAGCCACTCGGCCCCCGTTACGGGATAAAATATAAAGGCCTCCTCGAAAAGGCGGTAGCAGGCTGCAAAGTCGCCAGCGTAAAAGGCGGCTCGTATCTTAATCTCGGCATCTATCATAACAGCGTTAGGGATATAGGCTATGGTGTCTTTGCATCGCACCAAATCGGGGTAAGTACTTGTAAAAAGGTAGTCGCGGGCACGGATAAGGTTGGTCTCCAGCTCCCCATTCTGCATGATGACCCAGCTAGAGGAGCCCACAAAACGGACGTTCTTATAATCTTTAAACTGGTCTCCCAGGTGCATGTCAAGCTGCATACCATCGCGCTTGCTGAACATAAGTTCAGCCTGCTTAACAATCTCCGCGGCCGAGAGGTGGGTCTGCCCCGCTGCCTGAGCGTCAAGAGAGCGTACACCAGGGGCAGGGCTTATATATACCTTAGCATTGGCATCAAGCTTGCCATTGCCCGTATCCTTTTTGCACGCGCTGAGGCTGGTGGCCAGTGCCGCACAGGCTAACGATAATAGTAGTAGCTTTTTCATGACATCTAATTTTAAAATTTTATAAAAGATATTTCCTTGAACTGATACAAAGGTATATTTTATTTTTCAAAAAACAATAATTATTTTAATTAAGAGGCTGTTTTAATTTCTTTCCAGCATTTTATTACAGCTATTTTGAGACTGTTTTTATCGACGATTTACCGAGATAGTGGTGGACTACAGCTCAAAATCAGCGGAAAAAGAGTACAAAAAGGGTGGTAATAAAATGCTGGAAAGAAATTAAAAACAGTATCTAAATATAATTTGAACAATAGGTGTGACTTTAAATCCCACCTTTTTTTGGTGAGGGGCTGAGTTGTGTACATGCCATATTATGACC
>JAVVSB010000084.1:0-1576 GCA_036654415.1 Mucinivorans sp. | reverse complement strand
CCTATGTTGCGTATTGTATTTGAGGATGAGTGGATACTAGTGGTGGAAAAACGCAACGGACTCCTATCGATAGCCACCGACAAACAACCCACACGCACAGCGTATAACATACTGAGCGACTACCTGAAACGCGAAGACCCATCGGCACGTATCTTTATCGTGCACCGTTTGGATAGGGAGACTTCGGGCTTGATGATTTTTGCAAAAGACCAGGAGCTAAAATTCGATATGCAACGCAACTGGGAACAAACAGTGCTAGAACGCAAATATTACGCCGTAGTGGAGGGGATAATAGAGAAAAAAGAGGGGGTGATTTCGACCTACTTAACAGAGAGTAAAGCACTGAAAGTTTACGCCACTCGCCGCTCGGAAGGTAAGGTAGCTAACACAGCTTTCAAGGTACTGGCCACCACCAAAAACAACACCCTATTGGAGTTACAACTCGAAACAGGGCGCAAAAATCAAATCCGCGCCCACATGGAATTTGTGGGGCATCCAATAATAGGCGACAAGAAATATGGAGCCTCGTCAAACCCACTTGGACGTGTTGCTCTGCACGCTGGCTCGCTCAATTTCATCCACCCAGCTACTGGAGAACAGATGAGCTTCTCGACCCCCATACCCATCTCATTTACCAAAATGTTTACGGCCAAATGAAAACCCGTCAAGTAGGGCCCATCAATCAGGTTTGGGACCCTCTGCGAGGGCGATGGCTCACACTAACGCCAGAGGAGCAAGTACGACAAAACTTTATAGAATTCCTTATCGCTCAAGGAATTAACCCTCATCATATAGCCCAAGAACAGACCTTACAGATAGGTTCCATAACTAGGCGTGCCGACATAGTGGTCTACTCTGGAGCACGCGCCATAATGATAGTGGAATGTAAAGCTTGGAATGTGCCGCTAAGCGGTGCTGTCTTTGAACAGGCCTCGCAATACAACATCACCCTTGGAGTGCCATACCTAGTCATTACCAACGGCAAGAGCACATTCTGCGCCAAGATTGACCCCACAGCCAAGAGCTACACCTTTCTTAAAGAGTTTCCTCACCTTGTGGAGTAATATCAACCCCGCCCAGCATGATACGATAATCGATGGGTGCGCACTGACGTAACATGTCGGCCACCCCGCAATATTTCTGCTGCGAATTCACCACCATCTTAACAATCTTATCACGGAAAAGCTCCTGTGCCTCGAAGTGATAAATAAGCCGCATGGCAGTGTAAACAATGGGCATGGTCTCGCTTTTGTCGGCCTGGGCCTCGATGGTAAGCGACCCAAGCTGAACCCGCATCTTTTTGGCCAGCGATGCTATATCCATACCTGTACAGCCAGCCAGAGCCACCAACAATAGCGGCTTGGGTGTCATACCAGTTGCAGAACCGCCATTTTCGGCCGTGGCATCCAGATTTAGTTTAAAACCATTAACATTGGCCTCAAAGGCCATATTTTCTTTCCAATTAACAAAAATTTTCTCCATTGATTTTCAGTTTTTTACTATTATACAGCAAAGATAAGATAAAAAATGAGAATGAGTGCAGAATGGGGTAAGAAGGTTGTGGATAAAGGGTTTA
>JAVVSB010000083.1:0-1883 GCA_036654415.1 Mucinivorans sp. | reverse complement strand
TTTTGGTGCTGCCGTAGCCACACCCACCAACGTGGAGGTTACCGCCGAGGTGCTTGATTGGAACGGTGTTCCAATTGATGCAGGCTCAATGGGCGACTATTTTACAGTGGCCTCTGCTGTCGACGTTAAACACAACTACACAACAACGCTACCTCTGAAAGCGACCGATATAAGCAAGATAGCCATTAGCACTCGTAGTGGAAAAGTGACTTGCGAGCTTGCGCCAGATGGCACATCGTTGCTGATAACCTCCAAGGAGCAAACTTCTGTTAAACCAATAACTGATTTTGATGTTATTACCCTTACCATGGGTCTACAAAGTCAAACCATTACTGTGCGATACCTGCCCCACATTGTCTATCGTTTTGCGGCTGGAAACTTGGTGAATGCAAAGACAGGAGCCCCAACCGATGCTTGGAGTGCGATGATAGGAGAACCTACGGATAGAGGTCTTCACTTCTTATTTGGTAGTGCAAATGGATTTAAATATGGCAAGGCGGCAGATGAAAGGTCGGATTATTATACCCTAATGGGATTAGCCGGTAAAAAAAGGACAGATGTTCCTGTCTTACCAGTCTCTAAGAGGGAGCTGCCATTAGGTTGGCAACATGACTCAAATGTTGATGCCGATCACGCCAATGGGTTCGCAGATATATGTGTTTACACTTTGGCTGGGGCGTATCGAACTCCAAAGGCTTCAGAGTTTGTTGAACTAATATGGGGACCAACTGGAAATGTTGAATGGGTTTCAGGGACTCCAGAACTAAAAGCAATCAAGAATGGAAGCACAATTATAGGATGGGCTGCTGGGCCAAATAGAGATAAGGTAACTTACAGTGGTGGGAAGATTCTCCATGCAGTTCCTCAGACCGATGGTGCAGTGTTCCTGCCTGTTACAGGTGCCGCCAATGGTGCTTCAGCTTGGGAAGATGGAACGGGGGCTTATATGAGCTCATCAGCTCACGAGAATGGTAATATATATAGAATGTATCTACTAGAAGCCGTTCAAATTGGTGTTTTTAGCTCACCCTCTGATTCCTTTGGAGCGTTACGGTGTATCAGACCAGAATAAACATATAATATGAAGCGATTCAATAACATATTAATCATAGTCCTGCATACGTACTGATTACTAAAATTTTAACGATGAAAAATACACATTACATATTAGCCTTTGCCCTGGTGCTTTTGCTCTTGTCGTGTTCCAAAGAGGGTGCTGACAACAGCCAGGTGCAGCCCCCAAAGGTGGCAACACTCACCATTGCCATGCCTGAGCTCACAGCACAAAGTAGAGCAACGGTAGCAGCGACACCAGAAGAGAAAGTTATCAACTCGATGACGGTATTTATCGTAAGTAGCGGAGCCATTGAGCAAACAATATCTATCGACCCCAAGGTGCCGATAATTGATGCCAATCATAGCTGGAACAACTCCACAAATACGCTGACCATGAAGGGGCTTGCCCAGCTGGACAAAGACCTCACTATCTACGTTGTGGCCAACTGGACGCCAGTAGGGGTGACCAATGAGGCGACCTTACAAGATGCCATCGCATCAATTACCGCCCCCATCGCTACCCCCTCAGTTGCCGCTCCGCTGTTGCTGTCTGGCCATGTTGCCCACAATTTTGCCTCTTCACTCTCCACTAAGGTGCAACTCATACGCCAGGCGGTGAAAATTCAGCTCACCCTCACCTTCACTGACGACTTTGCTGCTGCTCTTGCCACTGGGGGGTATACTTTAGCTCCAACTCCAGCTCAGGTTGAGGCCATAAATGCCCCTGAAGACTCTTATATCATCGCTCGTGCCGCCACCCCTGTACCGTTAACTATGCTCTCTGCGGCTAAGGTTGATGGCGTCATTACCACCGCGCCCAAGCATGT
>JAVVSB010000082.1:0-2046 GCA_036654415.1 Mucinivorans sp. | reverse complement strand
CGAACGCAAGTTTTACAGGTGCTCTTCGCACTCGTTCCAATCAGCAGATACCCTATAGTGTAAGTTTCCCTTACGAGCCCTGGATGGCTGACCTCTCTTTGCGTTTGGAGTGTGGGCTTGCCTATTGCTGTGTCCAGAATAACCTTTATGGTTTGTCTCTTATCACCTCCAAGCCAATTCGTTATGATGTGGTCCTAGAGCCCATTAAACCTTTGCCGATTGAGCTCTCTGCCATTGAGAAATTGGATGTCGAGTTACCGTTTCTCTATCCTGTCAAGGATTATGCTTCGTTCCAAGAAGATGTGGATGTCTTACGCGCTGAAGGGGCCCTTCTTATCCATTTTCGCCAAGGTAGTGTTGATGTCGACCCATCATTTGGCGATAATCAGAAGACTCTCGACAAAATCACAGAGATACTACATCTTATAGCCATTGATTCCCTCTCTACTTTAGAGAAAGTTGTTTTGGCTGGTGCTTCGTCACCCGAGGGTACGTCCCAGAAAAATGATATTTTGGCACAAAAACGTGCTGACGCTCTTCAAGATTATTTAGGGGTCAATATCAGTACTCGTGCCAATCTTTTCGAGGTTGTTAATGTGGGTGAAGATTGGACTGGCCTGCGCCAGATGGTCGCGGCTTCTAATATGGAGTACAAGGATTTAGTGTTGAAGACCATCGACCAATACACGGTCAAACAGGGTCGCGAGGTTGAGCTTATGAAGCTCAAGTGGGGTCGTCCCTACAACTATATGATGGAACACTTTTTCCCCAAGTTGCGTAGTGCTGGCTACATTCGCCTTTTCTACGAGCGTAAACCCTCGATGGAACTTAATGAGACCAACCAGGCTATTGAACTGTATAATCAGCGCTCTTATGCCGATGTACTCACGCGGTTGGAAAATGTAAAGCCAACAGCAGTGAGCGAAGGTATGCGTGGAGCTTGTTACATGATGCTTGGCCAATACGATAAGGCTGAAGCCACCCTTAAAAATGCTATAACGTTGGGTAGCCGCGATGCCGTAACGCAGTTAGAGCATCTACAAAAGTTACTACTAGTTAAAAACAGTAAATAATCAATCTCTAATCAATCAACTAAAAAATGAAAAAAATCAAATTATTGGCGATGGCTTTTACAGCCTTGACAATGTTCTCGTGTTCAAAAGAGCAGGGGAGTAATGAAGCCGACTCTACCACCCCTGGTCAGCCAGTCTATGCTCAGTTCAGCATTTCTCTTCCCGCTGCAACTTCTCGTGGCACAGCAACTGACGTAAGTGGAACCACTGCTGAAAACACCATTACCGACCTCAAGGTCTATCTTATTGGTAGTAACCGTCTGGTTGAAGCTGTTTTGGATGCTGCGGATGTAAGTGGTGCTGGTGACTACAAAACACAAGTAGCACAAATCACCACAGGTGCCAAACAGGTGATTGCTGTAGTCAATGCAGGGACCACCCGCACAAGTGCAATATTTTCTAAGGGCGACAATCTGTCTAAAATTGAAGGTGCTTTAATAGCCTCAGTTGCTGATGCTGCTGATGCTACCAATGTGCTCTTTTCTAGTCGCTTGGTCACAGTTAATGTGGTGAATAAACAGGGTCTGAATGGGGCAACTGATAGCCCTACAGCTCTAGACAAGCCTTTTCAATTTGAGGTTAGTGTAGACCGCTCAGTGTCTAAGGTTATTGTTCGTGACGATATTAAGGTTAATGCAAATATTGGTGGTGTTGGTGCAGTTTACACTCCTAAATCAGCAAAGTTTGCCATTAATGGTATGCTAACCAACGCAGGGCTCTATCAGTGTGGTAGTGTTGCTTTGCCTGCAAACCACGTTAGTGCTGTTCACAACTGGTGGAAAGATGGTACTGATGCTATTAGCACTCCTGCTCTAACAACTGCCGCTCTTAAGGCAGTGGCTATATCTGATTATGGCCCTCTTGCTGCTATTTATAACAGCGGAGCTAGTGATATGGCAACTATCCTTGGTGACGGCTCCAATGGCGGTCGCTACACTTTGGAAAACGTAGTTCCTGCTTCAGGCAAATACGC
>JAVVSB010000081.1:516-2171 GCA_036654415.1 Mucinivorans sp. | reverse complement strand
TCGTTGGAGTACGCCATTTGACTGACAGGTCGCCTGTGTAGACAAAAGAACAAGGGTCTATATCTTCAGGTTGTGAAGTGGGGTATTGACCGGCAGGAAAACCGTAATCTGCACTATAAATATCAGCATACTTCTTTATATTCCCCAAGGTTACCTTCGCCGAGATAGCATCTCCACTGGGAACATAGTAGTGGCTATTTGTCTCCGACCAGAAGGAACCCACAGTCGCCTCGTACACATGGCCATAAGACCTCATGAAGCGGAACCACAATCCGTAGTCGAAAGCACCGCCAATCACGTAACACAACTGGCCATCAGGACT
This sequence comes from Mucinivorans sp., assembly GCA_036654415.1. Lineage (GTDB taxonomy): Bacteria > Bacteroidota > Bacteroidia > Bacteroidales > Rikenellaceae > Mucinivorans. The sequence continues at coordinate 1,849 of JAVVSB010000081.1, read as the reverse complement.
ATGGCCGATAGTGATATTACCCGTTGCCCACTCGATAATATCACCCTCTTTCTTGAGGTAGGGTTTCTGCACCATCACCACTCGGGTGACTGTCTTATCGGCTTTGGTAAGCATCACCGTACCAGTGCGTTTGGTATCACGCAAGGTCGCCTTACTGATATTGAGGTATACCGAGGCAGCTATAGCATAAAGTTGTGTCCATTTCTGCTCGCTGTGGACATATTCGGCTTGTTTCGAAAGAGTACACCAACTCACATCGGAAATAGCCTTGACGCACTCATCGAATATAAGCTGCTGATTATCGAAGTTGGCAGAGATATTTATGGCCTGTGTGTGACCTCCGCAGGTGAGCGTAATAGTACCATTATTGAAGACGTCAGTCACTTTGACACGAATCTCGTATAGCTTATATGGCTCTGGAGAGTAACTGGTGGGACCTACCAAATCAAAGCCTACGCCCTGTTTGGCGATGGTCAATATAGGCCCTTGCAACTGACGCTTGAGCATCACGGTAGCTACCAACAAATCATTGTCCTTTTCACCATATATCTGACACTCGGTATTGGAGAGTTCCAATAAGTTATTGTTTGGGGTCACCACGGGGGTCGAAACAGCGTTCCAAGGCAACACCTGGGTCACTACATCCAAACCATCGAGTTGCGGAATCGCCCCCCCGAAACCATGGACTGTCACAGAGATATCGTAGAATTTGTTACGCTGCGTTGCGTAGCGGGCATCGCCTTTTGTCGGGTCATCAATATTAATTTTATAATAATTATCGATAACTTTAATGGTCGTTCCATCATCATGTTTGACTATGTATGGCAGACAGAGGATGAAATTGGTAGCAGCCTTTCTATTGGCTAGAGTCTGTCCACTCACCACGTTCTCGTAACCGTAGGCCTCCATAGTAAATACACCATCGACCAACCTAAAGCCTGTATAAGTATAGTCTTTCATCTGCATATTGTATGTGGTAGCCAAGGTGTTAAATCGAGTTGCGTTAGGAATGCCATAGATGAAAGAGGCGTTGGGCATATTGTTGGCACGGAGACTCATCTCTTGTGCGCGCTCGGCAGTGTTGATTTCCACACGGGAAGAATAAGCATCAAGAAATTCCTTCGAGAATTTTAACTTCACGCGGAACTTAACAGCCTGCCGTACTAAGTTGACGGTGGTGATGGGAGTTATATTAAACCTTTGGTTAGAGATGAGACCCGACATGATAAGTCCTGCATCAGTGATGGACAGGCGGTCAGTGAGAGTTGAATAGGCTTTGTCCAGTTCGGTAAAGGACGAACCTAGGGCTGGCAAACCGATGACAGAAGCTGGT
>JAVVSB010000081.1:0-506 GCA_036654415.1 Mucinivorans sp. | reverse complement strand
CACAACCACGTTATAGAGCTTGGTGCAATCCAGAAGCTGAGATGAGAATTTGATGTCGGTAGTGGACAAGCTAACACCTCGGTCTGCCTGGGTGAGTATCTTAACCAGAGTGTTGTCAATGGCAGAATAAAAGAGTATCGTGATGGTGTTAATGACACTCTCCTGTTGCTCCACAGTAAGGGCACGAGTTGCGCTGACAGTTGGGCCATCGGGCAGTGAGAGGTGAATAGAGAGCATGTCGTCAGAGTGCTCCCCCTGGTCTATGGGCTCTTTGGCGCACGAAGAGAACATAAACACTACGCACACCAGAATAAATATGTTTTTGAATTGTATCATCATTCTTTTATTTTTAATAATCGTACACGCACCGTACACTGAGTGGTTTAGTCTTCGCTTGTTCATCCATATCTTCACTATAGAAGGATACCCATATAGCGTTGGCTGAATTAAGACCATCTGTGGCACTCCAGAAGAAGTCCGGCAAGAATTGACCACCCACCTGCGTA
>JAVVSB010000080.1:0-2404 GCA_036654415.1 Mucinivorans sp. | reverse complement strand
AGTTATATAACAATTGCTGTTATTTATCTGTTATTATTTCAGCGTAAATTTTTTAAGTAAGCCACCTAAAAGTAGGTGAATAATCAAATATGAAAAATTATAACAAATTAAGTACGATTTTTGGATGGGTGGTCTTTGGCATCGCTTTCTTGACCTATATGCTCACTTTGGAGCCCACCAATAGTCTGTGGGATTGTTCGGAGTTTATCGCCACCAGCTATAAGCTTGAGGTTGGACATCCCCCTGGAACACCATTCTTTTTCTTAATTAACCGCTTCGCGGCCATGTTTGCCCCCTCCCCCTCGGACGTGGCTTATGCCATCAACACCATGTCTGCCATTGAGAGTGCTTTGACTATAGCTTTTATGTTTTGGACCATCGTCATGTTGGGGCGAATGATTTATCGTCGCACACACGATAGCCTTACCTCGTCGCAGGAGTGGGCTATTATGGCCTCGGCCGCCATCGGTTCTTTGGCTTATGCCTTCACTGACACATTTTGGTTCTCGGCTGTTGAGGCAGAGGTCTATGCGCTTAGTTCTCTGTTCACGGCTGTGGTTTTTTGGGCCATGCTCAAGTGGGAACGCGTGTCTGATGAGGCAGGGTCCAACCGTTGGCTTATACTCATTGCCTACCTTATGGGGCTCTCTATTGGTGCCCATATCCTGAATCTGCTCACCATTCCAGCTCTGGTTTTTATCTTCTATTTCAAGAAATTCCCTTCACGTAAACGCATTGACCTTTGGAAGCCAGCCTTGATTGGAGTTGTGCTCACAGGGGCTTTTTATATTATGACCCCAACGGTTATCGGTATCGGAGCTTGGTTTGACAGAGTGTTTGTTAACTCTTTTGGGCTTGGTGTCAACAGTGGCTTGGCTACCTTTATTGTGTTGTTGCTTTTGGCCTTAGGCTTTGGTGTCTGGAAGACCTACAAGTTGGGCAAGGCACTATCCAATACCATTTTGCTTAGTGCTGCCATGGTGGTTATCGGGTTTTCAACCTATGGCATTGTCATTATTCGTAGTTCGGCTAATCCACCCATGAACTCTAACCACCCAGCCGACCCCTATACCCTTAAGTCCTTTATCAACCGTGAGCAGTATGGTTCGCGCCCACTGATTAAGGGACAGACATATGCGTCGCTAGCCATTGATAATGAACTCTCTCAAAGTTATTATGTCGATAAAAATACGGGCAAATACGCCTCGGTCGAGAGTGCTTATGACTACAAATACGACCCCGCTACCGAGGTCTTTTTCCCGCGTATGTACAGTGAAAAACACGCAGCCGATTATAAAAATTGGGCTCAGGTGGTTGGTCGTGCTGTGCGTACATCAACAGGAGAGACTGTTACCATACCCACTGGGGGCGAGAATCTACGTTTCTTCTTCTCCTATCAGCTCAACCATATGTATTGGCGTTACTTCCTTTGGAATTTTGTGGGCCGCCAAAGTGACCTTCAATCTTCGGGCAATATCGACAATGGGCAATGGCTCTCGGGTGTTGATTTTATAGATGAGATGTATCTTGGGCCTCAGGATAACTTACCCAGCGAGATAGCGGCTAATCGAGGTCACAATACCTACTTCTTCCTGCCCTTTATTTTAGGGTTGTTGGGCCTTTTCTTCCAACTCAAGAGGGATGGACGTGGTTTTTTGGTGGTCACTTTGCTCTTCTTTATGACGGGGTTGGCCATTATTCTCTATCTTAATCAAACGCCTCAACAGCCACGCGAGCGTGACTATGCTTATGCGGCCTCTTTTTATGCCTTTGCCCTGTGGGTTGGGCTTGGGTTGCTACCTTTGTACGAATTTCTGGCCCGTAAAATCAAAAATAATAAGTTTGCCGTTGCCATTTCGTTGGTTGTGTGTGCTAGTGTGCCTGTGATTTTGGCCCAGCAGAACTGGGACGACCACGACCGTTCAGGTCGTTCGGTGGCACGCGATTTTGGCCATAACTACCTGGAGAGTACGCTTCCCAATTCGGTTATCATAAACTATGGTGACAATGACACCTTCCCCATTTGGTATGCTCAAGAGGTTGAGGGTGTTCGTACTGATGTTAGGGTGATGAATGCTTCATATATTAGTGGGGACTGGTACATCGACCAGATGAGGGTTAAGGCCAACGACAGCGACCCGTTGCCGCTTACCATTCCTTATATTAAGTACCACGGCAACGCCATGCGTCAATTCCCTGTGCAGGATATTCCTCGTCCTGGAGGTGGGGTGTGGACGGCCAAGGAGGTGATGGCTGTGGTCAACTCCGAGGACCCTCAGACCAAGGTTCGTGGGGGGCAACACTCCTATGACTTTATACCCGCTCGCCGCATTGCTGTGCCAGTCAACAAGGCGAATGTCATTAAAAGCGGTATTGTCAATGCTCGTGTTTCGGCCTTATTTGA
>JAVVSB010000079.1:0-2918 GCA_036654415.1 Mucinivorans sp. | reverse complement strand
CTTCGCGGTGGGTGACTTCTAAAAATTAGACTTTTTCGAGGCTCTGGGGTGTCGAAAAACCGCAGTTTACTAACGGTAAATGAGGATTTTGAGACGACACAGGAACGAAGAAAAAGGCAATTTTTAGGAGTCACCCCTATAGTCGTTCCACTATCTGCTCCACCGATGAGCTCTCACCAGCAAGCCAAACCACATCACCAGCACAAAAGATGGTACGCGGATTGACCTCCAATGCAGAGCCGTCGGCACGCTCGATGCCCACCACCAAAGAGTGGTAGAGCGAACGGATGGGCGAACTCATCACACTCTGCCCCACAAGGGGGGAGTCGGCACGCAACCACAGTTGACGAATGACCATCTGTGGCTGTTCTACGGCTGGGGAGCTCTCTTGGGCAAACTTCTGGAAGGCACGCAACGACTCGTCGCTACCCACCACCGAGAGCACATCGGTAGGCATAAGCAGCTCCGAGGCCCCTGGGGCCACTATGGTGCGCGAACCACGCTGCACACTAACTACCGTGACCCCATACATCTGCCGCAGGGAGAGTTCGTCAATGGTGCGCCCCGCAAAGAGGCTCTCAGTGGTGAGCTCTATGTGGGCTATGTGGTAGAATTGGTTGCGTTCATCTATATCCTGAACCAGGTTGGTGGAGCTCATATTGACCCGCAGCTGTTTTTCAAAATGGCTCCACAAATGTTTGATGCGGCTCTGGAAAAGGGCCAAGACCAAACTTGTCAGAGCCAACCCCACCAAGGCCGCCATCCACTGCGAATAGATTCCCCCCAGCAACACCACCACAAAGACAAAAGCCACCAAAAACCGCAACACCACCAGCGAGATGATAAAACCACGGTTGATATGCCGCTTGGCCCATAGCCTAAGCAACGTATTTGGAGCTATGCGCCTGAGTGTGATGCCCCAGATAAAGGGGGCCACCACCAATATCGAGAGCAACGTGGCTGTAAACTGCCCCGCAAAACCCGCCAAATGAGAGGTGACAAAGGGTATCAGGTAGAGCTGTAGCAGCCATACCACCCCCACAAGCAGGGTCGAAAAGAGGAGTAAATTTTTGAGATAGTCGACAATTAACACCCGCCAGTCACCACGATTTTGAGGCACCATCTCTCCGTTGGTCGAACTCATCATCTTGAGCAGCCGCCTAAAACTCTTGGGTAGATGGGCCTCGACAAAGAGGTAAGCTGGCGTGGATAGACGCATAATAAAGGGGGTGGCAAAGGTGGTGATAACCGACACAGCCACAGCCACAGGGTAGAGAAACTCGCTGGTGACCCCCAGTGAGAGCCCCAGGGTGGCGATAATAAAGGCAAACTCACCAATCTGAGCCAGCGAAAAGCCCGACTGTATGGCGATTTTGAGCGGCTGTCCCGAGAGTAACATCCCCAGGGTGGCAAAACATATCTGCCCCACGATGACAATGGCCACAATCACCAATATGGGCAGCCAATACTCCATCAGCACCTCTGGTTCGACCAACATACCCACCGAGACAAAAAAGACAGCCCCAAAGAGGTCGCGCACTGGTGTAGTCAGCTTCTCGATGGACTTGGCCTCCACCGTTTCGGCCAAGATGGAGCCCATGATAAAGGCCCCCAATGCCGAGCTAAAGCCCACATAACCAGCCAGAACCACCATGCCCAAGCAGAGCCCCAGCGAGAGGATGAGCAGTGTTTCGCCCGTGAGCCACTGTCGCGCCTTCTTGAGCAGCAGCGGCACCAAATAGAGCCCCGCCCCAAACCACACTATCAGGAAAAATATCAGTTTTATCAGACTCCACACCATCTCAATCCCCTCGACTTTTTGCCCCAAATAGAGGGTCGAGAGTACCACCATCAATATCACCGCAAAGAGGTCTTCGACCACCAAAACCCCAAAAACCACAGTGGTGAACTTGTGAGAGCGGAGCCCCAAATCATTGAAAGCCTTGATGATAATGGTTGTCGAGGACATCGAAAGCATACCCCCCAAGAAGACCGAATCGGTGGTGCTCCAACCCATAACTTGCCCCGTAGAGTAGCCCAACATCATCATGCCCAGCACAATAACCAGAGCTGTGATAAGTGCCGACCCTCCAACCTTGAGTAGCTTTTTGAAACTAAATTCGAGCCCCAGACCAAAGAGTAGAAAGATGATACCCAGCTCGGCCAGGATTTTAATATCGGCCTCGTCCTGAACGGTGGGCAATAACTCGAATTGGCTGGAGGCCAAATAGCCCGCCAAAATATAGCCCAACACCACAGGTTGCTTCATCCAACGGAACAAAATGGTGGTCAGGGCGGCCAGACCCAGAATCAGAGCAAGGTCAATAATAAGTGGTGGTATCAAATCTTTAAATCTAAGGTAACTTCTGAAATATTGCTTTTTTTTATCGTTGGACTTCCGACCATTAAAATTCTCATTGACTTCAGGTAGATTTAGAAGCTGTTTTACGAGCTAGCCCGCATTGAGAAATTAAAACAGCTTCTAATTTTGAGAGGCCCTTGACTTTCGATGCTGTTGTGAATATAAAACAGCTTACTACTATTTTCAGCGTAAAAATAGTAATAAAAAAAATTTATCGCAACACTTTGTCAATAAAAAATGTGATTTAAAAAATTATTTGGTGGTTTGAAAAAAAGGTTCTATCTTTGTGGCCTCGAAACGAAGAGGGGGCGACCTTTAACTTCGGGAACAACGAGAACGGGGTGTAGCGCAGTCCGGTTAGCGCACCTGCTTTGGGAGCAGGGGGTCCAAGGTTCGAATCCTTGTACCCCGACACAGAAAAGACCTTAGAAATCAGTTATTTATAACTACTTCTAAGGTCTTTTGCTTTGTCCCAATAGTGCTGAAAAACTTTTGAATAAATTGGCTTAATGGTCAAAATGGTGCGTGAAAAACAGCAACATTCGTTTAATGGTCA
>JAVVSB010000078.1:0-2960 GCA_036654415.1 Mucinivorans sp. | reverse complement strand
TATGGCACAACTCACTAAGCAGTATGACATAGCTCTGGTTCTGGATGCCGACAACACCATTGCACCCGATTTTATGGGACAAGTCAACAATATATTTCACTTGCAAAATGTGCATATTGTACAGGCTCACCGCTGCGCCAAAAACACCAACACGCCACTGGCTCTGCTCGACGCGGTGAGCGAAGAGATAAACAACAGCATCTTTAGAAAAGCCCACGCCAATGTGGGGCTATCGGCTGCACTTATTGGCTCGGGAATGTGCTTTAATTATCGGTTATTCAAAGAGTCAATGGCCACCATTGATGCCATTGGTGGATTCGACCGCGCGCTGGAGCTCCAGCTACTGCAACAAGGATACAGAGTCGACTATATGCCACAAGCCGATGTGCTGGACGAAAAAGTGCAGCAACAAAGCGACTTTTCGCGACAACGTAGGCGATGGCTATCAGCACAACTGCACTATATGTGTAGGTCGATAAAGCATGTGCCAAGGGCCATAGTATTGAGACAATGGGATTTTTTGGACAAAATGGTCCAACAGATGACCATACCACGAGTGATGTTGCTCGGCTTCAGTGCCATTATCACCATTGTAGTGACATTGATAAGCATGGTAGCCTCAATAAAATGGTGGGTAATTGTGGGGGCTCTAAGCGTGGCCCTATTGGTGTCAATTCCACGCAGGATGTATGGTCGTAAATTATTGATAGCCATAGTAAGATTACCTTTTTTCTTTATCGTGGTGGCCATAAACATTTTTAAATTAAAAGGAGCAAATAAAAAATTTATACACACCTCGCACGGAATAAAAGAGTAAGACAATGTTTATAGGTAACTTTTCAACCGAGCTCATCAATAGGGAACAGTTCCATGGCACCCATTGGCACGGAATAGTACTACAAGGAGATGTTGTATGCTTCGAAAAAGACACCATGGCTGTGGCATTTTGGGGCGTGTTGTACAACAAAAAAAAGTTCAACTTAAATGCCATCGATAATGACGCTCAGGTGGTGGCAATACTATTTGAAATTCACGGAATTCAGGCCTTTGGTATGCTTGATGGCTCTTTTACTTTTATAATAAAAACCCCATCGCAGACTATGGTGGTACGCGACCACCACGGAACGGGGCTACAACTATATTATAGCAAGAGCCACTACGCCTCATCGCTGGCTCTACTTGAGCAAAGCCCAGACTGCCCGCGCGACATTAATGGCACCGCCCTAGCCACATTCCTTGAAGTGGGATACATACCAACTGGAAGCTCAGCAATAAAGGGTATCACTAAATTGGCCGCAGGGACAATGTTATGCTACGAAAATGGCATTCAACAGACAGTCAACCTATTTCCCTCCGAAGATATAACTCCTGCGCAACAAGGCGATTCATTGGACGACCTTTCACAACAGTATGGTCTACTGCATCAACAAGCCATAAGTAGGCGTATAGGCCAAAGCCGCAAAGTGGGTATACTGCTGAGCGGAGGCTATGATTCGGGAGGTAATTTGGCAGCACTAAGACAGATATACAACGGAGAGATAGACTCTTACTCGATTGGTTTTAAGGGCAATAACTGGAGTGAATTGCCGCTAGCACAATGTATGGCCGACCGTTTTGGGACCCATCACCACAGCTACGAGATTGATGGAAGCGAGATTTTACAACTGCCCAAAATTGTCAGTGAATTGGGTGACCCTTTTGTCGAAGGCGGTTTAATGGTCAACTATGCAGCAATGAAGATGGTAGGTCACAAGCAATCTGATGTGATTTTAGGTGGCGATGGCTCCGACCAATATTTCGGAACCTCGTCTGCCGAGATAGCCCTACACTACTTGGCCCATAGATGCGGTGTAGAGCCGTTACTCAATGCTGCCCACACCCTGCTAAGCCACGAGGCCCTAGAGCGCGACAACGCCACATATCGTGTCCGTTTCCACCTAGGCAAAATTATCAACATTCTGCGTGGAGACCTTTTTGGCTTTGAACCTTTTCAGCTTCGAGCCCTGCTACAAGACCAACATTGGATGCCGCCAAAATTAAAGGAGAAGGCTCGAAACCATAGTTTTGAAGAGCTCTACACCCAGCACGCTTACCATACCGATATTGAGCTGACCATCAACCAGGTGATACTATTTAAAGCCTCGCGTATGGCTCAGATGTTTGGACAACAGATTACCTTTCCATACATGGATTTGGAATTATATAACTTCTTAAAACAGCTACCCGTAAGCTACAAATGCAAGGGAGATGGGCCATGGGCAATAGCACACGGAGAGTCCACCGCCAAATTTTTACTCAAATATCACTACAAAGCCATGCTACCAACTCAGATAACGGCCAAGAAAAAGCAGGGCGGGTTCGCCCCCATGCCAATCTTCTTCCGCGACACAGTGCAGCGAGGCCATATAGCTGACTTTATAATGCAATCCTCGGTTGTCGAAGAGTTTCTGAACCGCACTACTGTTGAGAAGTTCATCAAGAGTTATGAGAAGCTTAGTTCGAGCAAAGGCAACTGGTTTTGGTATCAACAAAACAAGGCCATACAATACTTCAACTTGCTAACGATAGCTCTTTGGTGGGAACAACATATCAAGAACAATACAATAGATAGCTTCTAAAAATTAGATTTTCCCCTCGTAGTGAACTAGGACTTTAAAGTAAACGAGGATTTTAAGACCGAAGTCCAACGAAGGAAAAACATTTTTTAGAAGTTACCAACAGATTATCTCTAGAATAATGGTATCAATTATCACCGTTAACTATAACGGATATCAGCACACGTGCGAGCTTATAGAATCGTTACGCAAAAACGAAACGTATGACTACGAAATAATTGTAGTGGATAACGCCTCGCCCAATGGAGATGCGGCTAAATTAAAAGTCATATTCCAAGATTACACAGAGGTAACTCTCATTGTTTCACCTAGCAACGTTGGTTTTGCTGGCGGTAATAACCTAGG
>JAVVSB010000077.1:0-2972 GCA_036654415.1 Mucinivorans sp. | reverse complement strand
GCTTAGTGAGTTGTGCCATAGCCAAATTCAGGGCTTTGGATTTGGTGCTCTCCTCGAAATAAACCTTAATGAGTGTCAGCGGCATTCCTTCTAAAAGTGTGTTAGTGGCCTCGGTCATACGGTCTGAAATCACCACTATTTCATATAAATGTCTTGGGTATTGTTGCTGAAGGCATGAGTTGACACACTCCATTATTACGGCATCCTCTTTGTAGGCTGGAATCAATATGGCTATCTTTTTGTCCATGGTAGCCTTTGGAGCACTGGCTCTAGAACGAAAGAGCGAGGCCACCCCAAAAAACAACAGGTAGGCAATGTTGAGAGCAAAGACTATAAAAAGCAGAATGTCTAATATATGAAAAAATATCATTGAGTGATTAAATTTTTAATAATTTTTGCAGGCCTTTCCCAGTCAACAAATTTTTGGAGGTGCTGCTCGGTTAGTGATTTCTCTGTCTCGAAGGTCTCTATTTTCTCTATTGCTTTCAGTAGTTCCGACTGGTTGGTTGGGTCGATTAGCAGCCCCTGTTGTCCCACAACCTCTGGTAGCGATGTGGCATTAGAACAGATTACCTTGGCTCCGCAAGCCAAAGCCTCAAGTGGCGGTATACCAAAACCCTCCATTAGCGACACGTAAATAAAGGCTTGGCAACCTTTGTAATAACCTATTAGCAAACTATCGGAAATGCCATTGTCAAGGAATAAAATATTTTTGAATGGTAGATATTTTTCGCGTAGGGGAGAGTCTGTTTTTATACCTCCAACTATTAGATTTTTTAAGGGAAGCTTTTCGGCAAAGCTTCTTAGCAGAAAATCTATATTTTTACTGGGGGCATCTGCCGATAGGGTAAAGTAAAACTTGTAGTCTACTATCACCTTTCCCGTGTTACGTGAAAGGTTGTAAAATGATTCAATACAATTATATGTGATTGTGGCCTTGTCTATTTTGAAGATACGTTTTAGTTCATCGGCCGAGAACTGCGACACGGTCACCACTTTGTCAACTCTTTTTATACCACACCTCACCACAACTCTGCGGTAGAGTGCCCCTATGCGCTGTACAAAATTTTGCCCTCTAGGTAGCGGGTACATAAAGATTAAGTCGTGTATGGTCACAATCAATTTAACTCTTCGTGGTAGCCACAGAGGAAAGGTGTTGGAGGTTGACCACAACACATCCACCTTGTCATGCCTTACAGCACGGCTCAAGTAGATTTGTTCGCCAAGGATATAGCCTGCCGCTGGTAGGCAGTGCCAACGAAAGTTACTGGGCAGAGTCTCTTGGCATGGTGTGTCAATATAGAGAATATAGCAGTTCTGGGTGTCAAGGGCGAAAAGTTTTCTCACTATTTCGCGCGCATAACGCCCCATACCCCTATGTGACGAGGCTGCCAAACGATAATCTATTCCAACAACCATATTTCAAAATCTCCGCGGTGTTATTCTTTGCTCTTAGGTAAAGTAAAGCTAAATGTAGATCCTTCTCCCTCTTTTGATTCAAACCATAATCGGCCGCCGTGTTTGTTGACAAAGTCAACGCATAATAGTAATCCCAGCCCCGACCCCTCTTCGTTTGAGGTCCCGAAAGTGGAAAAATGGGTATCCACCACCAGCAGTTTGGCCTTGTCTTCCTCTTTTATTCCTCGCCCGCAGTCCTTGACATTTATTGTCACAAAATCTTGGTCTTGTGATTCTATTGTTATGTTGATAGTACCGCCAGTGTTGCTGAATTTAATGGCGTTGGAGAGCAAGTTACGCATAACCGTCTTTACCATATCGCTGTCGGCCCATACCCTGCCTGAGGACTGTTCGTCGAACTTAATATGTATGCCTTTAAGTTCGGCTGTGGTGGTGAAGACTTCTGTTCCGTCACGTACTATATCGGCAATATTAATTGTTTGAAAGGCTACATTTAGTCGTCCCAGTTGGCTCTTTGTCCACTTTAGTAGGTTGTCCAGCAGTGTAAATACATCTTCGGTGGTTTGGTTTGCCATTTTTAGCATATCCAACATCTCTTGCGAGATTGTTTTGCTGTCCAAATTACATAGTACCAAATTGAGAATCATCTTTATTGACCCCAGTGGCCCTCTCAAATCGTGAGCTATAACCGAATATAGTTTGTCGCGGCCTATAATTATCGAACGCAACTCTTCGGTCTGCTTCATAATTATCCGTTTGGCCTCCAAGAGCGATATTTGGTGTTTGATTCTTATCTTGAGTTCGTCTTTGTTGAATGGTTTGGTTATAAAGTCGTTGGCTCCCAATTGGAAACCTTTTACTATATCTTCGTGGCTATTGAGTGCTGTCAGGAATATAATGGGAATATCGTTGTGGTCGGGTGATGATTTGAGTTTTTTCGACACCTCAAAGCCACTCATGCCTGGCATCATTACATCCAGCAGAATTAGGTCAGGAAGCTCGCTGTCAACTATTTCCAAGGCCTGTGCCCCATTATTGGCTACAATAACTTGGTACTTTTCTGTTTTTAGTAAAGCCTTTAGTAAGATGACATTCGACATCACGTCATCCACCACCAATATTTTATAACTGGTCGGGTCTACTTCTAATTTTATCTGTTGATTTTCCACTATTGTTAATCTTTATATTGCTTATTTTGTTTAAAGTAAGCTATAGTTTTTTCTAATCCTTCGGTTAGCTCTATATCTGGATTATAGTTTATTAGTTTGCGCGCTAAGGTAATATCTGGCTGGCGTTGTTTTGGGTCGTCCGATGGTAACTCTTTGTAGATGAGTTTAGATTTTGAATTAGTTAGTGCCAATATCTTGAGGGCTAAATCCAAAATCGTATACTCCACGGGGTTCCCTAGGTTTACAGGCCCTACGATATCGTCCTCAGTGTCCATAAAGTTAATCATCCCATCAATCAGGTTGTCCACATATTGAAAACTGCGAGTTTGCATACCTCTGCCATAGATTGTTATATCTTCGTTGTTTAGGGCTTGCATAATGAAG
>JAVVSB010000076.1:0-3204 GCA_036654415.1 Mucinivorans sp. | reverse complement strand
CCCAGAGCCTCGAAAAAGTCTAATTTTTAGAAGTCACCCACCGCGAAGTCTCCGCAAAATTGCTTTTTCTTCGTTCTCGGGTCGTCTCAAAATCCTCATTTACCGTTAGTAAACTGCGGTTTTTCGACAACCCAGAGCCTCGAAAAAGTCTAATTTTTAGAAGTCACCCACCGCGAAGTCTCCGCAAAATTGCTTTTTCTTCGTTCCTGTGTCGTCTCAAAATCCTTATTTACTGTTGGGGGTGCCGGGGGCTCTATAAGAACTGTTCGCCCCATTGGGCTTTAATATCCTCCACCCAGTTGCGAATGTTCTGTTCCTGCTCCAGAGGGCAGATAAGTAGTTTGTCGTGGGTCTGTACCACCATATAACCCTCGAGCCCCGAGACCACGGCCACCTTGCCCTTGGGCACGCTGATGAGCGAATTATTGGTGTCGTAGGCCATCACCCCACCGTGCAGTATGTTGCCCTGCTTGTCTTTGGGGGCGTAGGAAGCCAACGAACCCCAGGTGCCGATGTCGCTCCACCCAAAGTTCCCCGCGCGCACATACACATTTGAGGCCTTCTCCATTAGTCCGTAATCAATTGATATATTGTCACATTGCGGATATAACTCGTCAATAAAAGCCTGCTCCTTTGTGGTACCCCACACCTGCTCTGCTGCGGCAAATTGACTGTTCAAGTCGGGCAGGAAGCTGTTCAAGGCGTTGATGATGCCCTGGACCGACCATATAAAGATGCCCGAATTCCACAGGAAGTCGCCACTCTGGACAAAGACCTTGGCCAGGTCGGTATTGGGTTTTTCGGTAAAGGTCTTCACCTTTTTGAACTCTTGGTCCCCCTCTTGGAATTGTATATATCCGTAACCTGTTTCGGGGTGTTTGGGGGTGATGCCTATGGTGAGCAGGTTGTTGCTATGGTCCACAAAATCGAGCCCTTGGTTTATGATATTTTGAAATTCCTGCTCCGAGGTGACCAGATGGTCCGAGGGGGTGACCACAATACGCGCTGCGGGGTTGACACTCAAGATGCGGTGCGAGGCGTAGGCGATGCAGGGGGCGGTGTTGCGGCGCACGGGCTCCAACAAGATTTGTGAGGCCTTAATCTCTGGCAGGTGTTGGAGCACCTGGTCGAGATATTGCACCGAGGTGACCACCAGGAAGTTCTCTGGCGGCACAATGGGCAGAAAACGTTCAAAAGTACTACGGATAAAACTTTTGCCCAGACCTAGCGGGTCGAGGAACTGTTTGGGCTGGCTCTGGGTGCTCATGGGCCAAAAACGAGACCCCACCCCACCTGCCATAATCACACAATAATTGTTGTTCATATCTATTAATGATTTTTATATACTGTTACAAAGGTAAATTTTTTTTATCTTTGTCGCAATTAACTGCTTAACTTTGTACCATATTTGTAGTGGTACTGAATTTTGTAAAAAAAGAGAGACTATGTTTCGAGTATTAAAAGAGGCTGGCGAATATATAACGTTAATGCGTAAAGTTTTCGCACGTCCCGAAAAAATTTCTATCTTCCATCGCAAACTGTTTTTCGAGATGGAGAGCATTGGCTATGATTCAGTGGCCATTGTGGCTCTGATTTCGCTCTTTATGGGGGCGGGACTGGTTATCCAGATGGTCACCAACCTCGAAAACCCAATGTTGCCCAAGTCGCTTATCGGCTACGCCACGCGCGAGAGTATCATCCTGGAGTTCTCCTCCACCATTGTGGCCCTGATTTTGGCGGGTAAGGTGGGCTCGAACATCGCCTCCGAAATAGGCACCATGAGGATTACCGAACAGATTGACGCGTTGGAGATTATGGGAGTCAACTCGGCCAGCTTCCTGATTCTGCCCAAGATGGTGGCCGCCATGGTCATGCTACCCATACTCACGGCCATGAGTATGTTGGTGGGGGTCTTTGGGGGTTATCTTATCACGGTGGCCACCGACATTCTGCCGCCCTATCAATACATTATAGGCATCAAGCAGGATGTGAACCTCTACTATATTTTTTACTCGCTCATCAAGGCCTTTGTCTTTGGCTTTTTGATAACCACCATCTCCTCCTACTACGGCTACTTTGCCAAGGGGAGTTCGCTGGAGGTGGGGCGCAGCTCCACTCGAGCGGTGGTTATGAGTAGCATTATGATATTGGTTTTTAACCTTATCATCACCCAATTGATGTTGACCTAGAAGGTGCTTTTGAATTATGATGCACCCCCTTTGGGGCTCCAATTCAAAAACAGCTACTTAAATTTTTTTTATAAATGATACAAGCGATAGATGTATGTAAGAGCTTTGAAGATGGCCACAAGGTTTTGGACCACGTGAATGTCACCTTCTTGCCCGGTAAAACTAACCTTATTATCGGTCAAAGTGGTTCGGGTAAGACTGTGCTGCTTAAATCTTTGGTGGGGCTGCACAAGATTGACTCGGGCCAAATCCTCTATGGAGATATACCCTTCAACAACTGCTCTTTGGAGCAGATGCGCCAGATACGCAAGCAGATGGGGATGATTTTTCAGGGTGGGGCTCTGCTCGATAGCTCCACGGTTCAGGAGAATGTGCGTTTCCCCTTGGATGTGTTTACCTCGTGGAGTATGGCTCAGAAGATGGAGCGGGTTAACTTCTGCCTCGAACGTGTGCAGCTGGTGGGGGCCAACGACAAGTACCCCTCGGAGCTGAGCGGTGGTATGACCAAACGAACGGCCATAGCGCGGGCCATTGTCATGAACCCCAAGTTTCTCTTTTGCGACGAGCCCAACTCGGGCCTCGACCCGCTCACCTCGGTCATCATCGACAACCTGATTCAGGAGATTACCCAGGAGTATAACATCACCACCATTGTCAATACCCACGACATGAATTCGGTGATGGAGATAGGCGACACCGTGACTTTTATCTACCAAGGGCACGTGGGGTGGCGCGGCTCCAAGGACGACATTCTAGAGGCTGAGGTTCAGGAGCTTTCCGACTTTGTCTTTGCCTCGTCCATGGCCAAGAAGGTACGCGGGCGATAGTTTTTTGCAGAGAAATTTGGTAGGGTAATTTTTTTTACTTACCTTTGTAGCTCTCAAAAGGCATGGTGCCATAGCTCAGTTGGTAGAGCAAAGGACTGAAAATCCTTGTGTCCCCGGTTCGATTCCTGGTGGTACCACTTTTAAAAGTTTCAAAACAACGTAAACTGCTGAATTTCAATGAAGTTCAG
>JAVVSB010000075.1:0-3425 GCA_036654415.1 Mucinivorans sp. | reverse complement strand
TATTGCGGTATATAACTCACGATTAGGATTTGCACATACTACAGTTCTTGATTGGCACATAAATGGGGCATTAGCAATGTCGGGATCAAATAACTGGACTTCGTCTGTAATAAATACAGCGGGCAGTGATAGCAACATGTGGACTGCCTATTCATTTCATGCCGGTGCTCATATGATGCAAATTCAATGCGTTAACTATGGTTTTTATGTCCGTTGCGTGAGAAACAATACATTATAGTCCTAAATAATAGATTTAATGATGAAAATAGTAAACATATTAATCATAGCCCTTGGGGTGTTGCTGCTCTCCTCGTGCAGCAAAGAGTCCATTAGTAGTGGTGATGGGTCGCTGCCTAGTGGTGTGGCAACAATAGCCATTGCTCTGCCCGAGGCCACTGTCTCGTCGAGGGCGAGTCTGCCCGAGGCAGGTGTAGGTTCCGAAAATTATATCAAGGAGCTTAAACTCTTCATCTTCGATGCCCTCACAGGTGCGCTTGACAAGGTTATTTCTATCGACCCAGCGCAGAGTGTTGTGGGTAATGATTCGTGGGATAACACCTCCAGAACGCTCACCATGCGTGATTTTTCCGAGCCCACTCGCCTTCGCACAGTCTATGCCATTGCCAACTGGGCGATTACTGATTCCGAGTTAGCGGCAATAACAAACGTAACCAAGCTCGAAGCCTCGCTTACCGAGCTCACGGGTCAGGTGGTGGCCCCTACCGAGGCTCTACCGCTACTGATGTCGGGCAAGGCCGCCTCGTGGGACTTTTCCAAGGCTAAGGCACTGACGGTAAAAGTAAAACGTCAGGTGGTCAAAATCGAGCTCACCGTCGCCCTTGATGCCAAGTTCGTGGCTGCATTCCCAGACCACACTTTTGGTCCGTCTGATGTTGAGCTACGCAACGCCCCTAAGCTCTCCTATGTGTGCGAGCAGACTGCGCCCGCGCTGCCTCTTGGTAATACCTTGTTCCGCTACACGCCCCAAGAGATGACCGCTAATGCCACGACAAAGGAGTGGACTACTACGCTTTACGCCTACGAAAATCCAACCACAGGTGTCGATGCTCCTCAGGCCACCTATTTCATCCTGCACCTGCCATATACTGATAAACTTGGCGCATTGACAGATAAGAATTTCTATAAACTCACCATAGAGAATGTGGACGATGCTCTCAACCCCCACCGCACGCTGCGCAACACCCTCTACCGCATGAAGGTTCGTGTTGAAGGCTTCGGCTCTGAGTTCCCCGACCAAAATAGCGTTTCCATCACCACCGAGGTGTTGCCTTGGGATGCCGAAGATATAACCAGCTCCGATGGCGAGTTTCTAAAGTTGGACAAAGAGTACTTAACTTTGAAATTCACCGCACCGCAAGAGATAAAGGTGGCGGCACATGATTTGGCAAAAGTGGATGTAGTGTCCAAAAACAAGAAAGTAGACTTTACGTATACTGCTGGGACATTAACGGTCAACACAAAATATGATGAAGCCAATTCGGAATTTATCACTGACCTCGACCAACTTACACTCACCATTGGTGGTCAAACAAAGATTGTTAAAATCAACTACGAACCTAGTATGGCGCAACGCTTCGCCCGTGGGATGCTGGTTTCTGATGGTGCAGGAGGTGTTACAATAGGCGCTCCAAACTCCAATCCGAAACAGAATCTACTCTTTAAGTTCGGTAGACCAATGGGAATGTTGTCGCACGCTGCTGAGGCTCCCCTAACACTAGTCTACAACACCAGCATTTGGCCAACTTTAAGTGGAACAATCTTCAATCCAGTGGCTCAACCATTCTATCCAGCATATAGTGGAGATGATAAAGATTATATGGAAAAACAGATAGATGCCAACGGTTGGGGTTCTGCTAGAGATGCCGGTGATGTGTGCCGAATTATGGGACAGACAGATGGCCATTTTTGGCGCATACCAACTAAGAATGAATGGAAAGCATTGCTTGCAGAGGGCAAAAAGGCAATATCAATGAATGGGCAACCATTACAAGGAAGTAATGTTCCAACGGCTGATTTTGGTTGGTTCTGCGGCCCAACAGCCCAACAAGGAACCGAGGCCACTGCTGGTACTCCACCTAAAGGTTCTGTATTTGTATATAATTTATCGTATGGAAGTGGTAGCACTCCAACGACTGTTCACTCAGGGACATTAAATATTGGTACTTCGTCACTCTACGACCCTTCAGCCACGAACTTTGATGAGCAGATGGGGTATGTGACGGCTAATGGACTTTATATTGACCCAAAAAGCTCACTTAATGTCTGGCAACACTCAGTAGCAATACGTTGTATTCGTGATTATTCGAAAAAATAGATAAGATGAAACTACTAAAACATATATACCTTGTCTGCCTGATTCTACTGCTCTTTTCGTGCAGCAAGGAGTCCATCATGGGCGGTGATGGGTCGCTGCCCAAAGGTGCGGCAGCTATCGCCATCGAGCTACCCGAAGTTACGACTGCACGTGGAGTGGAGACACCAGGTGTGGGGCCTGAAAATCATATCAAAGACTTGAAAATATTCCTCTTCAACGCCTCGACAAAGGCACTCGAAAAGAGGTTTGACATTGACCCCTCGCAGAGTGCTGTGGGCAATGACTCATGGGACAACACCACAAAAACCCTAACCATTACAGATTTACCAAATTTAGCCAACCCTCGCATAATCTATGTGGTTGCCAATTGGGATATAGCCACTGTGGCTTTAGCAAAAATCACTGACCTAGACCAGTTGGAAGCCGAATTCACTGAGCTTTCAGGGCAACTTGTCACACCAACCCAGGCCGCTCCGCTGTTGATGTCAGGCAAAGCTACGCACACTTTCTCCTCCGCCAAGACTCTCACGGTGAAGGTCAAACGTCAGGCTGTGAAAATCGAACTTACGGTAGCTCTCGACCCCAAGTTTACGGCTGCCTATCCAGCTCTTGTCTGTGGCGATATAGAATCACAACACGCCATGGTAGAGTTGCGTAATGCTCCCAATCGCTCCTACGTTTGTGAGCAAACCGCACCCGCCACCCCAACGGGCAACAAGATGCTCAGCTACACGCCCGTAGCAATGACACAAACTGGTGCCACAGCCTCCACCAATAGATGGACATCAACATTTTACCTCTACGAAAATCCTGCCCAAGGCTCCGATGCCCCCATGGCAACATATATAAGTCTGCAAATGCCTTATAAAGATGGCACAAGCACCATGGTGACTAAAAACTATTACCGTTTTAATATCACCACCGCTGATGCCACCAACCCCCATGCCACCCTGCGCAACAAGCTCTATCGACTCAGGGCAACAGTGCTCGGCTTTGGTACTGCCGTAGCCACACCCACCAACGTGGAGGTTACCACCGAGGTGCTCGATTGGAACGGTGTTCCAATTGATGCAGGCTCAATGGGCGACTA
>JAVVSB010000074.1:0-3474 GCA_036654415.1 Mucinivorans sp. | reverse complement strand
TTCTTTGTAGAGACGATAAACCCCATCAATGCCTTTATGCTTTTCGGCCAGGTCGATATTATGGATTGTTAGATTGGTGATGCCGTCAAAAAAAGGCTCGTAAAAATCACGAGTGAGCATTATCATCTTTACTTGTGGGTTGTTTGCAGCCATGGCGGCCAATACAGGCGCAGTCATAGCCACATCACCCATTGCCGAAGAACGGATAATTAGTACTGTTTTAATTTTTTTTTGCATACAGCACAGGGTTCAGAGCAGGGTCGTTATACATTTTCATCTGTTTGTAGATTTTTATCTCTTTGGTGCCATTTTCTATATCACAGATGAGTTGTTCTATGGAGCTAACCATATCTTTTTGTTGTTCCAACAGCACTTTTAGCTTTGGGGCGTTGGCTACATTACGGTGGGCTTCGATGGCCATATGGTGAATCTTGAGTAGCAGAATAGAGTAGCGGTCCACGGCCCATGCAATGGTTTCGGTGTTGAGCGTAGCGTTCTCCTTTAGCCTTACATCTTTGTATTTATCCAAGAAGTAGCCATCAATAAACTCCACCTTGTCGGTGCGTTCTTGATTACTGGCATCAATCCTACGTTTTATTTTAAGGGCCTTTATGGGGTTGATAGATGGTTCGCGGATAATATCCTCCAGATGCCACTGCACGGTATCAATCCAACTTTTATGAAAGAGGAGCATCTCCAGCGATCCTTCAGCGTAAGGCCTTGGCATAGGATAATCTATATCATCGTACAGATGGTATTCATTGATGACTTGGGTGAAAATTTGGTTGCACAGTTCGGTGAATTTCATTGCTACTAATTTAAATAGTTTTTTAATAATTAACAAAAATAAACATTTATCTTTGTATTTGCAACATCTACTTCAACCAAATGAAAAACCACCTTTTAATTATCCTGTTTTCTCTGTCTCCTATGGTGGCTTGGGCTCAACATCCCATGGCCACAAGTGAGTATATCTCCACCTATTGCTCCGTGGCCATCGAACAGATGCGTAAGTATAAAATTCCAGCCAGTATCACTTTGGCTCAGGGTCTCTTGGAGTCAGGTTCTGGCGGTAGTCGCTTGGCTGTCAAGGCGAATAACCATTTTGGTATCAAATGTGGCTCGCGTTGGAGTGGGCCCACGCTCTCGCACGATGATGATGCTCAGGGTGAGTGCTTTCGTAGTTATCGCTCGGCCGAGGAGTCCTACGTTGACCACTCTGTTTTTTTGACCTCTAACCAACGCTACGCCCCCCTTTTTCAATTAGATATGTTGGATTATCGCGCGTGGGCTTATGGACTTAAAAAGGCGGGCTACGCCACTAGCCCCACTTATGCACAGTCACTTATTAAACTTATTGAGGATAATAATCTTTACAAATTCGACCGCACAAGCATCTCTTCCTCCCATAGCCACAAAGGCAAATTAGCTCTACAAAAGGGGCGTGTCAATGGTGTTCGTTATGTGGTGAGTGGCGAGGGTGATAACCTCGAGAGTGTGGCTCGTGGAGCGGGTATTTCGCTTAAAAAACTTATGGTCTATAATGATTTGAATCAAAATATCACTTTGACTCCTGGTACCGCTTTGTACGTCAAGGCCAAGAAGAAGCGCTCCGCCAACTCCTCATTCCATGTTGTGGAGTCGGGACAAACTTTACATAGTATTGCTCAACAGTATGGTGTCAAATTATACAGCTTGCAGCGTATGAATCCTAAGGCTCAGTTTACCCCGACTGTTGGTAGCTCGCTTAGGCTTAGATAAAAAATAGGGTCGCCTCACTGCTGAAGTGAAACGACCCGTCCTCTTGTTAAATCAAAACTTACTCCTCTTTTGAGAAGTCTTCTTTGCCTACTCCACAAAGTGGGCATTCAAAATCTTCGGGCAAATCCTCGAAAGAGGTTCCTGGGGCTATTCCACCTTCAGGGTACCCCATTGCTGGGTCGTATACCCAACCACATACATCACATTTGTACTTGTCCATTGTTGTTTTTGTTATTTTAGTTGTTTGTAAATTCCTGTATAGCTACTTGGTGTAATTAGTTTCAATTCTGCTTTTATGGTGGAGCTTATCTCTAATGAGTCGATAAAATCAGTAATCGTCTTCTCTGTAATGCCACCTCCAGTGCGTGTCAAGGCCTTGAGAGCCTCATATGGCGCAGGGTAATCTTCGCGGCGTAGGACAGTCTGTATCCCTTCGGCCACCACGGCCCAATTCTGTTGTAAATCTCGGTCAATGGCCACGCGGTTGAGCACCAGTTTACCTATGCCCTTATTTAACGAATTAAAAGCAATCAAATTATGTGCCAAAGGTACACCTATGTTACGAAGCACAGTACTATCGGTCAGGTCTCGTTGAAGACGAGAAATAGGCAACTTCGATGAAAGGTGTTCGTAGATGGCGCTTGAGAGTCCCAAATTCCCCTCCGCATTTTCAAAATCAATAGGGTTTACTTTATGTGGCATGGCCGAAGAGCCAACCTCACCCTCTTTGATACGTTGCTTAAAGTACTCCATGGAGATATATTGCCACATATCGCGCGCGAGGTCTATCAAGATAGTATTTATACGTTTTAGATTGTCAAAAATAGCTGCCAATCCATCGTAATGTTCTATCTGTGTTGTGTATTGCGACCGTTCCAACCCCAACGTATTATTTACAAAATCATTGGCAAAATCAACCCAATCAACCTTAGGAAAGGCTACAAAATGAGCATTAAAATTACCTGTTGCCCCTCCAAATTTAGCTGGGAAAGGTAGTGCTTTGAGTGAATTAAGTTGCCTTTGTAGGCGTTCCACAAAAACCATTATCTCTTTGCCCAACACTGTTGGTGAGGCGGGCTGACCATGAGTCTTGGCCAACATAGACACCCCCATCCACTCCTGGGCTAGGTTTCTCAATGATGTTATGATGTTTTCTAAGGCTGGTGTATAAATTTCACCTATGGCCTCTTTTAATAAGAGCGGTGTGGCTGTGTTGTTTATATCCTGCGAAGTGAGCCCAAAATGGATATACTCCATCTGAGCACCAATGCCTAGTTGCTTCATCTGCTCTTTGAGGAAATATTCAATCGCCTTCACATCATGGTTGGTTGTCTTTTCTATATCTTTGACTCTTTGAGCATTATCTATCGAGAAATTCGCTACTATTGCGCGTAAATCTGCGTATCTTGCTTTGTCGAAACCTTGCAGAGAGGGCAGTGGAAGTTCACAAAGAGCTATAAAGTACTCCACCTCTACGCGAACGCGGTATCGGATGAGTGCAAATTCTGAGAAGTAGTTGCCCAGCACTTGACACTGCGCTCCGTAACGTCCATCAATTGGCGAGACGGCTGTTAATCTGCTTAATTCCATAGTATGTATTAAAATTTTGGTTTACAAAGGTAGATAATTCAATTGTTTTTACCAATACAAATTTAGAAGCTGTTTTAATTTGTTTTCAAAATTTTCTTACTGCTATTTTTGAGGCTATTTTTT
>JAVVSB010000073.1:0-3805 GCA_036654415.1 Mucinivorans sp. | reverse complement strand
AATGTCCTTGGGAAATACCATACGCAAGAAGAAGTATCTGCTCACCGTGGTGGTGATTTCGGCCATGGTCTCGGTACTTATTCACTTTCCAGAGTCCATATCGCTGTTTGACCAAGACGAGCACGAGGCCCTCTTTCCAGGCATGCGTATGGTGGACGTATTTGGCGAGGTGCTCTTTACCTTGGTATCGTTGCTACTAATGTTTTGGCTTAATACCCTGCTCTTTAAGTTCAATAATCCTTTACAAAAGATAGATTGGTTTCGGGTGGTGCTCTCTTTTCTACTCACCTGGTTGGTGAGTAACCTCTTGGCCACTCTCTTTGTAAGGCTACATGGATACTATAATATCCCAGCCATCGACTCCATGCTGCACCACTATCTGCACCCCTTGCGCGATTTTATAATGGCAACCGTGGTCAGTGGCTCCTGCTATATTATCCACCTTGGCCTCAAACAGCAACATATGGCCATCGAAAATCAACAACTACGAACCGAAAGCCTTAGAAACCAATACGAGGTGTTGAAAAACCAGCTCAATCCACATATGCTTTTCAACTCGCTCAACACCCTGCAAGCCCTGATTCGCGATGAACCCATCAAGGCCCAACAATACACCCAGGAGCTCTCGAATGTGCTACGTTATACCCTTAGCGGCAACTGCTCACGAACGGTAACCCTTAGCCAGGAGATGGACTTTGTGGAGGCCTATATCTACCTGCTCAAGATGCGCTATCAAGAGAATATTCGTTTCCAAATCGATATCCAGGAGTGCTACTGCGACTACCTACTACCGCCCATGTCGGTGCAGCTGCTCATCGAGAATGCCGTCAAACACAATGAGATAAGTGCGCGCCGACCACTCACCATCACCATCACCACACCCCAGCAACAGGTGGTAGTGCAGAATGCCATACAAAGTAAACGAACAAAAACCACTGGCACAGCCATCGGGCTGAGCAACCTAGAGGCACGCTATAAACTGCTATTCCACAAGCCAATAGAGTGCAGCGTAGAGAACGATACCTTTTGTGTAAAATTACCACTGATTAACAGAATAGAATATGAAAGTAGTGATTGTTGAAGACGAGATGGCCGCGGTGCGCAACTTGACCGTGTTGCTCTCTAAGGTGTCCCCCCAGACTGAGGTGGTGGCCACCCTGGACAACATAACCGACAGCATCGAATGGTTCAGCTCAAAACCTCCTGTGGAGCTTATTTTCATGGATATTAATCTAGCCGATGGTTCGGCTTTTGAGATATTCAACCATGTTCACATCACCAGCCCCGTGATTTTCACCACCGCCTACGATGAATATGCCTTGAATGCCTTTCGGGTAAACTGCATTGACTATCTGCTTAAACCCATCAGTGAGAAGGCCATCGTCCAGGCACTCGACAAACTTCATGAGTTGCAGCAAACCCTCTCGCCCCAGAACTACCCGTTGCAGCGACTCATTAGCATGCTCAATGGGCAGCACAACTATACGAGCTATTTTCTATTGCCTAAGCGGGGTGATAAGTTTTTTCCACTGATGGTCTCCTCGGTGAGCTACTTCTATATCCATGAGGGGGCGGTCCGTGCCGTAACCACCAATGGAGAGCAACACACCATGCCCCAAACCTTGGACGAGGTGAGCTCCTGCATAGACCCTGATGCCTTTTTCCGTATCTCGCGCCAGTGGCTCATCTCGCGTGAGGCGGTCTTGGACATCGACCTATGGTTCAACAGTCGGCTCTCTATAAACCTAAAAATCCCAACCGAAGACAAAATCTTGGTCAGCAAGGCCCGCGTTGCGGAGTTCAAGGCTTGGTTTGCTGGAGGCACACGCTAACTCTATCTTTGATAGGACTACGAAAGGCTCCCAGTACATTTTAGAAACTGTTTAAATTTTATTACTGCTATTTTTGAGACTCTTTTTTCGATGATTTGCCAAGATAGTAGTGGACTACAACTCAAAAATCAACGAAAAAAGAGTACAAAAAGGGTGGTAATAAAATGCTGGCAAGAAATTAAAACAACTTCTAAGTCACCTCTAGCTATTTTTTATTTATTACCTCTAGAAAAGTTTCTCTATTTAAGCTCCTTAGCAAGGCGCTCTTGAATATCCTGTCCTTCCAGGTCACGAGCTGCAATGGTACCGTCGGGGGCGATAAGTATGTTGGAGGGGATGGAACTCACGCCATAGGTGGCCGCAGGGGCGCACTCCCAAAACTTAAGGTCCGAAAGGTTGGTCCAGCCGCCCAAGCTATCCTTGGCGATGGCACGAAGCCAATCTTCCTTAGAGCGGTCGAGCGAAACCCCCACCACGGTGAACCCCTTCTCTTTAAACAGGCGATAGGCTGCCACCACATTGGGATTCTCGCGACGGCAAGGGCCGCACCACGAAGCCCAAAAGTCGAGCAACACCCATTTGCCCTGCCCCACAATAGAGCTCAGAGGGATGACAGTGCCAGTGGTGTCGGCAAGTTCAAAGTCCACAAAGGGCTTCCCTGGCGAGGTCTGCTCCAAGGTGGCGGCACGCTGCTCAAGCAGGGTTAAATAGACTGAACCACTAACCGACTTATCGAAGCCTGCTATGTAGTTGCGCATCTGCTGATAGTCCAACATGGGGGCCGCCTGACGGAAAAGCAGATAGGCCGCGGCCACACTACTTGGATTGGCCACAATAAGCGAATCCATAATGGATTGATACTGCTCCATGGAGGAGGCCTGAGCAATCAAACGGGTAAAATGTTTTGAAAGGGTATCTTCAATGGACCCCGTAATATTGATGGATTCGGGTGCCGTAACATCGCCCACAATACGGATAAGGCTGTTTTCCAAGAAAAATTGGGTGAGCACCTTACCCCCACAGGTGATTTGAGCCAAGCGTGGCAACTCCACCTTGCCGCTAAAGGCAAACATCCCATCATTGACCATGGTCGAATCCAACACTTTGGGCGTTTTGCCAACCATCTCGTTGAGATATATCAACCCTTGGGCTCCAATTATCTCTCCTTGAATTTTGTAACCACTATTGCAACCAACCATCAAAATCGAGGCCAAGGCTACCATAAAAAAATGTTTCATGCTGTATAAATTATTAAATGTTTTATGGAATATGTAGAAATTTATGACTTTGGAGCGAAATACGCCATTCAGGGTGGTTCTTGACATACTCCACAATGAAGGGCGAAATCTGCCCCATGCGACTCCATTCGGGTTGCAGATAGAGGCGACAATTTTCGTTCACCTGCGTTGCATTGGCCTCGGCCCACTCAAAATCAACCTGAGTTTGGATAATGACCTTGAGCTCATCGGCCTTGTCTAAGACACTTTGCAGGGGTGGATTCTGACGCTTGGGCGAGAGACATATCCAATCAAAAGTTCCGCGGAGCTCGTTAGTGCCGCTGGTCTCAATAAAAATCTGAAGCCCCCTCAAGCGCAGAGCCTTGGTTAGGGGCTCCAACGGATAGAGCGTAGGCTCACCACCAGTGATGACTATGGATTGGGCGGGACACTCCACTGCCCGAGCAACAATCTGCTCTATGGCCACGGGAGGAAACTTGCGCGGATTCCAAGTGAAACGGGCATCGCACCACTCGCAGGCCACATCACACCCCCCAAGACGGATGAAATAGGCAGCCTCACCACTGTGAAACCCCTCGCCCTGGATGGTGTAAAAATCTTCGACCAAAGGCAGTAACAGCCCCCCCTTAAGTATATCCTTCATCCCCCCCCTATGGCTTTAACTTATATATACCATCTATGTTGCGCCCCAACTGGTTGTAATCTAGCCCGTAGCCAACAATAAAAATATCATCA
>JAVVSB010000072.1:0-4316 GCA_036654415.1 Mucinivorans sp. | reverse complement strand
TTTCGGTTTTGTGTGTAGTAACGTGGTTTCCAATCGATAATCCACTTTGGATTTATGTCAGTGAACAAATTGCATAGAGTTACGACAAATTGTTCACTAACTTCTTGTTTTCCTTTGAGCAGTTCAGATATAGCTGGTCTTTTAATCGCTTTTTCTTGTACATATGTATTCCGATAATGAGAGCAATCGTAAAACATACCATCAAAACAAGCAGTTAAAGTTTAACCGCAGCTATCTAATGAGTAACCAATCTCTTACAGTTGACGCAGCAAGATTTTCTCTACTTTATCGGGGCTAACCAATGCCCCCTCACCTATGTTCCAGTGGCGTGAAGTAAAGCGGGTCACTATCTCAGTGATAGTATCTTGAAAGATGTGATTCTCCGTGAGGCGCGTTAACATACCCAACGAACGGAAAAAGTTCTCGGTAGCCTCGATAGTGGCCTCGATGCGCTCATCTACACTGCCCTCGAAGATATTCCACACTCGAGCTCCATATTGCAACAGTTTGCCCTCTTTGCTCTCTCTCATAACGTCCATCATACCAGGATAGACAATGGCCAGTGTGGCTCCGTGGTCCAGGCCGTGCAGGGCCGTAAGTTCATGTCCAATCATATGAGTGGCCCAATCTTGGTCGGTTCCCATTGCTATAAAGCCGTTGAGCCCCATTGTAGCCGAAAGCATAAAGTTGGCAAAGGCATCGTAATCCTTTTTCCCGCTAAGAAGAGTAGGAGCCAGTTCTACCAAAGTGTTTAACAAAGCCTCAGCCCAGCGATCCATCACCTCATTGCTATTCTGCGTTGTCAGATACTGCTCCAGGGTATGGGCAAAAGTATCCACAATGCCATTAGCCACCTGCTTGCGAGGCAACGAATAACAAACCTCAGGGTCGAGAATGGAAAAGAGTGGAAAACACTTATCGTTATTGAAGGCAAATTTTTCACCTTTACTACGACGCGAAATCACGGCCCCATTATTCATCTCTGAACCTGTGGCGGGCAGGGTTAGCACAGTGGCCAAGGGCACGGCATCTTGGGCTTTACCATTTCCAACCATAAAGTCCCAAGGGTCACCCTCGAAACGGAGTGCCGAGGCTATAAACTTGGTGCCATCGATGACCGAGCCGCCTCCAATGGCCAGCAAAAAATCAACCTCATTATCCCTAGCCTGGGCCACAGCCCTCATCAAAGTGTCGTACTCAGGGTTGGCCTCGATGCCCGAAAATTCAATCCATGTGCGGCCATTCAGTGCCTTTTTCACCTGGTCGTAAACACCATTTTTGAATATTGACCCACCACCAAATGTAATCATAAGTTTGGCACCCGCTGGTATGAGTTGACCAAGGCGAGCTATTTGTCCACGCCCAAAGACAAGACGTGTTGGATTTTGAAAAATAAAATTATTCATAGTCTATTTTTAAGTTGTATTAACGTGGTATTAATTTGTAAGTCTTTAAGTAATATTACAGACGGCTTTAAACTGGGCCTCCCCTACTTCTTATTTTCACACTTTAGGTCAAGAAGCTCTTCGCGCTCATAAAAATTCACCTCAACAGCCTAACTGTAACGCTTTGCGAAGATACTGATAAATATTATCTTTGACAAACCATTGGACCTTCCTCCAATCAAAAAAGTTCTGACTTAATAGTTACAGCCTAGACGCCACAAGAGAATATAGTTTATTATCAAGTATTTAACACTCATAGCGGGTATAAAAAAGCCCCACAAATAATGTGGATATATTAGGATTACCTCCTAGGAGAATAATGTATAAGCCATGGCAACCCCAGTAAAATAATTATAAGAACCCAAATAATCCAACCAAACTCATCTTTTAGAAATTTATCATTATGCATCAAAACAAATAAAACAATAGATATTGAATAGAACAATACAATATATGAAATAAAATCTATAATTTTAATACGCTTAATCTTTGCAGTAATTAACTTTTCTGATTTTGTGGTATTGTAGTGGTCGTAATCCTTTTGTAAGGATACATATTTACGCCACTCAACAATAAAACGTAAAAATAAGAATACCCCTGCGATTATTAGTGGAGCAGCTAAGTGTAACGACATACTAAGTTTTAACAACAAGAAAGCATACATAAACAGCAAAGACACAACAATAAATGCACAGAAACATACGACTGCCTTCATTCGAGAATCAGATATATATTTCGTTATTATACGGCAATGCTTTTTTGTGATTATCTCTTCTGTATCAACGCCTAGATTACGAGGCGATGCTTGTGCCCACAGCTCTTTTATATTAATTGTTTCCATTATCCATTATAGTTTTTAGTTGTTTTTTAATTCTACTTATTTTAACACCCACATTGCTTTGAGAAAGTCCTGTAATTTCAGATATCTCTTTGTATGAAAATTCATCAAGATATAGTATTATCAAGGATTTATCATTTTCTGATAATTGATTAATAAGACCATATAAAAAATCAACATCTTCACCGACAGACCAGTGGTTACTCTCCTGTAACTGATACTCCTTGTCCGATATACTTTGTAACTTAGGCATAATAATCTGTTTTCTAAGAATGTCTATTGAAGTATTTAAAGCAATTCTATAAAGCCATGTCTTCACAGACGATTCGCCGCGAAAAGTGGGGTATGCTTTCCATAAACGAATGATTATCTCTTGTAGAAAATCTTCTGCATACAAATGCCTGTAAAAAAATGTATTACAAATTTTAATCAGACAATATTTGTATGACTCTATTAACTCCGTAAACTCTTTTTCCATCTCTAATGATTTATTTGTTGTTGATATATTAGTCGTAATACCCACCGAGATTATTACAAAGCTCACACACAATAATAGACCTTTCATATTATCTTCTTAGGGTCTATTACGTTATTAAAAAGCTGATTATACTTAAATACAAGGATATTACACAAAAAAAATCCACACCTATAGGTTTGTCTACGACAAAGTTATTCATTCAAGTTCGTTTAAGTATCGCAACATCTTCAAATATTTCAACGACTAAATACACATTTTAATTGGACAATAAAAAAAATGCATACCTTTATAACACAATAACTGAATATTAAACATATTGGCTCCCAAACATTATACTACAAAAAAAACGATGAAACACTTTATTTTAACAATTACCCTTTTAGTATCTTTGAACTACGTCTTTTCGCAAAATCAACACGATTCTATTTATTTCTGTAATAGTAAAAACTGGGACATACTATACGATGATTCAGGAATCATTGTAAAAGAGTTAACCAGCAAGTATAATAAGAATGAGACGTACATGTTTGATGCTCCAATGGCCATTTACGTTATGGAAATTCCGCTCGATAGATACAATATTGGAATTGCACAATCTCAACAGAAAGAGCGTAGTAGTTCGCTACAAAAATCAAACGGTGCGATTGCTTCAGTGAACGGTGGCTTTTTTAGGGTTGACAAGGAGTCGCAAAACAACGCAATTGCAAACGACTTTCTAAAAATCAACGGTCACATCATTAGTCCATACCCTACCACTGGCTGGGGAAATGCTGCCATCGCCTTCGACCAATTGGGCAAAGCCCACTTCACACAATGGAGCAAGGAGATGGACGCTGACACCATTAGTGGGTGGAGCGTCGACTACCCCAACGTGATTGTGGCAGGACCGATGTTGATATTAGACAATAAAGTAGTCGCACAAGATGATGTCCGACATCCCAGAACTGCAATCGGCACAAAAAATGACGATAAAATTATACTTCTGGTTGTTGATGGACGACGTAGAAGAGCGGCTGGTGCGAATTTTTCAGAACTGGTGAAATACGGGCAGTGGCTTGGGCTAAATAACATGTTAAATTTAGACGGTGGAGGCTCTTCAACAATGTTTTACCAAAATCAGTTGGTGAATTTTCCGTCAGACGGTTATGGTATACTTCCGATTGAACGTAGGGTTGCAAATGCAATTATGGTATATTCTAAGCAATAAAAAATGATTCAAGCAAGAGCGTAGACTCTAGCTTGAATCACACAAAAAACAGTGTAGGAAGTCGAAGTGCAATCGCTTTTACACAAGAAAATGGTTCAAAATAGGTTTTGGATAAATAAATATTCTGTCCCCAATAGTTGATTTATCAGAAATTTGTACTTAACTTTATGTGCACATAAAAGCACACCATAGATGGATAATATTATAGCACATATCAGCAAAAAAAACGACCTGTTTTGCATCCAAACTCTCCAAGAGCATACTCAAGGGGTCACTATTTTAGCTCAAAATTTCGCCAATTCGTTTGGATATGGTGAGTTGGCTGCAAATATTGGGATTTTGCATGAC
>JAVVSB010000071.1:0-4338 GCA_036654415.1 Mucinivorans sp. | reverse complement strand
TCACAAAAACCTCAGTAGTCGAGGTTCGACAATCGAGTAAAAGATGCATAAAATGAAAATAGTACGTAACATAGTCCTCCTGTTGGCTCTCTGCTCCATGGTCTCTTCTTGTACTAAGGAGAATTTGTCGCAGTGTTCTGAGCCTTTTAATGTAGGGCTGAGTTTTAGCTACACACTCAATGTGGCCGACGAGGATAAATTTGCCGACCAGGTCAAAGCGCTCGGCCTTTATATCTTTGATATTAACGGTAAATATATTGGTTTCCAGAATGCGCATGATGTCACTTTCGGCAAAGACTACCTCATGGGAGTCATGCTTGAGCCGGGTATCTACGATTTTATTGTCTGGGCGAATGCCGATGATAAAGTCTATCAGGTCTGTGACGGGGCCAACAAACAACTGCCGTTAGAGGTGGGCAAAAGTACATTTGCCGAATCCATGCTCTTGCTTAAAAACCCCAATGGCGTTATCAATACAGAGCTTCCAAATCTCTTTCATGGTATGGCCTCACGTGTTGAAATCGAAGGGTCGGGCATACAACGACAAAAAATAATGCTTATAAAAAACACCAATATTATTAATATTAAATTACAAAATACAGAGTCGGTTCTCAAAACTGTCAAACCTACAGGCAAAGCTACCAAAGCCGATGCGCAGCTCGAAGTGGAGCTCACAGGTGACAACGGATATATGGCATTTGACAACTCACTAGTTGCTGGAATGCCTCAGATACTCTACAAGCCTTACAAGGTGGTTGGTGGCACTGATTTCGGACTATCTGTTTTGCGCCTTCGTATGGAACAACATCTTATGATGCGTGTCATTCATCCCACCACGGGTGCTACATTGCTCGAAAGAGACCTCACTCAGCTTATTATCAAGTCTGGCATAGTCAAAACCAACGAGGATTTCGACCGTATTGACAACTATGATATCGTGATATCCTTTGGCGATACGGCTCATGCCGAGGCTACCATCACCATTAACGGTTGGCTTGTCGAGCGACCAGAATCTGACTTAAACTAAACAGCGATGAAAAGGATACATATCATAGCATCTCTCATTCTCTTACTCTTGGGTTGTACCAAGCAAGAAGAGACTCCCTTGACCATTGCCGACGGGAAGTACAATTTGGCTCTGAACATAAGCCGTGCGGTGGAAAAAGATGACAATTTTGTGGGCCAAGAGCAAGCCATTCTCACTGCCCGTATGGTAGTCATTGCCACAAGCAACATTCCGCAAAGAGGCAGGGTGACCTACAACCACAGTTTCGCTGCCAGTGAATTGCTTGGTGCTAGCCATGATATGGCTAGGGCTTTTGTGCTCAGCGGACAGAGCGATGTCTATTTAATTATCAACGAGCCTGCCGACAACTCCGCCACGCTCAACAATCTCGAGAACATCGAGCAACTTCAAGCCGCCATCATCAATTTCCCAACCGCCTCGCATTCCGTTGGTTCGCTTGCCATTCCTATGGTGCAATGCTACCCAACCAATATCGCTCCCTACCCAACCATCACCACCGTCAAAACCGACAATGGTGTGGAGCGCCTGTGGGCTAAGGTTCGTGTACGTTTCAAAGCTACCAACGACCCAGCGCTGATAGCTGCTGGCTACCCCAATATGACGGGTATGGTTGTCAATAAAGTACAACTTCACAATGTGCCTGAATCCAGCTATGTGATAGCGCAGAATCACCCTTCTGCCTCTGCTTTGCGAGCTGATGACCAGGCTATCACCAAAGACTACACCTTGACCACCACTGCCACCGAAAGTGCGGGTGCCTACTATGAATTTTACGTTCCCGAATTTTTGGGAGCCTCAGCCGACCGTCATAGCTTCTTGAAAGTCCATGCCACCACTGTTGATGGCTCATCTCGCTACTATATTTTGGATTTGAAGACCACTATTGGCAGGCCGAGTTTCAACCTCTTGCGCAACACTTTCTACGACATCACTGCCACCATTCGTGGTTACGGCCATGGCGATGTAGATGTGGTGACCAATGTTTTGCCCTGGAATAAGGTGACAAGTTCACCAGAGGTGGGCGACTACTTGAAATTATCTAAACCCAACGTTGAGATGTTGGAGATGGATGAAGAGATGATAATTACCTACACAGGTGGAACGCCAACATCCATAACATTGAATGATGCACTGAAGGATAAAATAGAAACTACCATTACAAACGATGGGGTGAATAGTGGAAGAATCACTTTCAAACGCAGAGATGTGATACACGATGGTCGGAAACATAGTGGTGAGATGACTATTCAATGCAGCTCTCCTGTGCCCTATTCTATCAATGTTCCGGTGAGTATCGAACAATATTCGGTCAACGTAGGAGGCACACTGACAACGTCTGCCGACGGACTGAAAAAGTATTGGCATGGTGGCGTAAATTGGGCAACTGGCAATCTGGTGGTCAAAGATTATGTCAATAATAATGGTATGCATATTTCTGGTGATCCGCGAGATCCGGGATTGAAGTTTAAGTATGAAATAGACTGGGGCTTACGCCTTCGACCTTACCAAGGTGTTAAGTACGAGTTGACTAATGGTGGAGGAGTTGGTGATGGAGTTTTTCAAAGTGCAGTGCTATTTGCTAATATAATTAGGTTTACTGTGCTAAATATATGCGCAGGTGTAGGCAAATTTGCTGGGGTGGTTGACGCACCAACAGGTAATGACAGAGCAAATTATTGGCGTGTGCCTACAACGGTAGATGGTACAGCTTTAGCTAACTTAACAGCCACCGATTCTGAAAAGCCAGACCCTTTAGACCCGAATATTAGGGTCTTCAAAAAAAGATTACTGATTAGTGGACAAGGTTTTTTTTGGAGTGATGGTCGTGTAGATCCAACTGGTGCAGGAGGTATTTGGTTGCGTACTGGAGCAACATATGAGAATCAAATAGCAGACTTCACTTTTATGCAAATAAACGGGGGAAACCTACATCGAGTAGGTTATGAAGGTGCAAACTCCTATCGTTGCGTGAGAGACAATACATTATAGTCCTAAATAATAGATGTAATGATGAAAATAGTAAACATATTAATCATAGCCCTTGGGGTGATGCTCTCTTCGTGCACCAAAGTGCCGATGGGCGGTGATGAACCACTGCCCGAGGGTGCGGTGCAGATTAGCCTTAGCTTGCCTAACGCAGGGCCACTTTCTAAAGCCGACGTACATACCGACGAGGAAGCCAAAACAGCATATGAATCACGTATATTGAGTGCTACGGTACTCTTCTACGACCACGCCACCCAAAAGCTAACCCAAAAAGTATCTACTGGCCAGGCGGGCATTTCGTGGGATGATGTGGACAAAAAAGTGATTATCTCTTCTTCAAGCAAGCTCATCCTAACGGCGACATACGACATTGTGGTGCTGACCAACCTCCCCGATGCAGCCTCGTTGGAGGGGACAATAGCTGTGGGAGACTCGCGAGCGCAGTTAAATGACGTTTTCTCGAAGCTCACATCGCCAATCGTTCTCGACGACACCCATGCGCTATTGATGATGGGCGAGACTCAGAATCACACGTTCTCTAAAAACATAACAGCCACCGTAGCCCTGGCGCACCAAGCGGTCAAAATTGGTGTCAACGTATCTATAACGCCAGAGTTCGCTGCCATTGCTGGTGCGTTTTTCACTGCCGCCACACAGCCCACGAGGCTCGCGCTCTACAATGTGCCCAATATGTCGTGGATTACTGGCAACCACGCTGCCGACAATCTATTTACACGCTTCAATAATCTCACATCCACGATGGGTTATACCCTTATGGACTATGCTCCCGTGGAGATGACTCGCACAGCTGCCACTAACCTCTGGAGCGCAACGCTCTACGCCTACGAAAACGTGGTGGATGGCCTGACTGCCGACCATAAAAAGCGAGCCACCTCTTTTGTACTCCAGGTGCCTTATCTTGCTGCTGGTGTAGCTGTGAATGAGAATTATTATAAGGTGATGATTGAAGACCCAACCGCTTCAGAGTCAGCCTCAAAATACAAGACCGTGCGCAACCACCTCTACGATGTTAATGTTGGGATAAATGGTTTTGGCAACCCCATTGCTTTGCTCGAGGGAGTGGAGATTAAAACCACTGTTGTACCGTGGGGCAATGTAGCGACCGATGTCGACACCGATGCCAAAGAGCTTTTTACACTCTCCAACACCGAGTGCCAAATTGTGGGCGACCATGCCGATAATATTGTCATTGCTCAGGCTACCTTGAGTCAAGTTGGGGCAGCAGGTCAAATCAAGGTCGAGGCTATTAAGGGCGGTGAAAATTTCACTGTCAATTCACCCATTAACATCGTTGGTGGCGTGCC
>JAVVSB010000070.1:0-4349 GCA_036654415.1 Mucinivorans sp. | reverse complement strand
TTGACCATTAAACGAATGTTGCTGTTTTTCACGCACCATTTTGACCATTAAGCCGAGATGCTCTTTTATGAAGTAATTAAAGAGTATCACGACCAAACGCATGGACTTATAATAGAGAGAGTACAACTACTTGGAGAGAGACCCGACAGCTTCCAAGTCGCAGATTTGCTCTACGACGGTTATAAACAGATGGATAACCCGATGATGTTGCAAGTAATGGCAAGCGGTGAGATGGAATGGCTAATGCGAAAACTACCCGAAGAGGTTGTTTGTGCGCATAACCAGCAAGACAATACGGCGTTAAACGTACTTATTGAGCGACTGCCATTTGTCAATCAAGAGCTAATTCCTCAATTTGCGGCAGCTTTGAGGGCGGTATTTTTAACAATGCGACACAAGAAAGAGATAGGAGAATCCAACTTTGACGAGGTGTTAAAAACGCTATTGGAAGGTGTTTGTAAAAAATATATTAGTGATGAACATTAGACCTCTAAAGTTAATCCTATCGGCAATGATATTCATATCGGCAGCAGTGCTTTTGTGGATAATGACCCACCTGTGCATCCCATTTCTTACGGAAGTTACAGGGTTGGAGCCGATTCTCTTTTGGTTCATCTGCGGTGGGCTTGGAGTTTTTACTCCGCTTATCATTGCAGGAGTTTTGGTGCTTCGCAAAGAGGGATGCAAATTCACAAAAGAGACTTTTGCGGAACGATTACGCTTCAGACCGATGACTCGTCGGGATTGGAGGTATTCGCTTGTGGCATTAGTGGTGATTGGACTCCTAACAGGAGGAATTATGGTTGCGATGCAAACCCTTATTCCGAATTTCAACCATACCCCGTCGTTTATGACTTTGGAGCCGCTTTCGTCGGGAAGGTATTGGATATTGCTTGCGTGGTTACCATATTGGCTGCTCAATATCGGAGGCGAAGAGTTCTTTTGGCGTGGAGTATTATTACCTCGTCAAGAGATGGCTTTCGGAAATAAAGCGTGGATTTTGCACGGCACAGGATGGGCTATTTTCCATCTTGCACTCGGTTGGCAACTGCTTGTGATGTTGTTACCACTACTATATATAGAATCTTATGTGGTTCAAAAAACACAGAACTCATGGACTGGA
This sequence comes from Mucinivorans sp., assembly GCA_036654415.1. GTDB lineage: Bacteria > Bacteroidota > Bacteroidia > Bacteroidales > Rikenellaceae > Mucinivorans. Next base: position 3,226 of record JAVVSB010000070.1, on the reverse strand, counting down.
GTGCTCCTGCATGGAGTAATTAACGGTCCAAGTTTTATCGCAATAGCATTAGGAATTATTTGATATGATAGAAGCAAAACGAATTTATATAAGACCGATTCAACATACGGACGCAAGTGCAATTTTAGCTTATCGGTCATTGGAGTGTGTTGCTCAATACCAATACTAGGAGCCATTTACCGTACAACAATCTTTGGATTTTGTGGAACAAAATAGTTGTGTCGATATGAGTTCCAAAGGTGTGTGGATAGGGCCTGCAATCATTCTGAAATCGAGTAATGAACTCATTGGAGATTGTGCATTGAAGATAGATGGGCAGTATAAAAGAGGGTGGCCTCACGACAAGCATTTGTCGCAGACCACCCTCTTTGAATTAATGTTGCGCACGTGGACTACATCATGCCACCCATGCCGCCCATGCCACCTTGCATAGGCATTGCTGGCGCATCTTCCTTAATGTCGGCCATAACGCATTCTGTGGTTAAGAACATCGAGGCCACCGAGGCTGCGTTCTCTAACGCTACACGTGACACCTTGGTTGGGTCGATGATACCAGCCTTCAACATATCTTCGTACACATCGGTACGGGCGTTGAAGCCAAAGGCCCCTTTGCCCTCTTTTACTCTATTAATTACGACTGAACCTTCGCCACCAGCATTGGCCACAATCTGACGGAGTGGTTCTTCTATGGCGCGACGTACAATGGAGATACCTGTGTTTTCGTCTGCGTTGGCGCCCGTAAGTGAGGTTATGGCCTCAGCGGCGCGAATATAAGCCACGCCACCGCCTGGTATGATACCCTCGTCTACAGCTGCACGAGTTGCGGCCAAGGCATCGTCTACACGGTCTTTCTTCTCTTTCATCTCCATTTCGGTTGCTGCACCAATATAGAGTACTGCCACTCCACCAGCCAATTTGGCCAGACGTTCTTGGAGTTTTTCGCGGTCGTAATCCGATGTTGTAACCTCTATTTGTTTACGAATCTGAGCCACGCGTGCTGCTATGGCAGCCTTGTCGCCTGCTCCGTTTACAATTGTGGTATTATCTTTGGTCATGGTCACCTTTTCGGCTGTACCAAGCATCTCTAGGGTTACTCCGTCAAGCTTCATACCAGTCTCTTCCGAAATCACCGTACCGCCAGTCAAAATGGCAATATCCTGCAACATCTCTTTACGGCGGTCGCCAAAACCTGGAGCCTTAACGGCTGCAATTTTGAGTGTTCCGCGTAGCTTGTTCAAAACTAATGAGCTAAGGGCTTCTCCGTCAACATCTTCAGCGATTACCAATAGCGAACGACCACTCTGAGCCACGGGCTCTAGAATAGGCAAAATCTCTTTCATTGTCGACACTTTTTTGTCGGTGAGCAAGATATATGGTTTTTCGAGACCCGTCTCCATTTTTTCAGTGTCGGTAATGAAGTAGGGCGAGATATAACCCCTGTCAAACTGCATCCCTTCAACTACCTCTACGTGAGTTTCGGTACCTTTAGCCTCTTCCACCGTGATAACGCCCTCTTTTTTGACCTTACCCATTGCTTCGGCAATCAGAGCTCCGATTGTGCTATCGTTGTTGGCTGAGATAGTAGCGATTTGTTCAATTTTGCTAATATCGTCCCCTACATTTTGGCTCAATTTGCGTAGCTCGGCCACTACGGCTGTCACTGCTTTGTCGATACCACGTTTGAGGTCCATTGGGTTGGCACCTGCCGTAACGTTTTTGATACCAGTGGTGATGATGGCTTGAGCCAAAACAGTAGCTGTGGTGGTGCCGTCGCCAGCATCGTCACCAGTCTTCGAGGCTACCTCTTTAACCATCTGAGCGCCCATATTTTCAAATTTATCTTCCAACTCAACCTCTTTGGCCACTGTGACGCCATCTTTTGTAATCTGAGGAGCTCCGAATTTTTTTTCGATAACCACTGTACGGCCTTTAGGGCCGAGTGTTACTTTTACTGCGTTGGCCAATGCGTCAACGCCAGTTTTTAGCGATTCGCGTGCATCGGTATTAAATTTTATCTCTTTTGACATAGCTTTTTCTTTTTAAATGTTGTGATTTAGATAATGGCCAGAATATCTGACTGTTTCATAATTAAATAATCTTTGCCATCGCAGGTAATCTCCTGCCCAGCATACTTTCCGTAGAGTACTGCGTCACCAGCTTTAACCTCCATTGTTACATCTTTGGTCCCTGGTCCTGCCGCTACAACTGTACCTTGAAGAGGTTTTTCTTTAGCCGATTCGGGAATGAAGAGTCCGCTGGCCGTTTTGGTCTCTGCTGCTTTAGGTTCTACCAGAACCCTGTCTGCAAGTGGTTTGATGTTCATTTTATTTATATGTTTTAAAATTTGTTTTATGCAGCTATGTTATACATAAATTGTGCCAAAACAAAAAATCTGCCAATTTGGCAGATTTTTACTTGTATTGTGTCAGTTATAAAAAGTTTATCGCTTTTTGTAGTCGCGCTTGGGTCTTTCGCCCGCGAAATCGCGGCGAGGTCCACCACCCGAAGCTCTGCGGCGAGGTTTATCGTCCACAGCGTATGGTGAGCGGTCTGAACGTTTGTTATCTTCCTTGGCCAAAGTAACCAGTGGACGGTCGTCCGATGATAACTTTTTAATAGAGTTCAATTTATGGATAGCTTGTTCGGCATCATGGTAAGGGATGGTGGCAAACGAGAAGTCATCCATACACTTCACATCGTCAATTTTTTGCTCTGGTATACCACATTTTTCGTTTAGTAATTCCACAATCATCTTAGGGCGGTAGCCATCATTTTTGCCCAAGGCAATAAAAAGGCGTGCCGTACCACGGCGGTCAACGTCAATGCGACGGATTTCGGGGTACGAGCTCTCTTCAAGCTCACTTTTAAAGGCCAGACGTAACAACGATGCCAACGCAATTTCTGGGGTGTTGTTCTCCAAAATTTCGGTAGCCATTTTCGTGTAATCCTTGTATGACTCTTCGGTTATGATTTCGGTTAAATCTTCTGTGATTTTTACCTTTTTCATCTCCACAATATCTTGAGCCGTGGGTAGTTGTTCTTTGCGAATATTCACTTTTACAACACGCTGAATAGCTGCAAATTGGCGATATTCTGAACTCGAGATAAAGGTGATGGCTGTCCCTTCGTTTCCTGCGCGGCCTGTACGGCCAATACGGTGCACATAGCTCTCTGGGTCTTGAGGCAGCGAATAGTTGATAACGTGGGTCAGGTTACTCACGTCAAT
>JAVVSB010000069.1:0-4587 GCA_036654415.1 Mucinivorans sp. | reverse complement strand
CTATCCAAGATGATATACTCCAAGTTCGACACCTTCATAAACCCACCCACATCAGAGGTGCTGGAGACTGTATCCCAAGGCGTCACTTTGGTGTTGATTATCATATCGCTACTGCCGTAACCCTTCACAGAGCAATTGATGTCGTAAATGGTATTACGCAACATATCGGAGTTCAGGGTCACCCTATATTCACATAAAATTTTATTGGGGGCCTCACCATACAAGGTAATTTCCAGGTGCTTATCCGTTGTGTTGTAAATACATTCTGGCAGATAAAGAGCAATAGCTCTGGTCCATGTGGTAGCATTAATCACTGGCTCAGCAACAGGAGATGGTCGTTGGAGTGTATTAGCATCTACTCTTTCTGCAGTTTTTGGGAACATATAGCCATAGGGAGAGAAATTTTTAAAACCAACGTTTCCATAAATTTTCATTCCCGAAAGGTCGGGAATGCCATCCACTCCAGCGACTGCCTTGAGGTTGACTCGAACCTTGGCACAGAGTCGCTCGGCCCCCTGACCTACACTACTGCTGACATGGGTCACCGCAGGAGAAGGGAGAATATTTACATTGGGAAATTGCTGTAACATTCGTAGCACAACAGTCCCCTCATATATACTACCATGGAGACTACCTATCTGGAAGTTATTGAACTGCTGACGGGTGGTAATACCTTCGATGAGGGGGGTGTCTTCTGACGTTTCATTTATAAAAACGTATATGTCGCTAAGGCCACTACTGCGTACCAAAGCACGAGCCACAGTACCCCCACCCACAAGCTGGGCTTTGGTCAGGAGTTGGTTGCAGGTGATACGATTCATCCATTTGCCCTCATTGGCAACAACAATGACACGCGCCGTTAAAATCTCGGATTCTTTAACCAAAATAGGGTCGTCGCCTGGGGCACGTAAGTCGATATCGATGGCGAGATTGTAGTTGCCATTTGGCTGGTCGACTAAATTAGTCTTGGGCTCTTTGGTACAACCCACCACAAGAAGCAGGAGCAGAGCAAAAAATGTATTATTTATAGTTTTCATCTGTAAAATTATTCTAAGTCGGATTCTGGGTCTTTGACCTCCCAGCCATTGATGGTGATGGTGGCTTCAACATCCACACCGAAGGAGATAACTATGTTGTAGGTGTCAAGGCGGTCGAAATCATCGTTAGTTTTGACCAGGCCAGTCTTGAGAATCAATTGGGTGAGGTCTTCGCTGAGCACAGTGACACCAGTGAGAGGGTTGATGATGCGCATGATAAGCGGAAGCTCAGTGCGCAGGCGTAGAACCTCGGCCACAAAATCAGTACCAGCGGTGGCGATATAAGGACGGTAGATGACCCCTGGCAGGGTTGTGTTCAAGGAGTTGTCGAAATACATATGGGCATTGCGGCCATCGAGCTCCACTTTAAGTTCACCTCCCTGGATGACCGAACCCACATACTCAAGCTTGATGTTGATGGTGTTGACATCCTTAATCATGGGTATGTCGCGACGGTAAATGTCGGGAGCATTATACTCTACACGAAGCCCGGTGGTCACCCCGTGGAAAAGGTTGGCCAGGTCGGTGGAGACTATACCCTTCTGGTCCTGGAGATGGAGCATAGACTCCTTTTGGTAGGAACGCCCCACCTCGAAGGGGGCTTGGGCGGCATCACCACTGAGCAAGTAATTCTTGGCGTGGAGGTTGGCCCATGCCACACAGGTGTAAGTGTCGGGCAAGAGACGCAAAAGCATCACATAATTGGAGCTAAAGGGACCCGTATCGTCACGCTTGTGAAGCAGGCAAAGGCCGTTATGGTCGAAAATAAAGACATCCAACGAGTGTACCTCATCGGCCAACGGGGCTTTGCTGAGGGGTGCAAAAGCATTGCTGAAGGTGAGCCCCACATTGGGGGTGTCGCACTCCGAAAGGTTCTCGTGCGTGCAAGCTACCACAGAGCACAAGCAAAGGACCCAAATAAATTGTTTGATTATTCTCATTACATACATCATTAATATTGTTGACACCACATGGTTGTGGCATACTTGGTGAGTGTATGGTCGGTCAAGGCCATACACCCTGGTTTTTTAATAACCCTTTAAAAAACTAATTATTCGAGGTCAGACTCCTGAGTCTTAACATTCCACGGCAAAAGAGTGATAGTAGCTTCAATGAAGGCATCGGTTTCGAGTGGGTCGTCTGGAGTGACGATTGTTGAATTTTCGTTACCACCAAAGGCATTAACGTTATTGAGTTGAACATTGTAGATACAGTTACGCAAAACAGAGAATTTAAGAGCTGGGGCAGCATCATCGTGGTGAATCTTAACATAATAGTAGTTTTCACCCTTCGTGTACATAACTGAATGAGTGATATCATAGTTATCGTATGTTGCTTTATTTTTTGTGTCAGTAGACCATGCCTTAAATATGTCATCAGTTGCAAAGAAGAGGTAGTTACCAGCAATAGTCTTGTGTTTTACAACAATGTAATTCTCGGTATCCTTAATGTCTGCACCGACAGTGTTATCAGCTAAGGTAAACTTAGCAGTAGGCAAGATATTAACCTTGACAAGAATCTGGGTAGATGCATTGTTGGGAGATTTACTGGCAACTACACCTTCCAAGGTATAAAGGCCACCTGTTGTGCCAAGACCATCAATAGTAGCAATATCAGCATCTTTAGCAGCCATTCCGTAATATTTCAATGCAGAAGGTGTTGTGGTGGCAGGGGTGTTTCTCCAAGCCCAAGTAAGGCCTGTGGGATTCACAGCTGCACCATCGGAACCAAGATGTTGGTAGAGATAGGCTCCAGAAACCTGACCATTCAGAGTAAACTGAGCGGCTGTAGGTTGTGTTGCAGGAACACCGAGCTTGAAGGCAATGTTATCACGTACAATAACTTTGGCAAGGGCACGCTCAACGCTGATTGCAATCTGCTGAGCAGTAGTTGAAGTGCTTCCTTTGGTAACATCCACAGACATCAGTTTACTGGTGAAGAGAAGGTTAGTAAGGACTGCAGGGGTCGCTGTTGTTGCGCTATACGCATTAGTCGTAGCTGTCAAAGCTGCCGCTTGAATATCGGTCAGTTTGGCATCAACAGCAAAAGTAAGTACTTTGGCAGCACCACCATTGACAATAGCAAGAATTTGTTTTTTACCAGTAGTAATTTTGGCCACAGCTGTCTTATTTCCTGTTGTAGATGCAGCGTTAACTACGGCTTCAACCCTACCATTGGAGATAACATAAACTACGATGTCTTGGTTTCCGCCCCCCACAGTGGCCACAGCTTGTTCGGCAGCAGTCCCAGTGCTAGTACCTGGAGTGATTGCCTTGGAGGTGGCATTGGAGGGGAAACTAATGTTGAACTGGACATCGACAGGTTCGCCCTTAAGCTCCTCATCTAGGATGGGGTTGTTCTCTTTGGCGCAAGAGAACATAGCTACGGCCGCAAGGGCCATTGCAAAGAATTTGATTTTTTTCATTTTTTTTGGTTTGTTTTAATTAATAATTGGTTGTGAATTGTTTATACTAAAAATACTATTTATGAATTCGCTGTAACTTGTGGAGCTGCTCGAGTAACTTAGCGGCATCGGGACTACCCAAGGTGATGGCCTCTTGTAGGGTGAGCTCGGCCTGGTCGTAGTGACCAAGCATCATGTGACAAGCTCCACACATCATTTGAGTCAGGGCAGTGGGAGACACATTTTCCAAACGGGTGAGCACATCGGTGTATGCTCGATTGTTGTAGGATTCAACAGCGGAGACAGTAGCCTCGTACTGGGCCGATGGTTTGCTCTCGTAGAAAAGGCGAATGTAGCCAGCACTACGCAACTTGGGGAAAAAGTGCTCCATCATATAGTTGTAGGGACGACCCCACTTGAGCTTCATAAGCTCAACCTCGCGACCCTGTTTGACCGTGTATTGGTCGATGGTCTTCAACACTAAATCCTTGTACTCCATATTAGAAGCCGCGACCATCTGGCGCAGGCCAGTCCAATCTTCACCCACATTGACAACCTCGAAAAGATTGGTTTGCGAAGAGATGCTATCGCCCAAATAATTTTTGAGAGCATTAGCACGCTTTTGAGCCAAGGCAATGTTGTTGGGAACTCCACCCTCGGGCGAGGCGGCACCAGCAATGACTATTTTACCTAACTTGGCACGCGGGTCGGAGGAGATGAGACTCAAAATCTTTTTGATTTGGTCTAACGACTTCTGGTTCTGAGCGAAGTTGGGGTCAACCATGCCACCTCCCTGCTTGAAATAGACTATCAAAGCCCCCTCGGCACGCAAAGCATCAAAATTATCCTTCATAGCATGATAATCAGACATGACACTTAGACATGGCAACTCTATATCTAACTGCTGAGTAGGCGAAGGCTCGAGAACAACAACGGGAACAATGGGCTCTAGAACCACATCATAACGGATGGGTTTGGAGGTTAGAATGGCGATAGAAGAGGGGGCACCCTCAGTGCAACAACGAACAACCTGACGCTCCAAACGCAAAGAGAGGTCAGCCATCCAGGGCTCGTAAGGAAAACTTACGCTGTAGGGTATCTGCTGATTGGAACGAGTGCGAAGAGCACCTGTAAAACTTGCGTTCG
>JAVVSB010000068.1:0-4592 GCA_036654415.1 Mucinivorans sp. | reverse complement strand
AGTTATATAACAATTGCTGTTATTTATCTGTTATTATTTCAGCGTAAATTTTTTATGTAAGAATCATTTTTTAGAAAACGGGGCATTGACTTGCCCCGTTTTTTTATATATTTGTGCCATGATTAAAAAGATTTTGCACTCTCCTTTGGTCAGTTTGCTACTTCGCCTGGCCTTAGCCTATGCGACCTTGGGGTCGCTTAGAATTATATTCTACCTAACCAATACCGACACCCTGGGGACGGTTCAATGGAGCGAAATACCAGAACTGCTGAGCGGCTCGCTGCTCTTTGACACAGCCAATATATGCTACACCTATGGCCTATTTATTGTGCTGAACCTACTACCACTATCAGTAAAGACAGTGCAAAAAAAATGGTATCAGTGGACTTCGGCCACCCTCTACGCCTTAGCCACGGTAGCTGTGGTGGTAAGTAACTTGGGGGACTCTGTCTACTTCCATTTTGCAAAAAAACGGTTCACTAGCGATGAAATTCTCTACGCCACTGAAAACAACAACAACGGGACCATAATGTGGCAGGCAGCCAAAGATAATTGGTGGCTAATGTTGGTGGCTGTGGTGATAATTGCCTTGGTGATGTGGTGCTACAAATTAACAGTGCAGCATTATGGCCGAATAAAACACCCAGCACTATACTACACAGTGAAAGGAGTAATATTCATCTTGGGAGCTTTTCTGTTGGTGGTGGGCATCCGTGGCGGAGTTAGTCGCGCCATACGCCCTATAACACTGAGTAACGCTGCACAATACGCTACCTCGCCCGCCAAAGCCTCTATAGTGCTAAGTAACCCTTTCTGTTTCTTACGCACAATAGAAAACAAACGCACCGCCTATGAACACTATTTTACCGACACCGAACCTTACTTCTCTCCATTACATACACCTGTAAGACAAAAAGATAGCACAATTAAATCGCAAAAAGGCAAAAACATAGTTATCTTCATCATGGAGAGTTTCTCGGCCGAACACTCTAAGTTGCTAAACCCCACCATCTACGAAGATGGCGAAAGTTATATGCCTTTTTTGGATTCGCTAATGACAGAGGGGTACTACTTCACTCGAGCCTACGCAAATGGACGTAAATCCATTGATGCCATGCCATCGGTGCTGGCCTCAATACCCTCATTCAAGAGCCCATTTGCCACACTGCCAGCTGCCCTTTCGCCCATGGATGGGATAGGCACACTGCTCAAAGAGCATGGCTACTCTACCTGGTTTTTCAACGGCAGTGAACGGAATTCGATGGGGTACGTAGCATATGCGCGGTTGGCTGGCATAGATAACTTCCGCACCCGTGAAGATTACGAGAGTGCACGTGGCAATGGCGATTTCGATGGCTATTGGGGAATATGGGACGAGCCGTTTCTGAACTATTTTGCCCAAGAACTGAACCATACCCAGCAACCTTTTTTGGCCACGCTTTTCACCCTGAGCTCACACCACCCATTTGTGGTGCCTGAAGCGTTGGAGGAATCACTGCCTAGAGGACGTACAAAAATTCACCGCACGGTGGCCTATACTGATAGGGCTTTTCGCCACTTTTTTGACTTTGCCAGAAGACAAACTTGGTTCAACAATACACTATTTGTATTTGTGGCAGACCATGTGAGTTCTGAGATTTTCGCATCTGTCACCTCTACGCCAACAGGCAATTCGCATATAGTGTACTTTATGTATACTCCAGATGGCTCACTCAAAGGCAAATCGAACCAAATTACACAACAGATAGACATCACCCCTACCCTGCTGGGGTTGATGGAGTATGACAAGCCATACATGGCCTTTGGTCAGAATAGCTTCGCACCACGCTACACCCCCTTTGCCATCAACTACTCGGGCCAAAGTTTTCAATGGATTGAGCAGCAAAAAGCCTATTTCTTTGACGAGAAACAGCTCACTAATGTTTATGACCTCCGTAGTGACTCACTTGAACAACACAATATAGTATCTGAAGGTGACTCATTGGTTACCAATAAAATAAAGGCTTTTATACAAAGCTATTACGAACATTTGGAAAGGGGTGATTTTTCGGTTAGGGAACGCTAAAGTTTAATTCTGCAAATTTTTTATGAATTTTTCTCAAAAAAATTTGCAGAATTAAAAAAAAGCCGTACCTTTGTCGAGCAGTTCAGAAATAACGTTTCTAGCTTTGGCAAAACAATGGGAGCATAGCTCAGCTGGTTTAGAGCATCTGCCTTACAAGCAGAGGGTCGGGGGTTCGAATCCCTCTGCTCCCACAAAAAGGACTTACAGTAATGTAGGTCTTTTTTTATGCACAAAATTATCAAAACATGAGCTAGGATACAATATTATCATATCTTTGTGACGTTAAGAGAAAACAAACCTAAACTAAAAAACATGAAATTGAAAACATTAATTTTGGCCATGATGACCCTGAGTATCTCGCTTGCATCTTGCAAGGATGACAACCAAGACAAGAATGCCCCTGTGACTGTAAACGCTAAATACAAAATTGACGTTGGTATGGGAATAGAGTCTGCGCTCAGTAGTGACAGCCCTGGATTGAATGCCTTGGATACAGAAACTAAAGCAGCACACAAAACACTCAACGACCAATTTAAGACAATTGATATCACGGGTAAAGGTGTTGATATTGTATCGGCAAAAGAAGATGCTAACAAGCAGGCTATTGCCGCTTTTAAATCTGAACTGCCAAAAATAACTCCACAAATTGAAGCTATGCAGACCTCTTTCATCGCTAATCGTAAACTAAAAGCGGCCCAAATTAAACTTGAAACTAATAGTTACTTAAAGATAACGTGCATTATCTTCATACGCGAAATGGACCAGGCAAAGACAATTATCTCAGAAAATGGCAACTTTAAGATGGAAGCCATCGGAGGAACTGACTACTCGCTATAATAAGTAGTATCTGATTTTGAAAAAGGACTGCGGTCCTTTTTTTTGTGCTCAAAGTTCTATAACGCGTCCAAAAAAGTTAGTAGCGGTGGTTGAAAAATCCTTGTGTGAGACACAGATAATGGTCAAATCGGAATCCAGCGAGCCTAAACTTTGGAACACCTGTTGCTCCGAGGCGGTATCGAGGGCTGAGGTGGGCTCATCAAGGATGAGTATCTCAGCTCCACGATAGAGGGCACGAGCGATGGCTATACGTTGACGTTGGCCACCCGAAAGACGCGAGCCCCACTCACAGAGCCTTTCATCCATAGCCACACCCATCTTATCCAGAGCCAAGCTCTGGATAAGATGCTGCAAAAGTCCACTATCAATCGCATCTGGACTCATGGTGATATTGGAGAGTAAAGTGTCATCCATAATAAATATATCCTGCGACACATAACCGAATTTGGCAAAGTAGGATTCATCTATTGTGTGGCCGTTGATGGTCACTGTCCCCGCTTGTGGGGCAAGAAAACCCATCATGATATGGAGTAATGTGCTTTTACCACATCCAGATGCCCCCTTAATAAGCAGGCGCTCGCCACGATGCACAGTCAAAGAGTAATTGGTAAAAAGCCTTGGGCCATTGGCATAAGCAAAATCGAGGCCATCAATGGAGAGAATGGAAAATGACTCGTTACGGGAATGTTTAATGGGAACCTCAACAGTATTGATTTGAGCACAATAACCTTGGGCATATTGCGAACGTTGAATTCCACTCCAAGAGCGCATAATGGCATTAATGGCGGGCATAACCTTGTAAGCGGCCACCACAAAAACCCCCAGGGTCACCACCATAAGAGAACTACCACTCTGAATCACAAGCAGCAGAATAATACCAAGCAAAAGCACTATCTCAATTAAACGAGAAGGAAGCTCCCCAAGCAAATCGCCCATGGCGCGCGGTTTGACTAACTGAAGCAATAAGTCTCGATAAACGGCTATTATCCGTGGCAGAGAGCCTGTAATTTGGACATCGGTGTAGCCACGAATAGCACCAGAGAGAATACGGTGTTGAGCCACCCGAATCTCGTTCTCCTTACTGCCCAGCTTCTGCATTTTACCACGCAACAGACGGGTATAAAGCACAAAAAATGGGGCAAAAAGCAGCAATAGAGCACCCAAAACTGCAATATCATACCAAGCCACAAAAAGCAGCACAAGCAACAATAGGAAACCATTACTCAGGATGGTAATCCACCCTCCGAAAACTTGTGTGGCAAAGATAAGAGTTGTGTTACCAACCTCGTTAATGAGATTATTGGAGTTATGACCTCGAATATATAACAACCCACGAGAATAGATATCGGCGAAAGCCGCCACCGAAAGGGCCTCGAAAAGCCGCATCGAAAGTCGCTTGGATGAATAGGATATCCATAGCCCCACTAAATTTTTGACCATCAGCACTACCAATAGCACCATTGCCAAAACGAGCGTAAAGCTAAGTGGCGAGAGAGCACCGCTCCACTGATATAGGCCACTAAGATAGGGGTTGGTGGTCACCGAGGAGGGGTTGAGCACCACCGCAAGCAGAGGCACAAAACCTGCCACAGAAATCAAATCCAAGGCCATGGAGAGTAACGATAGCCCCAAACGAGCAAGAGCATCACCACGCAGGGAGGCAGGAATGATATGGTAGACACTTTTCATC
>JAVVSB010000067.1:4012-4778 GCA_036654415.1 Mucinivorans sp. | reverse complement strand
TGGTAATAAAATGGTGGAAAGAGATTAAAAACAGCTTTTAAGCTTTATGCAATTTCTGTTCCCATTTCCAGGCCGATTGAAGTGTATCCCCTAGCTCTCGTGTGGCTTTCCACCCCAGCTCCTTGTTAGCCAGTGTGGTTTCGGCCCAAATCTTTTCAATGTCGCCTGCGCGTCGTCCTACTATTTTGTAGTTGAGTTTGACACCGTTCACCTGTTGGAATTTTTCGACAAGTTCCAATACCGACACTCCGCGCCCTGTGCCTACGTTGAATACTTCGTAATTTTCGTGTTGCTTGCCATCTACCAGCCTAGCCACGGCTGCCACGTGAGCCCTTGCCAAATCCACCACATCAATGTAGTCACGTATGGCCGAACCATCAGGGGTGTCGTAATCGTTGCCAAAGACCGATAGACATTCACGTTGACCAATGGCCGTCTGGGTTATAAATGGAATAAGGTTACCTGGAACACCCTTTGGTAGTTCACCAATGAGTGCCGTGGGATGAGCTCCAATTGGGTTAAAATAGCGTAATGCTATGGTGTGCAGCTTCTTATCCACTCGTGCACAGTCAGCAATAATATCTTCGTTAACCTGTTTGGTGTAGCCGTATGGCGAAGTTGCTCTTTGGCGAGGCGTGGCCTCGGTTACTGGCAACACCTCGGGTTGGCCATATACGGTGCATGAGGATGAGAATACTAAGTTGGCCACCGAGAATTCGTGCATCATCTCTAACGAAACGATAAGCGATTCGAGGTTGTTATGATA
>JAVVSB010000067.1:0-4002 GCA_036654415.1 Mucinivorans sp. | reverse complement strand
GAATATTTCAGAGGTTCGTTTACCGATTCCCCAACAGCCTTGAAAGCTGCAAAGTGGATGATACAGTCAATGGCGTATTTTTTGAATACCCCGCGCATTGCCTCTCTGTCACAACAGTCCACCTTTTCAAAGGGCAATTTTTTGCCTACAATCTGCTCCACCCCCTCTATGGCTGAGTATTCCGAGTTACTTAGGTTATCCACCACAACCACGTCATAACCAGCTTCTATAAGCTCCACTGTGGTATGCGTACCGATAAATCCAGCTCCGCCAGCCACCAAGATTCTCTTTTTTGACATATCTTTTAGTTTTTTAATTGTTTTTTGCTGTTTTTCGTTGTTTTATCTCTAACTCTTTGTTTACGTAGAACAAATATGAGACGGCTAATATAATATCAATCAGAATTACTAAGTTTAGATTTATCGATAAAACCTCACTCAAAGTAATGTTGAGCACGATAAAAATTATCTGCATAAGCATTAGTAGTAGAGTGCTGTGCAGATGTGAATAGCCCATGGCCAATAGTTTATGATGGATATGGGTCTTGTCGGGCGAAAATGGCATTTTCCCGCGCGCAATTCGGCTTATAAAGACACGTAGAGTGTCGAATAGAGGTACAAAGAGCAGCCCTACCATAATGGCTATTGGAGATTTAATTTGGTAGATGTCGCTGGGTGTCGAGCCATTTTGTGCGAGGTTTACAAACTTTAAGGTTATAAAAATAATCAAAAAACCCAAGGTAAGCGAACCAGTGTCGCCCATAAAGATTTTGAGCCTCTTGCCAGAGATGTTGTACCTAAAAAAGGATAATACCACCCCCAGCATACCAAAGCTTATCATAGCGTAAATATACATATTGGAGTAGATAAACCAAAAGCCCAAGCATGCCATGATTATAGAACTCATTCCCGAGCAGAGTCCATCCACACCATCAATTAGATTGAAGGCATTGACAGCGAATACTATCAGCAACACCTCTAGCACAGCCGCCACGGCAAATGGGACCTCCCACATACCCAGCAGACCGCCCATGTTTAAAAAACTGAGGTTAGTGCCAATTAACATCGAGGCGGCAAATATTTGTGCCAAAAATTTATAGCGATAGCCTACGCCCACCAAGTCGTCGGCCACGCCAATAAAAAAGAGCACAAACATACCCGCCATAAAGAACATAAATTCTGACATAAATTGTACCTCTGTGTCAGGTGGCAACATAAAGTTAAAGGAGTAGCGAAAGCCCAACATCATGGTTGTAGCTATCATCATGGCTGGGAAAAACGATATTCCGCCCAAGCGTGGAATGGCCTGTGTGTGTACCTTACGAGCATCAGGAACGTCAAACAAACGTTTAAGTTTTGAAATGACAACAATGCGCGGAATCGAGACCCACCCCAAAGCAAATGAGATGAGAAAAGTAGCGCAAACGAAAACTAGTTTTTCCATAAAAATCGTAGGATTAATAATACTTCACAAAGGTAGGAAGAAAAATCGGCATCTCGTTTAAATTTACTGGTCTAATTTAGTCTTATCGTTATTTTTCGGCAAACGTAGTTTAAAAAAATAAAATCATCGTGGGGCTGTAAAGTAAAATCATTACCTTTGTAGCGTTCAAATATATAACTTAATTATGGAAAATACAAATTTATCTGAGCAGGAGTTGGTGCGTAGGAGTTCTTTGGAGCAGTTGCGCCAATTGGGCATCGAACCCTATCCTGCTGCCCAGTACCACACCAATAGTAACACCAGTGTCATACTCAATGACCCTTTACTGGCTCAGAATGGGACCCGGGTTTGTATTGCGGGGCGTATGATGACTCGTCGTATTATGGGCTCGGCCAGTTTTTTTGAGTTACAGGATGCCCAGGGCAAGATTCAGGTCTACATCAAGCGTGATGATATCTGTCCCGAGGGTGACACTACGTTGTATAACATCGTCTTCAAAAAATTGCTCGACATTGGAGACATTGTTGGGGTCGAGGGATTTGTATTTATTACCCAAACAGGCGAACTCTCGGTTCATTGCCAGCGTCTTACCTTGCTCAGCAAGTCGCTCCGACCACTGCCTGTGGTCAAGCAAAAGGATGGGGTTCAGTACGATGCCTTTTCAGACCCCGAGCTACGCTATCGTCAACGTTATGTGGATTTGATTGTCAACCCCCAGGTGCGCAATACCTTTATCCAACGTACCAAAATCATCAACACTATGCGTGACTATTTCAACGAACAGGGCTACCTAGAAGTTGAAACTCCAGTTTTGCAATCCATTCCAGGAGGTGCAGCCGCAAGGCCTTTTATCACTCACCACAACTCACTCGACATACCGCTCTATCTACGTATTGCCAATGAGCTATATCTCAAGCGTCTTATAGTTGGGGGCTTTGACGGGGTGTATGAGTTTGCCAAAGATTTTCGTAACGAGGGTATGGACCGTACTCATAACCCCGAATTTACGGTTATGGAGATTTATGTGGCCTACAAGGATTATCTGTGGATGATGGATTTTACCGAGCGGATGTTGGAGCGTGTGGCTCTGGCTCTGCATGGCGGTACTCAGGTTACCTTTGGCGATAATCAAATTGACTTTAAGGCCCCCTTTGCTCGCCTTTCGATGACCGAGGCCATACTTAAGGCCACGGGCTTCGATATAACTGATAAAACGGAGGAACAACTTCGGCAGCAGTGTGTGGACCAGGCTATTGAAATAGACCCTACCATGGGCAAGGGAAAACTCATTGATGCCATTTTTGGGGCCAAGTGTGAGCATCTACTTATTCAGCCCACTTTTATTACAGATTACCCTGTCGAGATGTCACCACTTACCAAACGTCACCGCACGGAGAAGGCTCTAACCGAACGGTTTGAACTTTTTGTCTGTGGCAAGGAGCTTTGTAATGCCTATTCTGAGCTCAATGACCCCATCGAGCAGTTAGAACGTTTTCAAGAGCAGCTTCGCCTATCGGAGAAAGGCGATGATGAGGCTATGGCTATCGATATGGACTTTGTTCGCGCCTTGGAATATGGAATGCCCACCTGTTCGGGTATGGGCATCGGAATCGACCGTCTAACTATGTTTATGACTGGCCAGAGTACCATTCAAGAGGTGCTCTTTTTTCCTCAGATGCGTCCCGAAAAGGCCGCTCGTCGCGATGGTATCGAGCAGTTTGCCATTGTGGGTGTACCTGCAGAGTGGGTTGAGGTTCTTCACCGTATGAGTATCTTTACCGTCGATTCGTTGTGCAATTTTAGTGCGGGTAAATTATTTAATGATTTGTGTGGTTTCAACAAAAAAAATAAGTTGGGGCTCCAAAATCCTACGGCAGCCCAAGTTGCCTCGTGGATTGAACAGGCTTAAATCTTAATTTTTATCTAGGTGGTTATAAATTCATAAATTATAACTACCTTTGATGCACTTTTCTCACTGACTTAGTTCAAAATGGGGCTGACCGGTTTTGACAGCAGGTAAAGCAGGATGGTAAGCACGTCGAGCGTTGGAAGGGCTCTCGTAAATCGGAACTTTCAAAACAACAACTGGCAATAATAGCTATCAACTCGCTGCCTAATTTACCACGTAAGTTAGCTTAATGAGGCCGAGCAAGGCTCAGCCACACGAGTATCCCGCCGTAGGATTCCCCCGCTCTTTGGAGTTCTTGGCATTATGGGGTATCATCACATAAGAGATAGGTCTGGGGGATGGCTGTGCCCTGGGTCGAGATTCTCAGCATAAGGTTTGGTTTTAAGTTGTTTTGCACTTGGCCTCTCTCGAAAACCGAGCAAAAATAAACGTGTAGAAAGCCTTTTGGCTTCTTGTTTGGACGAGGGTTCGATTCCCTTCAGCTCCACAATCAAGCTTGATAATCAGGCGGTTGCAAAGATTACACGCAAAATCACACTTGACATGTGGCTTTGCGTGTTTTTTTATGGAGATAATTTGTTGAAATAAAAAAAAGCGGGCTTAATGGTCAAAATGGTGCGTGAAAAACAGCAACATTCGTTTAATGGTCA
>JAVVSB010000066.1:0-5108 GCA_036654415.1 Mucinivorans sp. | reverse complement strand
TGAAAATAGCCTCAAAAATAGCAGTAATAAAATTTTGAAAACAAATTAAAACAGCTTCTTAAGGTCTATTTTTGTGCTGCTGTAACCACCCCCGAGTTGTGTTGAATAATGGTTCCTGAGGCTATCATGCCTCGTATAACATTCAAGGCCACGCTCTGCGGTCCACCTATTCGGGCTATTAGTTGGTGCAGGTTGATGGGGCCTTCTCGGAGTATGACTATTGCCGTGGCCTCTGTTGAGGCCCAAAGGCTTGCGCTACGTTCGCTTTTGAGTCCCGTGCGTTTGCGCTCTATGCAGATGTCGCACACCCCGCATGGGGTGGCTCCTTGTTCATCAAAATACTCCTGAAGCACCACTGAACGGCACTCTGTGCGCTCTGTGACATACTCCAACATCGAGGCCACTCTCAGCTGGCTCTGCTCACGACGGCAGGCATAACTCTCGCGCGAGATGACCAGATTCTGTAGTGGCAATCGCTCCTGCTCCAAAAAGATAAGTGGCGAACTGCGGCGCGGAATATACTTGATGATATGGGCTCTCGAAAGGGCCAGTAGCAGCTCAACCACTCGTTGCTCTGTGTAGCCCGAAACTCGTGCCAGGAACTCCTCATCGATGGCCACAAAGCCCGAAAAGAGTCCAGTGTAGTTACGCAAAATCACCTTGATAATATTGTCCAATTCGGGGTTGTCAACCTGCACACGGTAGAGGGCATCGCGTTGCAGTCTCATCATTATGCGTGTTGGGTGGTCCATCTGTTCTGTTAGGGTCAGGTAACCATTGAGTTCCAAAATTTTAAGCGCGTTCAAGGCTGTGGTCGAGAAGAATTTTTTGCGCGCTGCAAATTCGCCAAGATTAAAGTCGTATACCTCCATTTTACCACCTCCTATGGTCACTCTGAGCCAGTCAAAGAGAGCTTCATAGACCTGTCCAATCACCTCAATGGGTGGATACTCCATCTCCACTCGGCGTAGCGAGGCCACCGTGTCACCCCTCTCGAAGAGCAGCACGGCAAAGGCTTCGGCCCCATCCCTCCCAGCACGCCCTGCCTGTTGGTAGTAGGCCTCGATACTCTCGGGTACCGAATAGTGTACCACAAAACGTACATCCCCCTTGTCGATGCCCATGCCAAAGGCGTTGGTGGCCACCATAACTCTAATTTTACCATCCATCCATTCGCTTTGCCTGAGCGACCGCATCTTAAAGCCCATCCCCGCATGGTAGTAGTCGGCACTCACTCCGCGGCTGAGCAGAAATTCGGCCACAGCTTGGCTATCACTGCGTGTGCGGCAGTAGACAATTCCGCTGCCACCTTTCACCCCATTGATTATTCGTAGGGTCTGTTCTAATTTGTTTTCTACCTCTCGAACCACAAAACGGAGGTTGGGTCGTGCAAAACTCTGACGAAAGATGGCAGGTTTTTCCATTCCTAAGTAGTGTTCTATATCTTTGAGCACCACTTCGGTGGCGGTTGCCGTCAGGGCCATAAATGGAATGTTTGGCAATTCACGGCGTAGCTCGCCAATACGTAGGTAGCTGGGGCGAAAGTCGTAGCCCCATTGCGAAATACAGTGAGCCTCGTCCACGGCTACCAGCGAAATATTCATCTTACGCACTCTAGTGCGGAACATTATGGTGTCTATACGCTCGGGGGCTATGTATAACAATTTTACATCGCCATAGACACAGTTGTCCAGAGCCACATCAATCTGGTGTGGGTGCATTGAGGAGTTTATGGCCACGGCCTTGATTCCCCTCCCCTGCAGTGCCATTACCTGGTCGCGCATCAGGGCTATTAGGGGGGTAACCACAATCACCAATCCATCCATGGCCAAGGCTGGCACCTGGTAGGTGAGCGATTTTCCACCGCCAGTGGGTAACAGGGCAATGGTGTCACGCGCGGCCATCACGCTCTGAATAATCTCGCGTTGCAACGGACGGAACTCGGTGTAGCCCCAATTTTGTAGTAGTATATCGTCTATGCTTTTCGACATATGGCAAAATTAATATATCTTTGTGGAATAATAGACATTTCACGTATGAAAAGAATTATTTCTCCTTCGCTGCTTAGTGCCGATTTTTTGAATTTGGGTACCCAATGCGCTATGTTGAACCAAAGTCAGGCCCAATGGTTTCATCTGGATATTATGGACGGCTCCTTTGTTCCTAATATCTCCTATGGTTTGCCTGTGGTTGAGGCTGTGCGTCGTGCCACCACCAAGCAGCTGGATGTGCATTTGATGATTGACCATCCCGAGAATTATATTGCTCAGTTTAAGGCTGTGGGTGCCGATGTGATAACGATTCATGCCGAGGCCACACATCACCTTCACCGTCTCTTGCAATCCATCCATGACCAAGGGGCTTTGGCTGGTGTAGCTTTGAATCCAGCCACGCCGCTCTGTCTTTTGGAGGAGGTGCTTTCTCTGTCAGACATGGTTTTACTTATGTCTGTTAATCCAGGTTTTGGGGGGCAGAAGTTTATCGAAACTACCTATTCCAAAATCGAGCGACTTAGGGGGGGCATGGGTTATCGTGGCATCATCCAGGTTGACGGAGGGGTCAATACACATAACGCCGCACAGCTTTTTGCCGCTGGAGCCGACTGCTTGGTGGCGGGTAGCGCTGTCTTTGGCAGTGTTGACCCTCAAAAAACCATTGAAGAGATACTTAATGCTTAGTGTAGATAATATAACCGTTAGTTTTAGCGGTACCGACCTCTTTACCGATATCTCGTTCTTGATTAATGCACGCGAACGTATCGGTCTGGTGGGTAAGAACGGAGCTGGTAAGTCCACCATCCTTAAAATCATAAATGGCGACCAGAGCCCCTCTTCAGGCGGGGTTAGTCGCACCTCCGATTGTACCATAGGATACCTTCCTCAGCAGATGCGTGTCTTTGACGACACCGATTTGGTGAGCGAGTGTGGTAAGGCTTTTGCTGAAATTGCTCAAATAGAGACTGAAATAGAGTATTGTACGGCCCAGATTACCGAGCGTACCGACTACGAGAGTGTAGAGTACGAAAAGTTGCTCCACCGCCTGCACGATGCTACAGACCGCTACCATATTCTCGATGGTGATAACCGCACCTCTGCCATTGAGCGCACCCTGCTTGGGTTGGGTTTTCACCGCGAGGATTTCAATAAATCCACCACCACATTTTCGGGTGGTTGGCGTATGCGTATCGAGTTGGCCAAGTTGCTTTTGCGTCGTCCTTCACTTTTTTTATTGGATGAGCCTACCAACCACCTCGACATCGAGAGTATACAGTGGTTAGAGGAGTATCTTCAGAACTTTTCGGGAGCTGTGATTCTTATCTCGCACGACAAGGCCTTTTTGGACAACGTCACCAACCGCACCATCGAAATTGCTATGGGGCATGCCACCGATTATAAGGTTAACTACTCTCACTATGTCGAACTTCGTGCCGAGCGTCGGGCTCAGCAGACGGCCGCCTTCGAGAATCAACAAAAGATGATAGAGAAGACCGAGGAGTTTATTGAGCGTTTTCGTTACAAACCTTCCAAGTCCAACCAGGTGCAGTCAAGAGTCAAACAGCTAGACAAGTTGGATAGGTTGGAAATTGAGGATGAGGATGTGGCCACGCTCAACATTCGTTTCCCTGCCGCCCCTCGCTCGGGACAGATTGTGGTTGAGGCCATTGGGGTGGGCCACTCTTTTGGTGATAAACATGTTTTTTCGGGTGCTGATATTATTGTAGAACGGGGCGAAAAGGTGGCTCTTGTGGGGCGTAATGGCGAGGGTAAAACCACCTTTGCGCGGCAGATTATGGGCGAATTGCTCCCCACACGTGGCCAATTAAAGGTGGGTTATAATGTTAATATAGGCTATTTTGCTCAAAATCAAGATGACTTGATGGATGGCGATTTTACTGTTTTTGACACCCTAGACCGTGTGGCAGTGGGCGATATTCGTACTCGTTTACGTGATATTTTGGGCTCGTTTCTCTTTCGTGGAGAGCAGGTCGACAAGAAGGTCAAGGTGCTCAGCGGTGGCGAGCGTTCGCGTTTGGCCATGGCACGCTTGATGTTGGAGCCATACAATCTGCTTATTCTCGATGAACCAACCAACCACATGGATATGCGTTCGAAGGATATACTAAAGTTGGCCCTAAACCGTTTTGACGGCACAGTTATTCTCATTTCGCATGACAGGGAGTTTCTTGATGGTCTGGTACAGACGGTCTACGAATTCCGTGATGGCGGGGTTAAACAGTATTTGGGCGGTATTTATGACTTTATTGAGAAGCGCAAGTTAGCCAACCTCAAGGATATAGAGGTTAAGGCTACGGTGCAGACTTCTCCTAAAAAAAGTCAATCAGAGTCAACCACGGAGCTTACTTATGCCCAGAAAAAGGAGCAGGATAAACAGCAGAACGCCCTTCGGCGGAGTGTCGAGCGCACCGAGGCCGAGGTCGAGGTTCTGGAGGGGCTTCTCAAAGAGCTTGACCAAAAACTTATCGACCCTGCGCAATATACCATGGCTCTGTTCGAGGAGTATAGCCAAACCAAAACCCGCTTGGAGGAGAAGATGACCCAGTGGGAACAGGCAAACGAAAAATTAGAACTATTCAATAATGGAAAATAAGACAAAACCCAGCTTTTTTAAGCGTGCCAGTGATGCCGCTCCTGCCCAAGAATCCGCCCCTGTTATCGTGGATAACCAAGATAGCGACTCTGCGACATCGCGAGCCACCCCATTTGGTCGTGAATTTGCTCCACGTGGTGAGCGTCGTGCCCCGCGTGAGGCTTCTGGTTCGCGTGCACCACGTCCATCTTATGGCGCGCCACGCGATTTCCGTAAGGCTGAGAATCGACAGAGTGAAACCCCCAAACAGGCCCCCGAGAATGTTATTTTTGGTGTACATCCTGTGCGCGAGGCTTTGGAGATAGGCACTGCATTAGAGAAGATATATTTCAAACGTACCTCTGGAGCTGATGACCGTCGTTATGGTCGCCGTGTAGGTGCTCCGCTGGCGGTGGAGAATGAGGCCCTGAATGAAATTATGGAGTTGGCCCAGGAAAAAGGTATCACTGTGCAGTATGTGCCAGCTGAAAAGCTTGATTTCCTGACCCGTCGCAACAACC
>JAVVSB010000065.1:0-5571 GCA_036654415.1 Mucinivorans sp. | reverse complement strand
ATAAAATTTTGAAAACAAATTAAAACAGCTTCTAAACAGTCATCGACAAAGGTAAGGTTTTTTATTGGGCTTTGTCACCTTTTGCTTTTTCAAAAGAGCTCTCTATTTGAGATAGTAGTTCGGTTTTGAGTCTCTCCACCAGTTCTGGGTATTGTCCCGCTAGGTCGTTTTTTTGTGCTATATCTTGGCTTAAGTCGTAGAGCTTCATGCCCGCGAGCCCTTCTTGACGAGATTTTGGTGTTAACCAGCCGCCCCAATCGCGGCAATCCAGCAGTGCCCATTTGCCACTGCGGTAGCCGAAATTGCCAGCGTTTGAGTGGTAAATCATCGTAGTACGAGCCGCTGAATCTCCATTTTGTCCTGTTATTGCGTGCCAAAAACTGTGGCTGTCCTCTCCAGCACCCGCTGGCAACTCTGTGCCCAGTATGGTGGCGCAGGTGGCCATTAGGTCTGTGGAGCTCACCAGTTGGTTGCTTACTTTGTGGTGTATGTGGTCAGCCCAGGTGACCACGTATGGTACATGGTGTCCCCCCTCCAGAACGTCAAATTTGCGGCCCGAGAAGGGGCCGTTTGAGCGGTGCCCATACTGTTTTATATGTTCGGGTCTCCACATCGAACCGTTGTCGCTGGTGAAGATTACTATGGTGTTCTCTTCTTGTCCTGCCTCACGTAGGGCGCGGTAAACCTGGGCTAGGGCATCGTCTACCATACAGACAAAATCACCATAGGGACCCGCTTGTGAGCGGCCCTGAAACTCAGAAGAGGGCAGGTGTGGGGCGTGCGGGGCCGCCAAGGCAAAATAGAGGAAGAATGGTTTATCGAGTGGAGCCTTGGCTATATAATCCACAGCCTTTGCTGTTAGGGTCTGTTGACAGCTAAAGAGGTCGAAGCCTTGTGCTGCATCTCCTGCGCGGAAACGTGTACCGTCGGTTTGTCCGCTGTCCCAAGCCTGAATATAGGTGGTCACGGGGGCTGTCACTCTGTCGTTTTCAATATAAGTGTAGGGTGGCATACCCAGCGAACCTGGTATAATAAAGCTGTAGTCAAACCCATGTGCCATGGGGCCGCCTCCTATGGTTCCCGAGTAGTTGACGTTGCTGGTGTTGTTTATGTTCCACCTATCGCCCGTAAATAGTGGTCGAGTGCTGTCTATGCTTTGCCAATCAAGGCCAACGTGCCATTTACCTACACAGGCCGTTCGGTAGCCGTTTTGGCGTAAAAATGTGGCCACCGTTGGCCTTGTGGGCTCTATGATGGAGCTGTCGAGCCCCACCAGTACCCCATTTTTAAGGCTTGAACGAAAGGCATAACGCCCCGTGAGGGTTCCATAGCGGGTGGGCGAACTGACTGCAGCGTTACTGTGGGCATCGCTGAAGCTCATGCCGCAGCCAATCATGCTGTCGATGGTGGGGGTTGGAATTTTAGACTCCACATTTAGGGCTCTCACATCGCCATAACCCATATCATCGGCCAGGATATAGATAATATTTGGCTTGACTATCTCTTTGTTTTGGCAAGCTGTCAGTAGCAGTGGAGTGCTAAGAAGCAGAAGTTCGTAATTTTTCATCTTGTGGTTATAAGGAACACAAAGTTATAAAACTTACGATAAAAGGCAAAAAAAGCTCCACGATTAAGTGGAGCTTTTTTACTATTTTGCGATATGCTTTTTGTAGCGGGTCATAAACTTATCTACGCGACCAGCAGTATCCACTAACGTCTGCTTACCTGTGTAGAACGGGTGAGAGGAGTTACTGATTTCCACCTTATAAACGGGATAGGTTTCGCCATTCACTTCGAGAGTTTCCTTCGACTGCACAGCGGACCGACACAAAAAGACCATTTCGTTGGACATATCTTTGAATGCCACAACACGGTAACCCTCTGGGTGAATACCTTTTTTCATCTTTTTTTGTGTTATTTTGGTTAATAAATTTTTCTTACGAACGGCAAAGGTAACCATTAATTCTGATTTACCAAAACATTACTCTTTTTTATCTCGATTGCGCGTGGCGGGCAATATTTGGCACATCGGGCGCAAAGGGTACATAGTTTTGTGTCGCACTTTACGCCGCGGCTACTCCACGATAGAGCTCCGTTGGGACAAACCTTAATGCAACTCATGCACCCCACACACTCTTTGCGATTGTAAATTCTCTGGCGGCTCAATACATCCCAGTGTTTTGAGCTTGCTCCGATAGTCCTAGTAGATGCAGACGTAACATATTGAGGGCGTGTGTCGCGGCCCGTTCTATGTTCTGCTCGCGTAGCGAACCTAGCTGCATGAGGCGTGCGGCCGACCCACCCTCCCAGGCTATGGCAATCCACACCGTGCCCACTAGTTTTTCGGTTGTACCACCTGTGGGGCCAGCAACACCTGTGGTGGCGATACCAAAATCGCTACTCAGTTTTTCGCGCACCCCGCAGGCCATCTCCACGGCCACCTGCTCGCTCACGGCTCCATGACGTTCTATATCTTTGGCCTGAACACCTAAAATAGCCTCTTTTACCCCATTTGAGTATGAAGTCACCCCGCCCAAGTAGACTTTTGATACACCCGAGAGCATGGTCAGCCGCGCTGAAATTAGCCCTCCCGTGCAACTTTCGGCCACGGCCAGTGTCTGTCCCGAGCAGCAGAGTAGTCCAAAGAGCTCACCCTCCACACTGGTGGGCTCATCGCCCAAGAAGAAGGGCTCTATCAAACTTTTAAGCTGCCCAAACTGAGCGTTAATCTCCTGCTCCACCCCCTCGCGGTTCTCCACCTGGTAGGCCGAGAGTCGAAGCCTAATACCACGTGGGTTGGGTAGGTAGGCCAGGTGTAGATAGTGTGGTAGGGCATCCTCCCAAGGGGCTATGGTCTCGCTGAGCACACTCTCGGCTATGCCAAAGGTAAGCACGGTGTGGTGAATGACGTTTTGCAGAGTAAACTCTTCGGCCAAGAGCGGTATAATCTTATCGGTGATAAGTGCCTTCATTTCAAATGGGACCCCTGGCAGGCAGAACATCAAGGCCCCGCCCCGCCTAAATAGCATACATGGTGCCGAACCGTTGTCGTTGACAATGACTTGGCATACCGATGGAACATCGGCCTGAGCTTGGTTTGAAGCGTTAAAATCTATGCCCTTGGCCTTCATTGATAGTCGGTTGCTTTCATA
The DNA here is from genome assembly GCA_036654415.1 of Mucinivorans sp. Taxonomy (GTDB): domain Bacteria; phylum Bacteroidota; class Bacteroidia; order Bacteroidales; family Rikenellaceae; genus Mucinivorans. Next base: position 2,419 of record JAVVSB010000065.1, on the reverse strand, counting down.
GGTGGCTTTGTGGCGTACCATGGAGCAGTCGAAGAGTTTGCAAAGTGCTTTTTTTGTTATGTCGTCTTTGGTGGGGCCCAGTCCGCCAGTGACGATAACCACCTGCGAGCGATTCATGGCCTCGGTCAGGGTGTGGATAATCTCTCCCAGCTCATCGCCTATTGAGTTTATGCGTGCCACGGGGAGCCCTGCTTGGGCAAACCGCTGACCTATAAAGGCCGAATTAGTGTCCACCACCTGTCCGCAGAGCAGTTCATCTCCGATGGTGATAATCTCAGCTACCATTATTTCATCAAGTTAATTAGCTTTTTGGCTATCTCCGTGTTGTCCATTGTACCATCAAAGAGTTCGGCCCCCTGTCCAAGGGCAAAGATGGGCACCAAGGCTGCCGTGTGAGCTCCGCTGGTGAAGGCAGCGCGAGCCTTGAGGTTGGTCTGCTGTTTTAGGCTGTCCGAGGCCACTTGGGTGAATAGAGCTCCTAGGTCAGAGTCATAGTTTCCCTCCCTACGGCCCAGCGATAGGCCTCCTGTTTCGTGGTCGGCTGTAACCACGATAAGTGTCTGCTTGGGGTGAGCCTTGTAGAAGGCCACAGCCACGGCCACGGCATCCGAAAGGTCCATCACCTCGTGCACTATTGTGGCCGCGTCGTTGCTGTGGGCTGCCCAATCTATCTTGCCCCCTTCGGCCATCATAAAGAACCCCTGTTTGCTGTTTTTGGACATCAGAAATTGGATTGATTTATCCACCATTGCGGGCAGTGTCATCTCGCCGCCTTTGCGGTCTATGGCGTAGCGCAGAGCATCGACAGGCAAAGATGTATCTTCCATCCACACCACCTTTTCACCGCTGAGTGAAGCTCTCGAGCCGTAGACTATGGAGTAGTTGGCTGCCTTTAGTGAGTCGAACAAATGTGCTGATGGTTCCAAAAAACCGCTGCCAGCCAGAATGTCGATACCAGAGTTGATACTCCAATTGGCTATTTGAGTGTACATAGAGCGCGATTTTTCGTGGGCGTAGAAGGCCGCAGGCGTGGCGTGGTCTATGCTCACAGTGGTCAATATACCCACCGAGCGACCAGCCTTGTGAGCTTTGATGGCCATACTCTCTATGGGGGCCGAGTGGTCGGTGGTCATACCTATGGTCCCAGGCGAGGTTTTTTCTCCCGAGGCTAGGGCGGTGCCTGCTGCGGCTGAGTCGGTAATCAGACGCGTGGCCGAGTGTGTGGTGGCTACCCCCTTAATAGGGAAAGTCGTGAAGCTGAGCTGAGCAAAGCCCACTGAGTCACCTCTGGCGGCCATCGCCCCTTGAGTTAGGGCCACATGGTTAGCTCCCATGCCGTCGCCAATAAAATAGAAAACGTACTTTGGACCTTTGGCCCAAAGTGTGGTGCTTAAGCAGAGCAGTAGAGCGAAGAGGAATAATTTTTTCATTCCACAAAATTAGAATAATTTTTTTAAAGATTATAAAATTATTCATATCTTTGTAGAATGGATTTTGCGAAGACATACAATTTAATGACCATATAAATGAAACTTGGATTTATTTTGCCGAACACCGAAGCCTCTGAATTGTTACGGTTGGTTGAAGTATTTAAATCACGCGGGATTGAGGCCGAGAATATACTCATTAATATCCCCTTTGCCGAGCTTGTCGAGCGGGCTGGTCAGGGTGATGTTATAGTGGTTAATAGCTATATTGATATTTTTAGTAGTCTGGTCGAGTTTTTTTCCCTCTCCATCTATTTCGAGAAGCGTGGCGCAAGTTTGGAATCCATCTGCGAGCCCTATCTGCGCTCCGATACCATTTCGGCCGAGCTGTTGCGCCAACTGGGTCAGCTCAACACCTCTCTGTGTGCCAATCGCACCATCAAGGGTTTGCGAAAGGCCCGCTCTCAGGGCAAAGTTCTGGGTCGTCCTGTGGGTTCGACTAAGGATGACCAAAAAGTCCTTTTGGCCATAAAATTGCGCAAAACCAAGAACATCAGCATCCAAAAAGCTTGCGATTTGGCTGGTTGCCAAATCCGCACCTATTATCGTTACGTGAGCAAACTGCCCGAGGAGTCACGTTAATAGAGTGTTGTCCAATTCAATAGTTTTTATTTTATTTTTCTGTTGCACCATTGCATTTTTTTTTTTTTACCTTTACAGTGGCTATCGAAGGGTAGTTATATATTAAAATTACTTAATATATGTACTAATCGTTTTATGACAGATGATGAAAACAGTAATTAAAATTTTATCGATTCTCTTTGTGGCTCTGTCTGTTGTTAGCTGCAAGGACAAGGGGAAGGATGCCATGTTTGAGGTGGCCAATACCAATAGTACAGTCTACATGATACCAGGGAACAACAATACCTACTATGGCACGTTATTTCTCAAGCTTGTTGGTGTTGAGGCTGGTGAATTGGGCTTTTCGGCTC
>JAVVSB010000064.1:0-5612 GCA_036654415.1 Mucinivorans sp. | reverse complement strand
AGAGTACAAAAAGGGTGGTAATAAAATGCTGGAAAGAAATTAAAACAGCTTCTTAACGAGATTCTTTTTTAAAACAGAACTATGTTGCCTCTGTTTTGTTCGCCTTGCATTTTGACCACCAAGATGCAGGAGTTGTTACCAGTAGCCTTCTCTGGCAGTTCAATTGGACACTCCACAACTCTATTTTTCTCCGATACAGTTCTGCTTTGGCTTACTTGGCTACTAGAGGTCACAACTCCGTCCATCTCCAAGGTCACCTCTTTGGGGTTCATCTCTCCTGCACCACCAACAAAGATAAATCGCACCCCCTTCATTTTTCTAACTTTATCCAATGATAGTGTAAGGCGAAGCTCTGATTCTCCGCCACTCCACGACCCTATGACTTCCATGGTTGTTGGGGCGGTGATTGTCTGGGCTTGGGCTATCATCTTTGTGGCTGCTTGACGTACATCAGAGTATGGGGTGCATGGCGAAAGACCATGCTGTTGTTCCACCCAGTTTAGTTCCCATTTACTCAGAGCCTTGGTGTCAAAAGGTTGACCACTGTGTCGGCTCTGGAAATATTTTTTCCAACGCGGTAGGTAATAATCGCGAATCAACCCCGACCATATCCTTGCCGAGTAGTCGTCCACTGGTGGACCCCACACGGTTACTATGCGGCGTGCGTTTTTTTCGTAATAATCTTTCTCTGTGTGCGAGATACCGTTGGCACGTGCAAAATCAATCCATCGCTCCATTCTCTGTGTTGGGTGCGACTCAAGTAAACGGTCTATTTGTAGAGATAAATCAATAAATTCGGCCTCTGACTTTGCAGCTTCCTCCAGATTACCCAACAGAAAGTCGTTTTCTATGGCCATAGTTTTTAGTTCCATCTTTCCTCCAATATAGGCTGCTGTAAACTCTATTAAATCAACGTTGTAAAGATAGCTTAATGATTTTTCATTGGCAGCTGATGCGAAAAATTCTATGGCTTTAAAGAAATTTGTCGAAGAGTTTATACTCCCTTGTCGCATATTGCCTGGGCGCACTTGCCAATTGTAGCGAGGGTGGTCAGTGAAGGTCCCGTAGACCGACTTTAGTAGATATTTCCAAGCTGAGTCTATCGCCTGCGGACAGGCCCCATACCTGTTGAGCGAGTAATTATGCAGCCAGTGTGGTACATCTATTGAGTCGCTGCTCCATGCAGCATCGGTTATCAGTTCGTATATCACCTCGTTGTTTTCGATACCCTCTGGTGCCATTCCTATACCCACCAATCGTCCACGATTGGCAGAAAGGAGAGCTTCAAGGTGGCCATTGGCGTAGAAATCCAAAATGCCTGTCATCCCATTTTTACCTCCCATATTTGGGATAGAACCATATATCCATGGTTTTCCGTAGAATCCATAGTGAAAATCCCAATTGGGGCCATTGTGCCAAAAATGTTTGTTATAGTCCACCGCTTCATCCAGCAGTAACATTTTGTCGTCGGGCACTTTTGCACATAGAGCCTCCAGTGAGCGTGGTTCCCAAATGTGTCGTTGATAACCAAACATCCACCCCTGCATCACCCATACAGCATCTTTATTGGCCTCTCGAATAGAGTTGTAGAGTATTTGACCATAATTATTGAGCATAGTGTATCGTTCGGGGCTACCGATAGGCGGAAAGGGAATCTCCATTTCGTTGAAGCTGTCGGCCAAATAATATGTGTTTGTTCCGAACTCCTTTTCCCACTCCTTGATAAACATAGTGCCAATACGACTAAAAAGTTCATTCTCTGGCATCACCATCCAGTTTTTAAAAGACCCACCCGACCATGAGGTCTCCACAATCTTGGCTTCGGGAAATAGTTGAGCCATCTCTTTTGGTACAAATCCAGCAAAAGCAGGGCAGATTGGTTTCATGCCCAAGCCACGCATTTTGCTAAGTATCTTATGTTGAAGTTCTACCTGTCCTTTGTGCCAACTGTCGGGCAGTGGACCGTCAATGCCACTTATGTTGCCCATACGCATCCATGGGAAGTGTGCGGGTCCAACAAAATAGTTGGCAATCTGCTCATCGGTAAGCCCTAATTTTTTCCATACACGGGCCGAGATGGCTTCGTTAGCCACCAGAGCCAGTGGCATATCTATCCCGTGCAGGGCCATGTAGTCAATTTCTTGACTCCAACGTTCCCAATCCCAATATGGGGTAGAGTAGCCGTATGTCACCACGTTTAAATAGAAATGGTGTTCCACGGGAGCTACCACTCGCCTTAGCCCTATATTGGGTAGTTTATTGGGCACCATACAGCGGTTTCCCGATGAGCTATTGATGCCATAGCCGTTGTTCTTTACAAAGTCATAGAAACCGCGACACAGTGCCGTTCCGCTGCTGCCCTTAATAGTGATTTTGTTTCCATCGCTTGAAGTTTCGAAAACGTCGCACCCATTTTGTTTATCTATCATGTATAGCTCCACTTTTGCCCCCTTGGCAAAACGGGTAATTACCTCTTTTGCTTGTTTTGTTTGGGCTGTGCTGGCCAAGGTGAGAATGAGCAGGAGTGTTGTGGTAATAGTTTTCATATTATTGATATTATAGCTTTCGAGGCTGTCTTTTGACTACTCTTGTATAAAAAGTACCAAAAAACAGCCTCGAAAAAATTTACTAAAAAGTGTATTGCTATTTTTTCTGCATCATTTGCGAGAATTCGGCCACACTCATTTTCTTTTCTTTTACTCCCATCTTGGCGGCCAAGGCGGCAGTAACTTTTTTCTGGCCCACTTTATCGTAGATTTTATTCGATTCCTCTTTGTTACTTAGAATTTGGTTGGCGTAGTTTTCCAACATGTCGTCTGCTGCGCTGGCCATACCATAGTAGCGGAACTGAGCATTAGCCATCTCTTTAGCCTCAGCCATAGCGTCTTCTTTGGTTACTTCAATGTTGTTTTCCTTGGCCACAGCGCGTTTAATTAAATCCCACTGCATCATGGTGCTGAATTGAGGAAACTCTTTTTCAATATCCTCGGCCGAGAATTTACCCTCATTGGCTTGGAACAGCCAACGTTTCAAGAACTCCTCTGGCAGTGGTAGTGCACATTTTTTTACCACGTAGTCGCGAATGTCGTCATCGAACTTAAAAGCTGTTTGTGAGGCAATCTCTTGAGCTACCTGAACTTCGATTTTTGCGTTGAAGGCCTGCTGGTCCTTAACTTCTCCATCGGGGAACGCTGTGGCAAAAAACTCCTCATTGAGCTCTGGGTTCTGGAAGGCACGAATTTTTGTTATCTCAAGTTCAAATTGAGGATTAACACCCTCTAATTCCGACTCTTTAAGCGATAGAATAGCAGCTCTTTGTTTTGCATCTTTGTAGAGTTCGTTGATGTTGACGCTCATCTTATCACCAACTTTTTTACCAATAAATGGAGCACGTTCCTGCTCACTCATTGATATAAGACCAACGTAGGCATCTTCTATCTGCATCTCCTGGTTGTCAAGGTTCACAGTGAGGGCCTCTTCAGAGGTGGCTTGCTCTACTTCGACTAGCTTGCCGAAGCGGTGCAAAAAGTTGTTTTTGTAACCCTCTACCATTTCGGCATCAGGCACAACAACTGTTTTTTCCACAACATCCTTGTCGCTTAAGTCAATTTTAACCTCGGGAGCTATCCCAATTTCAAAAATAAATTCAAACTCTTTGTTGTTCTCGAAATCCAGTGGTTCTTGCACCTGTGCTGGCATTAAATCGCCTAGAGGGTCGATGTTATCCTCTTTTATTTTATCGAAAGCCGCATCAGTGGCCATATGGTAGGTCTGTTCAGCTAAAGTGCTCTTGCCATACATCTTCTGAATCAGTCCCATTGGGACCATTCCAGGACGGAAGCCAGGTACGTTGGCCTTTTTCTTAATGTTTTTAAGGGCTTTGTCTACCGTTTCTTTGTAGTCAGCTTCGGTTAGGGTGATTTTTAGTAGGGTGGTTTGATCCTCTAAATTCTCGCGAGTTACGTTCATATTTAAACTGTTTTTTTAATTTCAAGCCACAAAGATAATAAAAAATTTGGAAATTACGAAAAAAGGCTTTATCTTTGTGCTCTCAATGATTTAGAACGGCAATGCGGATGTGGTGTAATTGGTAGCCACGCCAGACTTAGGATCTGGTGCTGCAAGGCGTGGGGGTTCGAGTCCCTTCATCCGCACAACATTGATTAAAAAGGCTCTCCTTATTTAAGGAGAGCCTTTTTTGCTATTGTCTTTCAGCCGCAATTGGCTCGAGTTTTATCTTTATCCTCATTTAAATTTATTTGTTTAGGTTCGCGAATGGTCTATTCCCATGTTGATTACGAAAGATAGAAATTAAATATCCTTCAACTTTGTAACTTTAGCAAATTGGTTCTTTAGTTTTACTTATATCATTATTTGTTAATATGATACACAATTACGAAGTAGTAGTGCCATATTCAAATATACATAAATAAATTTCCTGGAAATGATTCAGAGGATATGAAACGTTATTACATATCCTTTTTGTTATTTTGTTCTATCATTAGATGTTAGATTGTATGTTTGTTGGACAATTAGATTTTTGTTTCTAACTTTGAAGCAAGAGAATAAAAGGAGTTGTAAATAGATGTTTTAATTGGTGAAATAAATTATTTGTTATAAAATGGAGATGCTGAAAACATATAGAGTAGGCAAAAATAAAACAAAATTATGGGCTGTCTTACTTTTTTCCTATTGTTATGCTAATTGCCACTGCTGACGTGTTCCTGTGGATGTATTCTGCCACGATGGGCTATGGGGACTCATTGGCGTAGGGGCATTTCTCTAGGATACACTTTTAGTATCGGGATGAGCATTGCCCCACGTTATTTTTTGTCAATCTGGAGTTTGGAATCTTTGTCAAAAGGATGACCTTCGCCAATACCTGTGCTTTAGTCGCTTGGGGCGGATAGATGATTGTGGCGGCATTATGTAAAAATAGGGCGGGCGTAGATTTTTACATTGGGTGGCTAATTCAGTAGTATGACATTAGACCTTTTCAATAGATACATTTGGCTGGTTGATATAATCTAAGGATGTGAGAGGATAACTTTTGAAATGAATAACTTCTGTTTACAATAAATTTACGTTTTACTTTGAAAAATATATTATATATACAGATATCGTAGCCTAAACTGTGTCAGGCGAAAAAATTATAATTTTCTCCTCTATTTGGAAAAACATTGCCAAAATTATTGTGCACTACGTGGTTTGCGTTGAATTAAGGCAAAAATACTATGATTTTGAAAAATGTAACAATTGAACTAATCTCCTTTGAGGATGTTTATAACGAATTAAGAGGTATGACGAAGGAACACGTTGCCTTAAAAAAGGATTCCAGCACAAAATATATCGGAACCTTTCACGGCGATCGTTTAATAGGTTGTGTGGGCTATCAGATGATAGGATCAGTCCTCCGTTATAAGGGGGATTTCGTAGATAATGAATTATTACTGTCCGGTAAAACTTTTCTCGCAACTAAGATAGGGCTAATCACCTTTCTTCATTATCATTTGACTTTACTGACAGCTATTAATCAACCAAAATAACGACGATTAACAAAAAAGACGTTTTACCGGACAGCCGAATAGCTTAATTGAGGAGAATTGTACTAC
>JAVVSB010000063.1:0-5685 GCA_036654415.1 Mucinivorans sp. | reverse complement strand
ATAAAATCAAACGGTTATGGCGGTTTCACGCACCGTTTTGACCATTAAGCCAAAAGGTTGTCCAGGAGCTTATAGCCTCGGGTGTCGACAAATTCTATTATCTTGACCAGACGGACAAGGTTACCTCGCGTCCTGATGGTACTAATCCCGACGACTCAGGCCATACAATCTATGCCCAAGCCATTATGGCCTGGGCCTCAACAGTCCTTTAAACGGTATATAGATAACGCTTTATGCTGCGTTTAGGTGTCTTCTCAAACTCGTTGGGGTAGAGTACGATGTCCGAAATCTGCTCGTATGGGGCCACCATTTGGTTTAGTTGGCGTAGGTTGTTCTGCATGGCCTGTTTGAGGGCTTCGGTGCCTGATATTTGGTCAGCATCTACTTGGTCATAGTCTGGGTAGACTAGTGCCACCAACTTCTTGTTGCGTTCCACAATGAGCGATTCATTGACGTAGATAAGGCTATTTAGTTTGCTCTCTATCTCCTCTGGGTAGATGTTTTGTCCCGATGGTCCCAGCAGCATTGTTTTGCTACGCCCGCGCAGATATACTGTTCCATCCTCGTCCACCGTACCTATATCGCCTGTGCGTAACCATCCGTCTTCGGTGAAGGCCTCTTTGGTGGCCCTCTCATTTTTGTAGTAGCCCTGCATGACGTGTTCGCCACGGACCTGTATTTCGCCTGGTATATTGGTTGGCTCTTGTGAATCAATCCGTATAGACATAAGTCCTGGGAGAATTTTGCCACATGAGGTGGGTTTAAATTCCGATGTATGGGTATAGCTGACGAGGGGCCCGCATTCGGTCATGCCATAACCTACGGTGAAGGGGAACTCTATTTTGCGCAAAAAAGCCTCCACCTCTGGATTTAGGGCCGCCCCCCCAATGATTACCTGTTCAAATTCACCTCCAAAGTTGTTGATTAACTTACGTCGTATAGCTTTGTAAATATGGTGTTCCATCGTTGGTATACGCAAGGCCAAACGGGTGAGCATCTTATCCATTTTGGGGATAATTTGCTTTTTATATAGTTTCTCAATAATCAGTGGCACCATGAATATAATGTGAGGTCTCACATCCTTTAGGGCCTCGATAAGTACTTTTGGTGATGGAATTTTTCCCAGCAGTGTCACGTGAGAACCCATCATTAGAGGGTGCAAAAAGTCAAAGGCACAACCATAGGCATGAGCCAAAGGCAGGAAGGATAGGGCTCGCGAACCCACGAAGTGCATCTTTATACTGCGACCAAAGAGTACATTGCCGCAGAGGCTGTTTCCAGATAGCATCACCCCTTTGCTAAAACCAGTGGTGCCCGAGGTGTAGTTGATAAGCATGGTTTCGGTGTTGGGGGTGTGGATGTATTTGATGTGGTTGGCTTGCATCCCTTTGGGGTGTTTGCGTGTGAAGAGTCTTTCAATATTGCTTCTCTCACACGTGCGTGCGAAGGCCTTTTCTCGTATCCACACATTACTAAAATCGGTGAGTGAAAAGACAGCCTCTATTGCAGGGGTTTGCTCGGGGTCGATATAGTCAAAAAAGCGGTCGCCAGCGAATAGTATACGGCTGCCTGAGTGGTTTATAATGTGTTGTACATCGTTGGCGTTGAAATCCTGAAGTATGGGTACAGCCACCGCGCCATAGGTTATGGCACCTAATGTCGAAATACACCAGCGCGTATTATTACGTCCCAGAATAGCTATTTTGTCGCCTCTTTTGATTTTTAATTCAGCGAAAAGTATGTGTAACTTGGCTATTTCGGAGGCCATCTCTCCGTATGTAAATGTCTCTTTCTTAAAGTAATCGGTCAGTGCTGGCAGCTTCCAGTGTTCGCGAAAACAATTCTCATAAAGTTCTATAAAATTCTCTTTTATCATAGATTATTCCATATATTGAAAGTGAAAAATTACGACAAATATATCACTTTTTTGTCAAAAAACAAAGCGTAAATCTGTATAAATCCTCTTCAAGAGCATTATTTTGTTTAGAATCATATTATTTGTACATTTGGTAAAAATTAAGAATCTTTGGGAACTATTAATATATTAAGGGCTTCGGCTGGTTCAGGTAAAACATTTCGTTTGGCATATGAATTTATCTATCGGGTGGTTCATAACCCTATGGATTATAGCTCTATTTTGGCGGTTACTTTTACCAATAAGGCGACCGAGGGGATGAAGCGACGTATCCTGGAGCAGTTGGGGGCTTTGGCTCAGGGGCATGGCGATTATCTCAGTGCCCTCATGGACCAAAGTTCCCTTTCGCGCGAGGCCATTATCTTCAATGCTCGTCAGGCTCAAAGCCTTATCTTGCATGATTATTCACGTTTCTCCATCTCCACCATCGATGCTTTTTTTCAACGTATTGTGCGAAGCTTTTTCAGGGAGTTGGGGCTCGATTTTTCGTATCAGGTGGAACTGAGTGGTGACACCTTTCTGGCCGAGGCCATTGAGAATCTGTTGGCTCGTAGCCATTCCGACCCAGCTTTGCGTAACTTAGTTGAACGCGCTGTCGATGAGTCTGTTGATGGTAATCATGGATGGGATATTCGTAAAAAGTTGATGACTTTGGCCCATGAGACCTTTAATGAGAATTATAAAAGACCCTCAGGCAATCCCGAACAACTTATCCATGTGCACCAAAAGTTGGTGGACTATGTCGAGAGTCGGCAAAAACTTATCGAACAAAAGTGTGGCCAAGCTCTTGAGATTATGAGTGCAGCTGGGCTCGACCCCACTGATTTTAAATATGGTAAAAGTAGTTTTGCCTCCTACATGGCCCGTATATATGGGCGTGGCGTGGTGACCGCCTATGGTGTCTATTACCGTAGTGCCATTGAGTCTCCCGAGCAGTGGGCATTAGCTAAATCACCACACCGTGCCACCATTGAATCCATAATTGCCGAGCTTTGGCCTTTGGTTCGGGATGTTGGGCAAATGGTTGATGAGTTTTTGCCACTGTCCAATTCAGTTGACCTTTTGAACCGTAATTTTTCTAACTATCTGTTATTGGGGGCCATCTCCATAGAGCTTGAAAAACTTTGGAGTGCTCATAATTCGCTGCCTATTTTTCGTACCACGTCCCTTATCGAGCAGCTTGTCGAGCAAAATAGCACCCCTTTTATTTACGAAAAGATAGGTAATCGTTACAGTTGTTATATGATTGATGAGTTTCAGGATACCTCGCGTGGACAGTGGAGCGGTTTTGTGCCTTTGCTGGATGATGTTTTGGGTCATACCTCTGGGGTAGCAGCTCTTTTGATAGGTGATGTCAAGCAGGCTATCTATCGTTGGCGAGGTGGTGATTGGGATATTTTGGCCAAGGGGGCTTCGCTTCATTTCCAAGGACGTAGTGGCGATGGCGAGCATCTAACCACCAATTGGCGTAGTGAACCGCTGGTGGTGGAGTTCAATAACCACCTAATTGGTAGTGTGGTTCATGAGTGCTCACTTAAGATAGAGTCGTTTTTGGAATCTTCGCCCGCTTTAGTTCAAGAGCTCGGTGGGGCCATCGGCTTGGCTTTTGATAATTTTGAGCAACAGAGCGCACCTATTTTTGAGCAGGGGAGTGGTTATGTGGAGTTATGTCGTACCGATGAACCTCTAGAGCGAATCCTTCAAACCGTGGCAGACATTCTTAGTCGTGGTTATACTCAACGTGATATAGCCATTTTGGTACGAACCAAGGTTCAGGGGGCACAGGTTGCTCAACAACTTGTGAATGGGGGCTATAATGTTATCTCCGAACAGGCCCTCGAGATAGGTTCTTGTTCTACTATCTCTTTGATTGTGGCCTTTATTAGTGTGGCCATGAATCGGGAAGATATGATTTTGGGCGAGTTGCTTGAGTTGCGACTGGGGGGCCATTTAACGGCTGAGCAGCTTAACGTGGTGGATATGATTCCGTTAATGAGCCCACTCGATGCAGCTGTGGCTACGGTTGAGTGTCTCGGACTTGGTCACGAGGATGTCTCCTATATACAGGGCTTCTACCAGGCTATTCTCGATTTTTGTGGTAGGTGTGTGGCCGATACCACTCTTTTTCTGGAGTGGTGGCACCAGAGCGGACAGCATACAGCCCTCGAGCTTCCATCGGCTCAGGATGCCATCAAAGTCGACACCATTCACCGCTCCAAAGGTCTGGAGTATCCTTGTGTTGTGATTCCCTTTGCCGATTGGAGCCTTTTGCCTGCCACGGGGTCGGTGCTTTGGTCAGAGAGTATGGTATCTCCATTTTTTGTTTTTAATCCAATACCACTAAGTTTCAAAAAAGATATAGCAACCTCAGTATATGCCGAATCTTATCTGCGCGAGGTTGTCTACTCGCATATCGACAATGTAAATCTGCTCTATGTGGCCCTTACGCGTGCCCGTGGCGAGCTCTATTTGAATATCCCTACAGAGCCACGTGTTAATACTATAGCTGAGCTAATTGACCAGGCTTTGGATGAGGGCAATTTTGAGGAGAGTGTGTTCACCTTTGGTAGCAAAAAGATTGTCCATGGTGCCGCGGCCACTACCCCTCAGGAGGGTCTAATCTTTGATAGTTTTGAGCAACACGAGTTTGGTCCTAGAGTGAGTGTTTCGTGGCGCTATGACTTAGAGGGGCTCTCTCATGAACTGTCGTCTCGCGAAAAGGGTGTTCTTCAACATGGGTTTTTTGCACAAATAGCTCTTGCCACCGATGTGCGGCCTCTGCTTGACAGAATGCTTCTATCTGGAGATATTGATGATGCTCAGGGGGATATGTTGGCTGATTCTTTCAACTCCCTACTTGGTAATCCACTTGCCACTGAGTGGTTCAATGGAACCTGGGAGCTCTTTAGCGAGCGATCCATCATCACCTCAGATAATCAAACTTATCGTCCAGACCGTGTTATGATTCATGGGCATAGTGCCATTGTTGTGGACTATAAATTTGGGTTGGTGCGTACCAAAAGCCACCTGGACCAAGTGCAACAATATATGCAACTACTTTCGGCCATGGGTTATGTAGATGTGCGTGGCTACCTTTGGTATGCCGCATGGCAGGATGTAGTGTCGTGCTAAAATATTTTGCCGCTTATGGGGAGTGCAACGATAAAGTCGCAAAAAAAGCGGCATCAATGCTTTCGATTGACAAACCATCCTCTACGGTTATCTCTAATATTGGACGCTTGAATTTTAATTGCCAAATAGGTTCTTCCGCATTCGTGATTTGGTATGCTTTGCGCCAAAAGCACCGGGAAGCTATGTCGTTCTTGGAGTTGCTACACTAAATGACACTCTGCAAATAGGCTTTAGCTTCAACCGGAACATAATATCTGCTGCCGTTATGGAAGCGGTCAAATCAAGAATGTTGGCTTTGCTTATGCCTCACAGATAAAGTTTTATCAAAATGTTTTTGGTAATTCAGACAATATATCTATATTTGCAATGACTAATTATGATTATATAGTCATTGCAAATGAAACCGATATGGCAAAAGCATTTAGCGACAAAGAAAAGCAACAGGTAATATCTGCACTGAAGCGAGAAGCGGAACAGTGTATGATTCGTTATGGTATGCGAAAAACCTCCATCGATGAGTTGGTTCAGCGTGTTGATATATCCAAAGGTTCATTCTATGCTTTCTTCCCGTCAAAAGAGATGCTGGCTTAATGGTCAAAACGGTGCGTGAAACCGCCATAACCGTTTGATTTTATTAT
>JAVVSB010000062.1:0-6294 GCA_036654415.1 Mucinivorans sp. | reverse complement strand
TGTCACGAAAATGAAGAAAAATCAACTATTTAGGCAGATAGAGGGCTGCTATACTATGCTACTTCCTTTTTTCAGACCAGTAGTTTTGCGATTTTTGCTTAGAGTTTAACTTGCGAGAGCCTGTTTTGAGCTCTCGCCAAAGAAACCTTTGTATCGCATAGAGGGGGTCACCCCGCGACCCAAACCTTGGTGGGTGCGCCGCTCGTTGTAATACCCTATAAATACAACTAAGCCGCGATACAATGCCGCGCCATCATCAAAACTGCGTATGTAAAGGTATTCATATTTTACAGTTCGCCAAAATCGTTCGATGAAAATATTGTCGATTGCCCTGCCTCGACCATCCATACTCGCCCTAATGTCATACCCTGCAACTGCATCTATCCATTGACCTGAAGTAAATTGACTCACCTTATCCGAATTGATGATATTAGGCGCACCATATCGACCAACGGCAGCATCAAGCACCTCTACGCAATTTGCGGCTTCAAGCGTGTTGTGCAATCCCCAACCAACGATATACCTGCTATAAATGTCAATAATAGCCGTCAAATAGAGGTGTCCTCTTTGTCGGGGAATGTAAGTTATGTCGATTGCCCAAGCCTGATTGGGTCGAACAACTCTCAGTCCTTTAAGTAGATACGGCATAACATACTTCGCCTTGCCCAAGCGCGATAAATTTGGCTTGCGGTAAATAGCATCCAGACCCATCGTGCGAAGCAGTCTGCGAGTACGCTTTAGCCCAATGACATAGCCCAAAACTACCAAATAATCGCGCATCCGAAGAACACCTTTCTCGGGGTGATCCAGGTACTCCTTGTCCAGCAGAGCAGATAGCTCTAAGTCTGAGGCCTTCTCTGGCTTGGGCTTGTAATAATGGCTTGTGCGATTTATGCCGACCAAGCGGCATTGGGTGTGCCGCGACAGGTTGTAGCGGGGATCTAATACTTCTTGGAGGCGCTCACTATCCCCAATTTTTCTGAGGCCTCCTGCAAGAAATCCACTTCCAATTCCAATCTGCCGATATTTTCGTAAAGCTTTTCTCTCTTATTACCGCCTCTTTTTCGGGAGCTTTAGTCGAGAAAATTTCATTGCTACGGCTGAGAAACTCACGTTTCCAGTCCGAAATTTGTTGCGGGTGAAGTGCGAATCGTTTGGCCAACTCGGCCAATGTCTCTTTTTCTTTCAGAGCCTCGATGGCTACTTGCGCCTTAAAGGCTGCGCTGTGTCTTTTGCGTGTCATACTTTCTAAAATTTAGTTCAAAGTTATTGCTTTTTTTAAGCAAAACTGCTGGTCTTAATTCTAGGGAGTAGCATAATGCTCACCATGCTCCCTAACGATGTTATAGCATCCTACATAGATAAGTACCACTGGGTGCTACACAGTGTCCAACGCACAATTACAGCCTCTAAGTCTATGGCAGACCGTCGTATTCAGTAGGAGTGAATGATATGTAACTATGTTGCCCCTAACCAGTCACTATCGCTGTTTTAACAGGTCTAACGGCAACAGGCTCCTATATATACAGTTATATAGAAGCCTGTTGCTGGTATAATTTTGGGTTGTGTATATATCGACAAAAACTCTAATATACAAAGTTATATTGGAGCTTTTGTCGATATATACACAACCCAAAGTGTCGGGCAGGGTGGGGTGGAAAAACATGTACTTTTTGTTTTGCAATTCGAGTACTTTTAGTTTTTCCGATTATAATTACGTGAATAAACTATTAGTTTATAGTCGCAGGTTTTGTTTGATAATAATAAGTTATTACTTTTGTAAAAATAAAACTGTATATTCATTATGTTTAAAGACAAAGTGCTATTAATTACTGGCGGTACAGGTTCGTTCGGTAATGCTGTTTTGAATCGTTTTCTTGATTCAGATATAAAAGAGATTAGGATTTTCTCACGCGATGAGAAAAAACAGGATGATATGCGTCATCGCTTGCAGAACCCGAAAGTTAAATTTTATATTGGGGATGTTCGGGATAAACGTTCTGTCGATGTGGCCATGGCTGGTGTGGATTATGTATTTCAGGCTGCGGCCTTGAAGCAAGTCCCTTCGTGCGAATTTTTCCCTATTCAAGCTGTTAAAACTAATGTTCTAGGAACTGAAAATGTGCTTGATTCGGCCATTGAGCATGGTGTTAAAAATGTCGTTGTTCTATCCACAGATAAGGCCTGTTATCCTATTAATGCCATGGGTATAAGTAAGGCAATGATGGAGAAGGTTGCCATAGCAAAGGGGCGTGCTTTGGCTATGAATGGAGGTAAGACCACAATTTGTTGTACTCGTTATGGCAATGTAATGGCCTCGCGAGGTTCGGTTATCCCTTTGTGGGTTGACCAAATCAAAGATGGGCAGGATATTACCATCACAGACCCTAGCATGACTCGTTTTATGATGACTTTGGAAGATGCTGTTGATTTGGTTATTTATGCATGGCAGCACGGTGAGAATGGTGATTTATTTGTGCAAAAGGCACCTGCTGCTGCCCTGAATGTGCTAGCTACTGCCCTCAAAGATTTATATAAGGCCAACACAACTGTACGTGTTATTGGGACGCGCCATGGCGAAAAACTATATGAATCACTTGTTACTCGCGAAGAGATGGCCAAATCTATCGATATGGGTAAGTATTATCGTATACCGTGTGATAGTCGTGATTTGAATTACGACAAATATTTTGTCAATGGCGAAGAAAAAGTCACCAATTTTGAAGATTACAATTCCAATAATACAAATCGTTTGGACGTAGAAGGTATGAAGCAATTATTATTACAATTGAAGTTTATACGTGAAGATTTAAGTTTATAGTTTAAATATGGCAGAAATTAAAATTATTGAGGGAGAAATTTTTAGTGATTTTCGTGGGCAAATAAGCTCACTTAATAACTTCCGTTTTAACGGTGTTGAACGTTGCTATTTTATCCACCACCCTTCAACGGATGTGATACGTGGTTGGCATGGTCATAGGTATGAGAAAAAATGGTTCTACTGCTTAAAGGGGGCTTTTACGATGGCTTTTATCGAAATAGACAATTGGGATACACCGTCACCATTACTTGAGCCTAAAGTAGTCACGTTGACGGATAAAAAGAGCGAAATTGTATATGTGCCAGAAGGTTATGCTAATTGTTTAAAGGCCACGGTTCCAGATTCTATTTTACTCGTTTATTCAGGTAAATTATTGGATGAAGCCTTGCTTGACTCTTGGCGTTATGATAGCAATATGTGGGTAGATTGGTCGAAATATTAATAAGGAAGAAATGAAAATTGGAATAACTGGTCAGGCTGGATTCGTTGGTACGTATTTGTATCATTATCTTGGTTTAGAACCTGATACATTTGAGCGAGTGCCTTTTGAAGATAGCTTTTTTAGTGATATGTTGGCTTTAAGACGATTTGTAAAGCAATGTGATGTGATTGTCCATCTTGCGGCAATGAATAGAAATGAGTCAGAACAAGTAATTTATGACACCAACATAAGACTAGTTCAAAGCTTGATTGAGGCAATGGAGTCAGAAGACGTTACGCCACATGTTTTTTTTAGTTCTTCCACACAAGAAACTAAGGATAATCTTTATGGGAGGAGTAAATTTATTGGGCGTAAGATGTTTGAAGATTGGGCTGCGCGTTATGGAGCATCGTTTAGTGGATTAGTTGTTCCTAATGTGTATGGTGAGTTCTCACGTCCCAACTATAATACGTTTATTGCTACTTTCGCTCATAAATTGGTGTGTGGAGAACAACCTACAATTGTGGTTGATAGTGATGTGAGGTTGATTTATGTCGGGTCTTTGTGTAAGTTTATCATTTCTCAATTTGCTGAGAAAGGAATACGTAAAATCGAAGTTCCATGGGATTTTGAGAAAAAAGTATCTGAAATATTAACACTCTTTGAAAATTATAAGTGTACGTATTTTGAACAAGGCTGTATTCCAGCATTACGAGATTGTAATGAGGTCAACCTTTTTAATACGTTTCGTTCATATATGGAGCCACGTTGCGTAAAATTGGTCCCACACGTTGATATTCGAGGAACTTTTGTGGAGACGATGAAACTTGGAGTTGGAGGGCAGGTGTCTTTATCTACTACTGCAAGGGGTGTTACTCGCGGCAACCACTATCATACAAGAAAGATAGAACGTTTTGTTGTGATTAAAGGTCATGCAGTGATAGAGTTGCGTAAAATAGGAGATAACAGAGTGTATAGTTTTGAAGTAGATGGTAGTGAACCCTCTTACGTTGATATGCCTGTGTGGTATACGCACAACATTAGAAATGTTGGTAAAGAGGATCTTTATACTCAATTTTGGATAAATGAATGGTATAATCCAGCTGATGGAGATACTTATTTTGAAACAGTATGATGAAAAAATTAAAAGTACTTACCGTAGTTGGTACACGTCCCGAGATAATAAGATTATCTTGTGTGTTGAAGCAACTGGATATTTCTCCAGCAATTGAGCATATTTTGGTCCATACAGGGCAGAATTATGATTATGAACTCAATGAGTTGTTCTTTGAAGATTTGGGACTTCGCCAACCAGATTATTTTCTTAATGCGGCTGGAGTCAATGCTACATCTACTGCTGGTCAAATATTGGTAAATATAGATCCAGTATTAGAGAAAGTCAGTCCTGATGCGTTCTTGGTTTTGGGTGATACGAATTCGTGTTTATGTGCCATTGCAGCTAAAAAACGTCATATTCCCATTTTTCATATGGAGGCTGGTAATCGTTGCTTTGATCAACGTGTACCTGAGGAAAGTAACCGTAAGATAGTTGATCATACAGCAGACATAAATATGACATATAGTGATATTGCTCGCGAGTATTTATTATCTGAGGGCTTGCCTCCAGATAGAATTATTAAGACTGGAAGTCCTATGTTTGAGGTGTTGGCAACATACTTATCTAAAGTAGAAAACTCTAAAGTGTTATTTGAACGAGGATTAGAACAATATAAGTATTTTGTTGTCTCTGCTCATCGCGAGGAAAATATAGCTTATGAGAAAAATTTCTTAGGTTTGGTATTATCACTTAATACTGTTGCAGTAAAATATAATCTGCCCATTATTGTAAGTACGCATCCACGTACGCGGAAGATGATTGACAAAATGGGAGTTGAGTTAGATGATCGGATTGTATTGAGTAAGCCTCTTTCGCTGTCAGATTATTTAGCTTTACAAGCTAACTCCAAAGCAGTATTAAGTGATAGTGGAACAATTTCGGAAGAGTCATCAATTTTGAATTTTCCAGCATTAAACTTACGTGAAGCACACGAGCGTCCAGAAGCAATGGAAGAGGCGAGTGTTATGATGGTCGGGCTTAATCCTGAGCGTATTATGCAGGGGTTGGCTCAACTGGAGTTGCAGGGACGTGGACCTGTTCGAACTTTGCGTGCTGTGGCCGATTATTCAATGCCAAACGTGAGCGATAAAGTTGTTCGTATCATATTATCATACACCGACTACGTTAAACGCGTAGTCTGGAGTGAGTAGAGGTTTTAAATATGGAATATAATAATGATAAACGAAATTATAAATCTATAGCCAAAATTCTTGTAGTAATATTCCCGTTCACTTTCAAATTAATCGTTAAACGTAATTTTACGACATCAGCAGTATAATTTTTGCTTCACATATACGTTGTTGTTATTATACTCTTGAAACATAGCAATTTAATTACAAATAAATACAGTACAATGATATCAATAATTATTCCAGTATACAATACGGAGAAATATTTATCAAGCTGCCTAGAAAGCTGTTTGACGCAGACGTTCACGGAATATGAAATAATAGCTGTAAACGACGGTAGTACCGACAATTCACTGAACATATTAACCAGTTATGCACAACGTGACAAACGAATCAGAATAATCAACAAGAAAAATGAAGGTCTAGTTAATGCTCGTATATCCGGATTAGAAAAAGCTAATGGGGAATGTGTGTTTTTTCTTGACAGTGATGATATGATTACTCGAGATGCGCTGGGTCTATTGTGGGCAAAATTCACAGAAGGGAATGAAGATATTATAGTTGGTGAGATTGCGGTAGTATTAGAATCAGGGAGATTAATTGCCAAAAAAGAAAACAAAATCATAGATAATTCTATTATCAAAAGTCTGATTCTTAAGGAATTAACCCCATCTTTATGTGGCCGGTTATATCGGAAATCACTCTTTGACGGCATTATTTTACCACAAGGGTACACGACAGGAGAAGATGTTATCAGTAATTTAATAATATGTAAGGCTAAATCACCTTCCATCGCTTTACTAAA
>JAVVSB010000061.1:0-6543 GCA_036654415.1 Mucinivorans sp. | reverse complement strand
CCAACGAAGATGATTATTATCGTCCTCTATACGATTACGAACTATATCGTAAAAACGCCTGCTCATGAAAGATAACACGAGAGGCCATACTGAGCTTTAATGGTTCCTTAGTCTTAACATCCTTGAAAGTGCCAGAAAACTCAGTGTCACCAAAGCGAAGCACCAGGTCTCCAAGAGTCAAAGAAGATATTTTTGGTGATAAAAAAAGACGACCTTCTGCCGTAGAGGTGAGTAACTTCTCTTGAAACAACTTTTTAACGGCGCCACAAATATAAGGCTCGGGAATGTTGTGTTCACGAGAGATGTTTACAGCAAACACACCTTCACGGCCAGTATCCATTGACAAGGATACAATAACTATTAACATACTATTATACACGCGCTGAAAACATATGATTCGTAAATTACATCTATACTCTACTAAGAATAGAAATTATAAAGATATAATATACTGTTCATTAGTGTATTTCAGGCTATGTTATCAGTACTGCATAAAGGTAATGCAGAAATATAATATTAAGAAAGAGGCTTGTTCATTTACACTAAACTATTTCAGTACGATATAATGCAGAAACAATGCAGAAACATAATAAAATTAATGACTTAAAATACAGATAGTTATGAAACTTTTATACATTCAAGAGCACACAGTTTGTCATAATTACACATCTGACATTAAAGTTGGGTTTGTTTTAGTAAACTTAGCTAAAGGTGAATATTTCAAAAAACAACATAAGCCAGAGAATCATTTGGTATTTATCCTTAGTGGTTCTGTTTCTGTTAGTTGTAATGAGTATTGCGATAGAAATTTCAAAGAAGCTGAGATGTTTTTTCTGCCCAAAATGAGCGATGGCCATGGGAAGGCCCTTGAACAGACAAGCTTGATGGTTCTGGCCTATAGTAACCAAATTTCCATGTGCGAGAAGATGTCTCTCCAGGAACTCTCGCCATATTGCGATGCAATAACATATGATTTTAAGTCACTTGATATACGCGAACCGCTAACCTCTTTTTTAAACTTGTTGCGCAGTTATCTCAAGGCTGGCATGAATTGCACCCACCTACACGAGATAAAGCAACGAGAGTTATTTATGATTCTCAGAGGCTATTACTCCAAACAAGAGTGTGCACAACTCTTCCATCCTATCATAGGTAAATCGATAGATTTCCGCAGCGTAGTCATGGAACATTACCTTCTGGCACACAATGCCACCGAGTTAGCACGTAAATGTGGTTACTCAGCGTCAGCCTTTACGGTCAAGTTTAAGAATGAATTTGGCGAGCCTCCATACGCCTGGATGCAGAAACAGGTGGCCCGCCACATCAAAGGGAAGCTATTGCAACCCGAAATACCACTTAAGAGTATTGCCGATGAGTTTAATTTCTCATCTTTGGAACACCTGATAAAGTTTTGTAAGGCCAATTTAGGTGGTACCCCCACGCAAATCAGACAAAACGGATAGCTGATAACCAGTGATTTATATTAAAATATAACACGCTGGCCATATGTATAGTATATAAGTTCAAATGTATAGTAATCGTAACTTTTTTAGTGCTTATCTTTGCACCGTAAAAGGATGTAATTGATCAATAAAAAAGCACCTATTTTTAGCTTAATTCTATTCTTAGTATAATTGATAAATTGCAATACAAAAGTAATCATTTTTTGCCACATTGGCAACTATAAACATTAGCAAACATTAAAGAACTAGAGTGTTACAACTCGTTGGTTAATGGAATCAATAACACTACGGTCGAAATTACTCAAATAGATAATAGTCGTCTTTTCGGAAGTATGCCCCAGCCCTTCGGAGATGGCAGCCATGGGAGCTCCGTCACCCTTGGCTATGGAGGCCCAACTGTGACGCGCAACATAAGCCGTCAGGTTGGTGTGAATGTCAGCTAAAAGAGCCACCTTCTTGAGGTCCAAATTTATCTGCGTATAGGCCGCTTTATACTGCTCGCGCAAAGTGTTGCGAGAATAATAGTTAATAAAGGGTAACACGTATTCCGAATCAGTATGGTAACGCTCCAACAACTTCTGCAAAGGAGAAGTGACGGTTACCTGGAGTGGCTGTTGAGTTTTGTGACGCTGGTAGAAGATAACGCCATCGACAATATCAGTATATTTAAGGTATAGTATGTCAACGGGCGACATACCTCGAGTGTAAAAACTAAACATAAAGAAATCTCGTGCCTGAGCCAACTGTGGCTCCAGGGATAAATCTAAGTTGGCTATGCGCCTTACCTCCTCTTTTTTGAGCGCACGTTTAACGGTTTTGACACTGCGAAGACGATAACGACGAAAAGGGTTATGACCATTGGAAATCAATCCATCATCAAAAGCACGATTGTAAATGGTACGCAAATTACGCATATAGTAGTTGATGGTGTTCTGCACAACACCAGTGGATATCAAATGATTGGCATAATTGCGCAGAAAACTTACGTTTATCTCATCAAAAGTAACCGCCTTGTCGACCAGATAGCGTTTAAGAGACCGTAAGGTCGATTGGTAAGCATCGGCAATACCCATTTTACCAATACGCCGTTTCTCGTTAATCTGCTTTTGCAGATAGACAAAAAGATAGATGTCATTTTTGTCTTTACGATAGCGTGCTATGATGTCGGCTGCCATAAAATCAACACCTGCAGCCTCGAGGCTCTCTAACTTTAAATTCAAATCACTTTTGACTTTCTCAATACGCTCGTTGATTTGCTTAACCTCTTTGCGGGTCAACGGGAGTTCACTGTTGTAGACCGCACACTCTTGCTCGGTATCGAAATTACCATCTGACAAATCATAACCCAAATGCATAACACGCTTCTTACGAAGATGTATAACTTGAATAGCCAACGCATAACCACCACTCTTCTTGACCCTGTCCTTGCTTAAAACAGCTTTTATTGACGTCATTTTTCAATCTTTTATTTATTAATAATATTCAAGTGGCAAAGTTAATAGAATCATAGTCGTTGTTACCATGAAGATTACCTATTCATCATCCTATTATCACCCTTTGAGCCTATTTTTTACATGATTATATAACCGGAATCCACGACTGAATCGACAAATTGAATAAAAAACAAGCTCAAAAAATAGCACTGATAAAATTGTGAAAATAAATCAATGAAATTTGGGACCTAACTCCTAAGAAGCGCCATTTTAATAAAAAAGCACCAAAATTCTTTGGCGCGAATTTTGCAACAAGTGGTGACATGACAAATATATCCGATAAATGGTGGATACTCTTGCTAGTGATGGTAAGTACCTTTATGGCCGTTTTGGACACCACCATTGTTAATGTGGGGCTAACAGCGATGATGCACTCTTTTTCGAGTCCACTTATGGATGTGGAGTGGGTGGTGACGGGCTACCTACTTTCGATGTGTGTTATGCTTCCCTCGGCAGGATGGTTTGCGCAGAAATGGGGCTACAAAAGGCTATTCATCATTGGCATGGTGATATTTACCACAGGTTCGTTGCTGTGTAGCCTATCGAACACCCTACCACAATTGGTGGGTTCGCGTGTGGTCGAAGGGTTTGGCAGCGGTATAATCCAGCCACTGGGCATGGCCATGGTGGCTCGTGAATTTGACCGTCAACAACGAGGTCTTGCCCTAGGGCTATGGGCTGTAGCCTCGGCAGCTTCGGTCTCAATGGGCCCATATCTAGGCGGACTATTGCTGGAGGCTCACAGTTGGCACTCTCTATTTGTGGTCAACATACCCATCGGCTTGGTGACAACAGCTGGGGCATGGATGATTATGAAAGAGAGCCACGAAGAGAGCACAGGAAATTTTGACCTACGCGGATTCCTCTACATAGGGCTAGGGTTACCGATGTTGGTGGTAGCGTTGAGTTTGGGTAGCAATTACGGGTGGAGTTCACCATGGATTGTGGCACTCATTGTCCTGTCGTTGCTGGCCATCTACCTCTTCGTCAAGCGGTCGCTGACAATCAGCTCTCCGATACTCGATTTGAGTATCTTTCGCTTTCGTAGTTTCACTATCTCCATCGTTGCACTAAGTTTTTTCAGTATAGGACTCTTCGCTGGGAACTACCTGCTACCTATCTACCTGGAACATATACTTGGCTACTCAACACTGGCTGCGGGGATGGCCTTTCTGCCTGTTGGTATTATCCAAGGGTCGCTGGCACCGTTGACTGGAGTATTGAGCCGATTTACAGGACACAAGAGGCTTATTGTAGCGGGTTTGGTGGTCTTTGTGAGTTACTTCTTGATAAGTACGCTCTTTACAACCCACACCCCTCATTGGCTTATTATGTTGTCACTCTATATGCGCGGCATAGGCATTGGGTTGGCCTTTACACCACTAAATGACCTAGCTGTTAGCGAGCTAAAACGCAACGAGATGGCCTCGGCCAGCGGTATGGCCAACACAGTCAAACAACTTTCGGGCTCGCTAGGCATAGCCATTTTTACGGCTCTCATCTCCTCGCGCGTGGCTCACCACGCCTTGACCATAGACTCCTCGGAGGCCTATGTGGGGGCCATCTCCACCAGTTTTTTGATTGCCGCTATACTGGCAGCTGTAGGGCTGGTGGTGGTGCTTTTTATCAGAGAGGCTAGACAACCTGTTGCTGCTGCAGCACCACCCAATAATACATAGACCTGCAACATCAGCACATAACGCCGACCCCCCTTCATAATTCAAGGTGACTTATCAAAATAGTTTCTAAGGTTAGAAAAACAAATTTAGATAGTTTCTTTGTACCTTTGTGGCTATGATAGACAAATTCGATACTACAATTGTGGCCCCTGCCACCACCGCTGGTGGGGCAATAGCCGTGATAAGGCTCAGCGGTAAGGATGCACGGAGAATCACAGAATCAATTTTTTCGGCTACCCTCAAGGCACGTACTGCCGTTCTGGGGCTAATACGCGATGAGCATAAGATGGCCGTAGACGAGGTTCTCTGCACCTATTTTCAAGAGCCAGCCTCATATACAGGAGAGGATTGTGTCGAGATTTCGTGCCACGGTTCAGGTTGGATTGTAAACGAAATAATGCGTTTACTAACCACCAAGGGTGCCATAGCCGCCATAGCTGGAGAGTTCACCATGCGCGCTTTTATGGGTGGCAAGATGGACCTAGCACAAGCCGAAGCGGTGGCCGACTTGATAGCCTCGCAAAGCAGAGCTGCCGCTGGCGTGGCCCTACAACAGATGAGAGGTGGGTACTCACACCAACTGAGGGACCTTAGCCAACAACTACTGCACGTGGCCTCGCTACTGGAGTTGGAACTAGACTTCGGTGAAGAGGATGTGGTATTTGCCGACCGCGGAGAGCTGAAAAGTTTGATTGACAAAATTCAAGAGCGGCTAAGAGAACTTATCAACTCTTTTTCACTGGGTAATGTACTCAAGAACGGTGTTGCTGTGGCCATTGTAGGCAGGCCCAATGTGGGTAAATCGACACTCCTAAACAGGCTACTTGGCGAAGAGAGAGCCATAGTTTCGGCCACAGCAGGCACCACACGCGACTTTATAGAAGAGACATTAGTAATTGGGGGCGTACTATTTAGATTTATTGACACAGCAGGACTCCGCAGCTCTCAAGACGAAATAGAACGCATCGGTATAGAACGTTCGTACCAAAAACTACGCACGGCCAATGTGGTTATCGAACTGACAGAAGCACCCGAGGAACTAGAAAAGCTAGAACTCACAACCGAGCAAAAGCATATAATTGTGGTCAACAAATGCGACCAACTAGCCGCCAACTCCCCCGCCACACACAGCAACATGGCTGACTCCCATCAAGGAGCTGCGGACACTATCTGTAAAGAAGATACTACGACTTGCCACCAACAGAATGCTGGCACTAACACGGGCACTGATAGTCAGAAAAGCACTACCATTTTCTGTCCACAAGATGTAACCACACCATACGGCACAGATACACCATGCTATATTTCAGCCAAATACGGCACGGGTATAGATGATTTAAAAGCTCTGCTGCTCAAACAAGTGGGGGTTTCAAACTATAACGCTGAGGCAGTTGTGGTGAGTAACGTCCGCCATTGCGAAGCTTTAAAGCAGAGTTCCAAGGCTTTTCAACGCGCCAATGCAGCCCTTAACGGAGGCCTGCCCACCGACCTTATCTCCGCCGAAATCCGCATAGCCCTACTGCATATAGGCGAAATAACTGGCGAAATAACAACTGATGATATACTAAAAAATATATTTTCTAAGTTCTGCATCGGAAAGTAAACAGCCTTTTACCTCACCTCAATAAAGAGAAACGGAAAGTAAAGTAATAGAAACTAAACGCCTGATATAGCAATATATTGGGCGTTTTTCTTTCGTTTGATAAAAAAGAACGTTGTTTCTTTTGTTTGGACGTTTTTTGTATTACTTTTGTTGTTGGTTTGTTACTCGACTTGAAAATAGACCTAATAGTAACAATTCAGCACCAAAAACAAGCTATTTCGCCCCAAATATAGTAACAATACAGAGATACAATAATTACAATTAACTGATTAATAGATATATTTTACTTTCCAATGATACTACAA
>JAVVSB010000060.1:0-6578 GCA_036654415.1 Mucinivorans sp. | reverse complement strand
CACTGCGTTTGAAATCAAGTTGGTCATCACCTGTTCCAAACGGCCGCGGTCACCCACCACAAAGATGGTTTGTGGGGCTCGCTCTGCTCCTGTAATCTCTAATTTTGAGCCGCTCTGAATAATAAGGTTCTCCATATCTTCGGCCACCTCGCGTACCAGAGCTACCATATCAAAAGTACTTTTATAGAGCACTAAATTACCGCTTTCCAGACGGCTTATATCCTCTAAATCATTGACAATCATAATTAATCGTTCAATGTTCTTATCGCTCCTCTCCAGGTAACGGTGCACCAATTCGGGGTCATCCATGCCGCCATCTAGCAGAGTTGAAATATACCCTTGAAGCGAGAATATAGGTGTCTTTAGCTCGTGCGAGACGTTCCCCACAAACTCCTTACGGTACTTCTCGAGTACCTTTAGGCTCTTGATTTCGCTTTGCGAACTCTCAGTCCAAATCTTGATTTCGGTGTCTAAAGCTCCCGCTATATCTTTGCCCGAATATTCGTGCTGAATCTGTTTCGAGGAGTGCCCTTTGCCGTATATCATCTGGTAGATGGGCTTAATACGATAGACAATATAAGAGTCAATAAAATAATATGTCAAGTAGTACACCGCCATCACAGTTACCACTGCCAAGGCCACCCAGTGGGGGAGCCACAGATGACCAAAGTAGATAAGTGTGGCCAAAAACATAGCCACCATCAGTGCCGTCAGCAGAGCCGCGGTGCGTATACTGTGAATCTTCATTCTATAATTTCCAAGTTAAGTCGATGGCTTATCTTCTTTAAAAAATCTTCGTAGCGAGCATCTGTCGTTACCTCCTCTCCATAGTTTACATAACCCATGCCAATGGCTGCGCTCCACTGCTCCAATAGGGCGCGTATAAAGCGCATCCCCTCCACCGAGGTCATCTTAAAACCAGTGGCTTCCATAAAATTATCGTTCTCGCTTCTAAAGTCGAACTCAAAGATTGTACGTACACCTATTTGGTCGCAAAACTGCTTTATTTGGCTCAGCTCATCTAATGAAAAGTTTCCTTGACTGGGGTAAGTAATGGGGTGGTTTGGGTTTATTAGGTCAAAAACTGAGCTCTCGATGGCCCACCCATTAGGGCTAATGAGTTCCAAAGTAACACTTTTATTGCCGCTTTTACGAGCGGCAAGGTGTATCTCTTTCTTGAGCAGTGCCATATCTATGGTTCCGCTGGTTAGGTCAAT
This sequence comes from Mucinivorans sp., assembly GCA_036654415.1. Classification (GTDB taxonomy): domain Bacteria; phylum Bacteroidota; class Bacteroidia; order Bacteroidales; family Rikenellaceae; genus Mucinivorans. The sequence continues at coordinate 5,361 of JAVVSB010000060.1, read as the reverse complement.
GGTCCCACCCCTGATAAGTCTTTTGCCCGATGAGTTCCAATCGGTGATTGCCACACCCCTAATACGTTTGTTTTCTATGTTTTGCATTAGGTATTTTAGCCCTTGGTTTAAAGATGCTGTTGAGGTGTATTCCAGTAGTACTTTATTGGAACTCACTGTTATTTGCAGTGCATTAGGACCCTTAGCCCCTAGGATATGGTCGGTGCGGCGGACGATGATTCGTGGCGAAAATAACCCTTTGACAGTCCCCGAAAAGTGAGCCCCCGAGGTCATGAGTTTTTCGCGCAAAAGAGTCTCTTGCTTGGCCGAGATGCCTTTGGTACGCAAGACAATGGAGCGGTCGAGTGAAAAATAGTCACCGTGCTCTTTTATTATTTGCTGTGCCCAAAGCTCTGTGCTGCAAAGTACTATGATTAAAATAAGAAATGTTCGTCTAAACATAATATGAATTTTATTCTGCGAAAGTAGTAAATTATTTATACCTTTACGCTATAAAATGCGTTTTACAAATATGAAAAAAGTAGTTATCATACCCACCTATAACGAAATCGAGAATATCGAGGCCATGATTGAGAAGGTCTTTTCGCTGGAGGAGCCTTTTGATTTGTTGGTGGTGGATGACGGTTCGCCCGACGGCACGGCCGAGGTGGTGCGTCGATACAAAAGTTCAACCTACGCTGGCCGGCTATTTATGATTGAGCGCTCTGGCAAACTGGGGTTGGGAACAGCTTATATCACAGGTTTTCGTTGGGCTCTGGACCAAGGCTACGACTATATTTGCGAGATGGATTGTGACTTTTCGCATAACCCCGATGATTTGGTACGTCTTTATGGTGAGTGTGCCTCGGGGGCTGATGTGGCCATCGGTTCGCGTTATGTGACGGGTGTCAATGTGGTCAATTGGCCCATGAAGAGGGTTCTGATGTCCTATTTTGCCTCCAAGTTTGTGCGTACTGTTCTTGGCGTGCCTATTCGCGATTGCACCGCTGGTTTTGTCTGCTTCCGTTCCGCGGTTTTACGTACCATTGATTTGGACAAAGTTCGCATGAAGGGATATGGCTTTCAGATAGAGATGAAATATTCGGCCTCCAAACTTGGTTTCCGTGTTACCGAGGTTCCCATTATCTTCACCGACCGCACCATGGGAACTTCCAAAATGAGCAGCGGAATTTTTGGCGAGGCCTTTTGGGGTGTTTTGAAGATGAAATTCCGTAAAATTAGACCTTGCAAATGATAATTATTCACAACGGCTTGATTATTAATCAAGGAACTCGTACTTATGGCTATCTGGTCATCTGCGGTGAGCGCATAGTGGCTGTGCGTGCAGGTGAGGTTACAGCGGAGCTACTTGCTAAAGCCCAAAAGGTGGTCGATGCCCATGGCGGGTTGATATTGCCAGGGGTCATTGACGACCAGGTCCATTTTCGTGAGCCTGGTATGACCGAAAAGGGTGATATTGCTAGCGAGTCAAGGGCAGCTGTAGCTGGTGGTGTCACTTCGTTTATGGAGATGCCCAACACCAAGCCAGCCGCCACCACGCGCGAGTTACTAGAACAGAAGTACGACCGAGCCGCTGAGGTTTCGCCTGCCAACTACTCTTTCTATTTGGGGGCCACTAACGACAATATCAAGGAGATAGAGCAGGTTGATGCCCATCGTGTTTGCGGTGTCAAGGTCTTTATGGGTAGCTCCACGGGTAATATGCTGGTTGATAGACTTCGCTCTTTGGAGGCCATCTTCGAGTGTTCCCCTGTGCTTGTTGCCACCCATAGTGAGGACGAGGGTATGATACAGTCAGCCCTGCGTGAGGCCTTTAATAAATATGGGGACAATATTCCGTTAGCGCTTCATCCCTTGGTTCGCTCTGCCGAGGCTTGCTACCGTAGCAGTGCTCAAGCTGTTGCGCTGGCTACTAAATATAACGCTAGGCTCCATGTTTTGCATCTTAGTACTGCTGTCGAGATGTCGCTCTTTAGCGAGAGACCATTGGCCGAAAAGCGTATTACGGCCGAAGTTTGTGCTCACCATCTTTGGTTCACCGACCAGGATTACGCTCGTTGTGGCAATGCCATAAAGTGGAATCCTGCAATAAAAACCACACACGACCGTGATGCCCTGCGCGAGGCTCTGCGTGTTGGCCGTTTGGATGTTGTGGCCACCGACCACGCCCCTCATACTTTGGAACAGAAGAATCACCCCTATACCACTTGCCCTTCGGGGGCACCGTTGGTGCAACACTCGTTGGTTATGATGCTCGAGATGGCCGACCAGGGTATTTTTGACTACGAATTGGTGGTGCAGAAGATGTGCCATAATCCTGCTATTTTATTTAGTATCACTGGGCGCGGTTTTCTGCGCGAGGGTTATCGTGCTGATGTGGTGGTTATTAAGCGCGAGCAGTGGGATGTTTCGGAGTCTAATATACTATATAAGTGTGGTTGGTCTCCCCTTCAGGGGCAAGAGTTCCACCATCGCGTTAGCCATACCTTTGTCAATGGCCATTTGGCCTACGAGAATGGGGTGCTGAGCGATGAGCTGCATGGTGAGCGTCTAATGTTTGATAGATAGAGAGGATGATAAAAAGGACTTTTATACTTGTTTGTTTAGGGATATTATGTTGGGGGTGTAAGGTGAGTTACACCTTTTCGGGAGCCTCCATTGCCCCCGCTGTCAAGACCGCCTCGGTTGCCTATTTTAATAATATGGCGGCTATGGTGGCCCCTATTTTGAGCCCCACGCTCACAGACCAACTAACTCAGAAGATTCAGAATCAGACTCGTCTGCAAATTGTGCGTGAGGAGGGTGATGTTAGCTTCGAGGGCGAAATTATCAACTATATCTCGGCTCCGATTGCCATTTCTGGTAACGAAACCGCCACCAAGAACCGTCTAACTATATCGGTCAAGGTGCGTTTTACCAACAAAGTTGACCCCAAACTCTCTTACGATAAAACTTTCTCTTCCTATGCCGACTATGATACTCGTCAGATGTTAATAACTATTGAGAATCAATTGATTCCCGAAATTGTAGAGAAGTTGGTCGAGAATATATTTAATGATGCTTTTTCTAACTGGTAATGGAGCAAATATTTGATAGCTATACTGATAGGGAACTGGAGTACCTACTTAGGCTCTATCCTTGGTTTTCTTTGGCCTTGTTCGAGGCTGCGGGGCGGGGTATTGCGCAGGTGGGGGTTGAACCTTATCTGTTAGCGGGGGGTGTGCCCGACAAATTTTTACCTCAGCCATCCTGTTCTGCTACCGCAGAATATCTTGAAAATGAAGATATTTCGGCTCCTTTTATGGAGGTCGACAATGCACTTGTGAGCGAGACTTTGGCTCAAATTTACCTTTCTCAGGGACATATTTCACGAGCAATTGATGTTTATGAGCAATTAAGTTTGAAAAATCCAGAAAAAAGTAGTTACTTTGCATCCTTAATTGAGGATTTACAACAATACTAACACAATAGATTATGTACATTTTATTCATCGTTCTCATTTTATTTGCCAGCGTGGTGTTGGTTCTTACCGTTTTGGCTCAGAGCCCTAAGAGTGGTATGGCTGCCAATTTCGGAGCCTCGAACCAGGTTATGGGTGTTCGTCAGACGGCCGATTTCTTGGAAAAACTTACTTGGGGACTGTCGATTGCCATCGTAGTGTTGAGCCTTTGTGCCACCATGGCCATTCCTCGTGAGGATATCGACCGTAGCAATGCTGCCCTCGAAGATGCCCGTATTGAGAACACTATGCCTGCTGATGTGACTCAGGGGCTGCCTGAAGTTCCTGCTGCACCTGCTGCCGATAGTGCCAAATAGTCTTTGCCCATGGCAAAGCTGAATTTTAAAGATAGCCTAAAACAGACTTCCGAGCTTGTTCAAAAGATGAGTTCGGGAGTTTTTGGCTCTATATATCTGCTCATGGGCGAGGAGCCCTACTTTATCGACAAGGTGGCCGACTATGTGGCTGCTCACTGTTTAACTGAAGATGAAAAGGCTTTCAATCAAATAGTTATTTATGGTAAAGACTCATCTGGAGCTGACGTGGCCCTTCAGGCAAAACGTTACCCTATGATGGCTCCCCGCCAGGTGGTTATTGTGCGTGAGGCTCAGATGCTTACAGGACTGGATATGTTGGAGGCCTATGCGCGCCACCCCATGAAGAGCACAGTTTTAGTGCTCTGTTTCAAAGGCAAGAGTCTTGATAAACGAACCACTCTTTTTAAGTCCATCGACAAGACTGGAGTTGTGCTCGAGAGTATCACTCCTCGTGATTACGAAATTGAGAGTTTTTTGGTTGAGTTTCTCCGCGAACGTGGTGTTCAGGCCGAGGCTAAAGCTCTGGCAATGATAGTGCAAGCCCTGGGAGCCAATATTTCCAAGATTGAGAACGAGATTGATAAATTGCTCACTCGCCTGCCTCTGGGGACCAAAAATATTACCGCCACTGATGTTGAGCAGAATATCGGCATAAGTAAGGATTTTAATGTTTTTGAACTAACAAAAGCCCTTTCGGTGCGTGATTTCCGCACCGCTTTGCTTATTGCCGACCACTTCGCTCGCAACCCCAAAGATAATCCACTGGTGGTCACTGTTTCGCTGCTTTTTACACATTTTCAGCGTATTGTAATGCTTAATATTATTAAGTGGGAGTCTACCAAACGTGGTACTCCAATGCCCACGGAGAGCGAAATCGCCTCTCGACTGAAGCTTGCCAGCTCCTATTTTGTGGGTGAATACCTCACCGCCTCTAAGAACTATCCCTCGGCCCGTGCTTTTGCCATCATCGGACTGCTTCGTCAGGCCGATTGCCGCAGCAAGGGCATGGGCACAGGCTCGGCCACCGACGGACAAATCCTCCGCGAGCTAATCCTGCGCATGGCCACTGTCTAAAGTAGCACATTAGTGCATTTTTTCCTTACATAGACGCTAAATTCACCCCCAAACAGTTATGCTATTTAAGGGTTATAAAAATTCATTCTCTCCAAGCCACTACCCTCCACCCCTTGCTATCTATCGCTTCTGCCAATAATAGTTGCGCGGTGTAAATTATATCTGCCCAAATTGTTACTATATTATTGCTGTCCGGTAAAATTCAAATAGCCATAATTTCTTATGTGAGAATGCCGAGTATAGCCATTTTCGCAAGAGATTTCAAAAGTAAGCCCCCCTAATCAAATAAAGTTGGTTCTGGCGGTGATAGATTACGTTGAGCGATTATTTCCATCCACGCATTTTCGGGGTTTTCGCAAAACCGATATATATCGATGTAGTACATCAAAGTTTGTCGTATCATCGTCACAAGATTGGAGAAGCTCCATTCTCGCTTGACACGTTTTTTAACTACAGTGAGCAATAAATTCG
>JAVVSB010000059.1:5261-6600 GCA_036654415.1 Mucinivorans sp. | reverse complement strand
GATAGTTTCGTGGCGCAGTTTTTTTAATTCATCGGGGTGTCTGTCTATCCAGCGACCCGAGATGCAGACGTAGAGGGTTGAATTTTTACTCTTGGCCAACGAATCGATTACCGTTTGTTCTATTCCAGCTTTGGATGAGGGGCAAAGATCTCCCGAGAGGACAACCCCATCAACCCTTTCAAAACGACCGATACCCGACGCATAAAACTCTGGATTACCCTCTATCTGCTTACGTATGGTAAAATATGCCGAGCTGTCAGCTAATTTATCGACAGAGTCCTGCTCCACAGCCGAACGAGGGATACGACTCACTATGCGGGTCGAAAAATCGATGGTGTTGAGCACCAAATAGCGTGTCGTTTGGTTCGAGTAGTCAATCCGACGAAGTGTGATTTCGTGAGCGCCTACGCGTGCAAAAAATTGTCGATACTCTATCGGTGTTGCCGCAGTAAGGGTGTTGAATATCAAACATCCCAACAGTAATATTCCAAATTTTTTCATTTTGCAAAGGTACATTTTTTTTCTTGTTGGCAAGATAATTTTGGGAATCATCCTCTAACATTTATCATAACTCCTTAGAGGCTGTTTAAATTTTATTCAAGAGTTTTGTTACGGCCCCTATTTGTCCCTATTTTCACCTGTAAATTTAGGTTTTACAGACAAAAAGATGACCAAAAATGGTTCATAACAAATTCAAAAGATTTGACCATAGATTTAAATGTATGTTGGTGGCTTTTAAAAATTAATGGGGAGGGGGCTCTTTGGCACATTATATGATAGGTAATCCCAGAGAAGACCTAAAAACCAAAAGCCATGAAAAAGTTTGAAATCCCCCAGCTACCCTATTCCATTGATGCACTGAGCCCTGCCATCAGTGCTCTGACCCTCTCTTACCACTATGGCCGCCACACGGTAACCTATTTCAACAATGTCAACATCCTGATTCAAGGTAGTGAATATGAGGAGTTTAATTCGCTGCGCTCGGTGGTGCTCAAGGCCTCGGGGCCGCTGCTGAACAACGCCGCCCAGGCCTGGAACCACATCTTCTATTTCGAGAGCTTCTCGCCCGCTCCGCAGCTCTACCCCCAGGGGCGGTTGTTGGAGAAAATCATGGAGCAGTGGGGGTCGGTGGAGCTCTTTAAAAAGGAGTTTGTGGCCCTAGGGGTGGCCATCTTTGGCTCGGGATGGGTCTGGCTGGCCTCCGACAAAGCACAGCACCTTACAATAGAAAAATGTAGCAATGGCGACAACCCTATGATTCGCGGGCTGGTGCCTCTGTTGGCTTTTGATGTGTGGGAACATGCCTACTACCTTGACTACCAAAATAATCGTGCCGTAG
>JAVVSB010000059.1:0-5251 GCA_036654415.1 Mucinivorans sp. | reverse complement strand
GACGATAGTGGATTGGGCAAAGGTGGAAAAGAGATTTAATTTTTGAGCATTGTTTGTAGGTGGTATTGTGTTTTGTCCTTGAATCCTAGGTGAATACCAAAGGGGGTGAGTTCGCTCTGTTCGATGGTGTAGAGGCAGAGTGTGGAGTCGCCCTTGGCCACCAGGGAGTCCACCGCTACTGGTTTGAGTCGGCAGACAGCCACGTAGCAATGGGTGCTGTCGGCGCGGCGCGGGTCGCTCCTCTGCTCTCCTTTTGGGCTTAGGGAGACAAAAATCACTGTGCGCCACGAATTTTTGCCCCGTAGCTCCACCTCCACCAGCCCCTGGGATGTCAGTGGGCCGTAGTGGCTTTTGATAAACTCATTTGACTTTTTGTGGTCATCGCCCGAGAGCACGGTACGTCCTATCTCCATGGGTGCATAGAAGTAACTATTGTATTCTGGTTGTGATGCAAGTTGAGCCAGAGCCTCCTCTTTGGTCATTGGCTCTGAGCAGGCTGTGAGCAGAATTATTGCTAGGATAGTTATCTTTTTCATGGCTTAAAAAGTTTAGTTTTTGTTAGTGTTTTGCATCTGTAGCCCCTGGTTTTTTACAATATTTGAGCATATGTGTGGGAAGTTGTAAAGAACCCCTCTAAAGAACCGACCTACCGCGCCACTGCTCAGGAACCTTCAAGTTGAGCATCTTAGCCACCGTGGGTGCATTGTCGTACTTCATCACCACCCCCTCTATCTTCTGCCCCTGGGCTATACCGCGCCCCACCATCACATATGGCACCTGCATCTCACTCATACTTTTGCCACCATGACCCTTATCCACACCCCCATGGTCGGAGGTGTAAATTATGGCGGTGCTCTTGCCATCCAACTGAGTATCAATAGCATTCACCACAACCCCTACCAGCGAATCTATCTTCTGGCACGAGGTTATATACTGCTGCGAAAGCCAACCATAGGTGTGACCCGTGTGGTCGGGCTCCGAAAAATAGACAAACAAGAAGTTGGGCTTGGCCTGAGATATATATTCAGTGGCCCTTTGAGCTATCTTGTCGTCATCCTCTGGGGCCAAAAAATCCAAATCCACAGCCCTCTTTTCAAACAGATAGCCGATGCCGTCCCACGAATAGAGCGCACCTGTTATGGCCTTGGGGCGTTGAGCACGAACCACCGAAAAGATGGAGGGGAACATATCGTACTGCGGGGTGGTGTATATAGGCTCCACCTCTGGGCTCTTGCTGCCCCACTCCGTAAAGCCGTGCATCTCGGGCCCCGCACCCATGAGCAGAGTGGCCCAATTCACAGCACTCGAGCTGGGCAACACCGAACGGGCCTCGAGGGTGTAGCTGCCGCGCGCAAAAAGCTTCTCTATGTTGGGGAACTTCCCTGGATTCTCGCGCACAATCTGACCACTAAAACCATCGCTGGCAATCAGTATAACATGCTTGAAGATAGGGCTTTTGCCCTGGGCCGACCCTGCGGAAAGCAGTAGGGCGAAGGTCACCAAGAGTAGAGATGTGATTTTGGACATAATATTGTATTTTTAGAAGTGCTTTTTAGACGGCTGTTTAAAATTTATTCAAAATTTGATTACTGCTATTTTCATCGATGATTTGCCTAGATATGTAGTGAACCAGAGCTAAAAAATCAGCGGAAAAAGGGTTGAAAGAGATTAAAAGAGCTTTTTGGCCGAAGTTGTTGCCACAAAGTTCTTGAGGTAGTTGGGCTCCCAGTAGGCTGTGTCCACAAACTCCTTGCAGTTAAAGTAGCCCTCTGCCAACATGGCCAAGCCCCGCGCCGAGGAGCTCACACGTCGATGTTGAACCGCCGAACCCAAGAGCTCCGCGGCCTTGAGCGAGCCGTCGCCAAAGATAACTACCTCGTGGCCCGAGGCTATATACTTGGCGAAACTGCTGGGGGTGAGAATATGGGCCGATGTGGGCTCCAACTCGTTGAGTTTCATGTCGTAGACTGCTGTGTAGACCTCCATGCGGCGCGCGTCAATCATCGGCACCAACAGGGCCATTGAGGGGTCCTCGATGGTCAGGATGCCCGAGTCGTACTCCTGCCGTGCCACAGCGGCCAGGCAACGCAAAGAGTCGATGGCAATCAGCGGCTTTTTCATACCGTAGCAGAGCCCCTTGGCCGTGGAGCCACTAATGCGCAGCCCTGTGTAGGAGCCAGGTCCCGCCCCAACAGCCACAGCGTCAATATCATCCGAGGGGTCTAAGTCGTTCTCCTGCAAAATTTCACGCACATAGAGAGCCAAATCGTGGATGTGGTTACGCACAGCCTCGCTCTCGCGCAGCGATATCAACTCCCCATCTACAGCCAAGGCCACCGAACAAATTTCAGTGCCACTTTCGATACATAATATACGAGCCATACTTTTTTTTATAAATCTTTGACAAAGATACAAAAAAATAATATCTTTGTAGAGGTAACGTGTTTCTCAACTCCCATAAAACTTTTTCATGCGTATAGTTATTGTCGGTCCATGCCACCCCTACAGAGGAGGCATAGCCAAATTCAACGACACCCTAATGACCAAATTCCAGGAGATTGGCCATCAGGTGACTATGGTCAACTTCAGTATGCAGTACCCATGGCTTTTGTTCCCTGGTAAGACGCAATACACCGACGACCCCGCCCCCGAGGATTTCGACAACCACCGTATAATCAATTCGGTGAACCCATTTTCGTGGTTTCGGGCCATCTCCTATATCGTGAGTCTCAAGCCTCAGGTGGTTCTGTTTCGTTACTGGATGCCGTTTTTTGCCCCTGCCTTTGGCACCATGGCCCGTGTGCTACGCAAAAAGGGGATTCGCACGGTGGCCCTAACCGACAACATTGTCCCCCACGAACCACGTTTCTACGACAATTGGCTTACAGAGTACTTCCTCAAGGGCATCGGCCGCGTGGTCTATATGTCCTCGCAGGTGGGCTTAGATTTAAAGCAGTTCAACTTCCCGGGCGAAAAGATTATGGTTCAGCACCCCATCTACGACACCTACGGCGCGAAGGTACCGCGAGAGGAGGCTTGTGCCCACCTGGGGTTGGACCCTGCTTTCCGTTACGTCTTGTTCTTTGGCTTTGTGCGCCACTACAAGGGGCTCGATATGCTGCTCGAGGCGTGGTCCTTTCTTGAGGAAGAGACGCCCAAAAAGCTAATTATTGCTGGTGAATTCTACGAAGATAGGTACGAGACCATGGTGGCCATTAGCGATTATGGCCTAGCCGATAAGATTATCTTTAACGATAAATATATCCCCGATGATGAGGTGCGCTACTATTTCTCGGCGGCCGACCTGTTGGTTTTGCCCTACCGCAGTGCCACCCAAAGCGGTGTTACCCAGGTGGCCTACCACTTTGGGGTGCCTATGGTGGTGACCATGGCTGGAGGTTTGGGCGAGACGGTCAAACATGGCGAGGTGGGCTTTGTGACCCACGTCAACGCCCTGGCCATTCAACAGGCCATCGACCGCTTCTTTGACGAGGGGTGGTTGCCACGTATGAGAGAAAATATTGGCTCTTACAAAAAACGTTTCTCGTGGATTGCCATGTGTAGAGCCGTTATTGAGTACGAATGCGATTACAAATAATGGCCTTGTCGTTTTTGCCGTCCACAAAGATATAGAGCGGCTCAGGGAAGTGCACCAGGCGGAAGTTTTGACTTTCGTACTCTGCGCTCATGCTGTCAAGTTGTTGAATGTCAAATACCCCATCACCTTGGAATGGAGCCATGGTGATGTAGCCAACCCCAAAGGAGGTGAGGTTCTGGAAGAAGTGGGTCCCCTGCGAGGGGTCAACTCTGAAATTCTCGACTGCGCACTCAACAATCACCTTGCTGCCCGAAATGTCGCCCCACTTGACTGGTATGCCCAGCCAAGGGTCGCACGAGCCCCACCGCCCTGGCCCCACCAGCACATAGCCCCGCCCCGCGGCCACCATACGCTCGTTGAGTTGGGCCATCTCGGTGGCCATGTCGCTGCTACGTGCCGCATTGAAGAGTTCGGGGCGCACATAGATAATATCCTGCACCCCCTCCACAGCCCCCAACCCCAGGGCGTGTTGGGCATAGAGTATGGCTCCGCTGGACTCTACCTCACTCCATTCGAGGCTATGGCTACGCGCATTTTCGACAATGGGGCGTATCTGAAGGAAGTTGAAGATACGTTTTTGACCATATGGCACATCCATATTCACGGCAAACTCAATCTCAACGGGCGACTGCATCTCTTGTTGACCAATGGCCAGCAGTTCGCGTAGGATTTCGGCCAGGGGGAAGCTGTCGTACTTGAGCACTCCAGCAAAGGTGATTATGCGTCGCCCCTTCTCTAGGGGGCTATCGGAGATGCGTTGGTTCTGCATATCCCATGTGCTGGCCACGTAGCGCATATTGCGGAAATTGGCGGCGTGGGGAATGTCAATCTTAGTGATATTAACTCCGTCGTCTATCGAAGTCTTAAAGGCTGCAGGGTTCAAATCCAGGGCATACATGGTGCGTTGGGTGTCGCGCAGGGTGAGCTCAGGGGAGCTCAGCTGGAGGATATTCTTGGGGTGGGCAGGCGAGAAACGCAACGTCACACCCCCCTCGACCACGGTTTTACCTAGCCCAAAGGCTATCTGGGCGATGCCCTCCTCTGGCTTTTCGTGGCCTAGGGGGTAGAAGTTGAGCGAGCGCGCCACCCCTGAGATGGTGGGGAAGTAGTAGCCCTCATCCTGGGTGCCGCAAATCTCTTGAATCACAACGGCCATACTCTCCTCCGAGAGCATATTGCCCGAAGCCTCGATATAGGAACGCGACGAGGCGAAAAAGACTGAGGCGTAGACAGCCTTGATGGCCTTGGCCACCAAGCGTAGTTGGTGGTCTTCATTGTCGACTCGTGGCACCATATAGGTGGAGTATACACCTGCAAAGGGTTGATAGTGTGAATCTTCAAGCTTTGAACTGCTGCGTATGGCCAGTGGCCGCTTGACCTGACCCAAAAAGGCGCGCAGGTTGGTGATGAGCTCCTCGTCGAGTCGTGAGCCCATAAATTCCGACAGTATCTGTCCGTCGTCCATCTGCTCACCAATAATGTAGCTCAGGGCGTTCTCCTGCATAAAGCGTTCAAAGTGTTCGGTGGTCACGGCCAGTGTGCGTGGGATGGTAAGGCGCACCCCCTCCCACTTGTCGTAGAGGCCCCACTGCTCTATGAGGCTGCCCACAAAGGCCAATCCGCGTGCCTTGCCCCCCAGCGTGCCGTTGCCGC
>JAVVSB010000058.1:0-6749 GCA_036654415.1 Mucinivorans sp. | reverse complement strand
AGCCAACAATAAAAATATCATCAATCTCAAGGGCTACAAAGTCTGGACGGTTGACCCCTTTGAAGACCGTAGGTTTAAAACACATGGTGGCCAAGCGGACACTACGCGCCCCCTGCCCCAGGAGGTACTCGCGCAAAGAGTCGTAGGTCATCCCCGTGTCAACCACATCATCCACCACCAACACATCACGCCCCTTAACGGGGCTGCCAAGGTAGGCCTCTATACTCACCTTACCCGTTGAACAGAGCCCTTTGTAAGAACGACACTTAATAAAAGCGTACTCCACTGGTGTTTGCAATTTACGCGAAAGGGTGGAGCCAAAGTGCATCCCTCCCGAGAGGACAACCAAGAAAAGAGGCGTTTGGGCCACATCGGCGTAACACATATCAATGGAGGGGGCCAAGAGTTGCGAAGCTCGTCCTACCTGCTCACTGGAAATATAGGGCTCGAATTCGCGCCCATGTAAAATTACATTTGCCATTTTTAGTAAAAAATCAATATCTTTGCGCAAAGGTAGTTAAGAATTTTTTAAAACGCGAATTTCTTATCATTTGATGGTGAGTAATGGACCGATTCTTGCCACTTAAAACGTATAATTTTTAACTTTTTAATTCAATAATTATGGTATCAATCATTATGGGTAGCACTTCAGATTTGAAGATTATGAACGAAGCTGCCGCTTTTCTAGACCAAATGTCTATTCCGTTTGAAATCAATGCCCTGTCGGCTCATCGCACACCAGAGTTGGTGGCTGACTTCGCCAAGGGGGCGGCCGCGCGCGGGGTGCAAGTCATCATCGCTGGGGCCGGCGGAGCAGCTCATCTGCCAGGGGTAATAGCAGCCTTTACTCCACTACCAGTTATCGGAGTGCCCATCAAGTCGAGTAACTCCATCGATGGCTGGGATAGCATACTCTCCATACTTCAGATGCCCTCGGGCATACCAGTAGCTACCGTGGCCCTGGACGGAGCCAAAAATGCAGCCATTTTGGCCACACAAATCCTTGGCGTAGGCAACCCCGACATACAGCAACAAGTAGTTGATTTCAAACATGATATGAAATCAAAAATCACCAAAGCCAACAAAGAGTTGGACGCTGTGGAATTTAAGTACAGAGTAAAATAATGGAATATGCCATTATCCTGACCCTCATTGCGGGTCTCTCAACGGGCATCGGTAGCCTGATTGCACTACTGGCCAAACGTACTAATCGTAAATTTTTGAGTTTTTCGCTGGGGCTGTCGGCTGGGGTGATGATTTATGTCTCCTTTATTGATATTTTCCCCACTGCCAATGTGATGCTCAGCGAAGCCTATGGCTCCCAAATGGGGGCAGCGGCCACGGCTGCGGCCTTCTTTGGAGGTATATTGCTTATTGCCATTATCGACCGTTTTGTCCCCTCGATTGACAACCCTCACGAGATGAGTAATGTCGAGAGTATGGACGAGGCCGATTCGGCACACCAAATCAAGCAAAAAAAGCTCATGCGTATGGGTTTGATGACTGCTCTGGTTATCGGCATCCACAACTTCCCCGAGGGGATGGCCACATTTTTTGCTGCCCTAGACAACCCTCAAATGGGGGTGCCCATTGCCGCAGCCATAGCCATACACAATATCCCCGAAGGTATAGCCGTGGCCATACCTGTCTACCTGGCCACCAATTCACGTCGCAAAGCCTTTACTTGGTCGCTCATTTCGGGGCTTTCGGAGCCTGTTGGGGCCTTGCTGGGCTATCTGATATTGGCTCCATTCCTAACCCCCGTGGTGATGGGGGTAATTTTTGCATCCATAGCTGGCATTATGGTCTACATCTCGCTCGATGAACTGCTACCCGCAGCGCGTGAGTGGGGTGAACACCATATCTCAATCTGGGGACTTATCTCAGGCATGGCAGTAATGGCCATAGCCGTCATAGCAATGATATAGAATACAATGCTGGAAATCAACGCCTTAAGCTTAGGCTACAAAGATGGGCCACCGCTGGTTGTGGACATCAACGCCAAGGGACATGGAGGTGAGCTCATCGCCTTGGTGGGGCGTAACGGCTCGGGCAAGAGTACACTTCTGCGCTCCTTGGCGGGATTGGTGCGTCCACGAGCGGGGCAGATTTTGGTTGACGGAGAGGATATTTTCGCCATGAGTTCCTCGGCTCGCGCTCGTAAGGTGGCCTATGTCTCGACTGAGGCTGTGCGCGTGGCTCACCTTAGAGTGTGGGATGTGGTGGCTATGGGGCGTGCCCCATATATGGGGTGGAGTGGTGCGCTCAGCCCTGGAGATACCAAGGCTGTTGAGCAGGCCTTGGACCAGGTACAGATGAGCTCTTTTGCCAAAGTGCCCCTTATGCGCCTGAGCGACGGTGAGCGACAGAGGGTGATGGTGGCACGGGCCATGGCACAGGAGACCCCCATGGTGTTGCTCGATGAACCCACCGCCTTCTTAGACCTACCCAACCGCATGAGCACCACTAAATTACTCTACCACTTGGCCCACAAGACAGGTAAGATGATTCTCTTCTCGACCCATGAACTTCATCTGGCCATGGAGCTTTCCGACTTGCTGTGGATAATAGCTCAAGGGGTACTCCACACAGGCACCCCCCACTCCTTTGAGGGCAGTGAGGCACTAGACAAGGTGATGAACGGATAACCACCACCTTTCCGACAATATCAAAGAGCTAAATTCCAAAATTCGGACGATGGAGGCAGAGCATAAAACCGCCATTGATAAGCTATCGGAACAGTTAAACAAGATTTTCAACCACTTTCAACACATCAAGGAGTGGCTGCGCTGGGAGAATTTTTTGCGAAGTATCGGACTGCCCGATGATATGGGTTCGCAGACTATTCAACAAGGAGACGGTTGTAGCCTCTGGCGAACTCCACTCAAAAGAGCATAGCAAGCGGTTCAAGGCTGAAAATGCCTCTCTGAAATTAGAGCAGGACAAAGACAAACCATCAAATATCCGCTTCAACATCAATGGTACGGATATATTCGACTGGTTCAAACAGAAACAAAAGGAGTTCTTAAACTCGATTGGCATTAATCCGAGAGAATCACGAGGAATGAAGATATAATTCTATTTCAGGGGAAACAGGAATAAGATTCTGCAACCATTAAGAATATAGGCTTAAATAGTAGACAAAAGGGACTGGTTTTAAAAGAATTAAGAAACAAGCATGATAGATTGCTAAAGAATGACTATTTTTGTAAGAAGAGATAGGTAATCATAAAAAACAATCTACAAACATAAAAATATGGCAAGATGTACAGCCCCAGTAAATGGGCATCGATCAGCAAGCGCAGCAGCAAACTGCCCTGCATGCGGAGGTCGTTATAATCGTAGTTACAACTCTTATCCTTCTTATTCATCCTATTCCTCATCTTCAAACAGCTCAGGTAGTAATAGCGGACAAAATAGAACTAAGGCACGTTGGTCTTCAGTAGGTTCTACTATTTTATATACACCCACAGAAATTAGAACTCTTACCCCCGTGCGTGAAAATGTAGAAAAACGTTCTAATGTACCGGACTTACGAGATGTTTTTCTTTGTCACGCTTGGGACGATCGAAAAGGTGCCGCCAAAGAGCTACATGATTTATTAGAATCGAAAGGTGTTTCTGTTTGGTTTAGCGAAAAAGATGTTTTTTTAGGTTCATCTTTACTACGTGAAATCGATAAAGGATTAGCAAAATCTCGTGTTGGTATTGTATTAGTTACACCTTCTTTTCTTAAAAGAGTTAATGATGAGGGAATTGCTGACAAAGAACTTTCGGCTCTTCTAGCTCGTGATTTGCTTGTTCCTATAGTTCATAACACAACTTTTGACGATTTACGTGAGGTAAGTCCTTTGCTTGGTTCACGAAGCGGTTTAAGTACAGTAGAGGAATCAATGGTGGAAGTTGCCGCAAAGTTAGCAGAATTAGTAACTCCATAAACTAAGCAAAGTAATAATATAATAGAGAATGTTATTAAATAAATGAATACAGATTACAAAGTTGGTGAGTTGATTTATGATGCAAATATATATGATGGATTAAACACTTTTCTATCTGATTTGCAATTTTACAAAAAGTGGCTACCGAAAAAGAAGGATGCTAAAATACTTGAACTATGCTGTGGGACGGGTAGGCTTACTATTCCAATTGCACAAGAGGGATATAATATTTGTGGCGTAGATTACACTCCGTCAATGCTTGAACAAGCAAAGGCGAAAGCTGCCGTAGCAGGGTTGGATATTGATTTTATTGAGACAGATATTAGAACGCTCGATTTGCAAGATAAATTCGACCTTATTTTTATTCCGTTTAACTCAATCCACCATTTATACAGGAACGAAGATTTGTTTAAGGCATTAAATTGTGTTAAAAGTCAGCTCAAAGATGGAGGGTTGTTTCTGTTGGATTGCTTTAATCCCAACATTCAGTATATTGTAGAAAGCGAAAAAGGAGAAGCTGTAATTGCCGAATACACAACAGGCGATGAACGGAACGTGTTAATAAAACAAACGATGCGTTATGAGAGTGCAACCCAAATCAATCGCATAGAGTGGCATTATTTTATAAACGGAGAGTTCCACTCAATCCAAAATCTGGATATGAGATTGTTCTTCCCACAAGAATTAGACTCATATTTGGAACGAGCTGGATTTAATATTATTCACAAGTTTGGTAGTTTTGAAGAAGAAGTGTTCAATGATAGTTCAGAAAAACAGATATACGTTTTAGCACCCGACAAGTGACGTTGCCAACTTTAGGCATATCCTAAAGTGTTTAGATATAAAATAGCAGCCCGTATGATAATACAACTCGATTGGTGCCGCTTGTAGCGATGGTTGGTGCTGGTACCATAAAATTTGCTGCTCCTAGAGTTCTAAAGAATACAGTTCAGTAAGCTGATAGGGAACAAATACCGAAATCAAAAATGGCTAACAAGTTGATTTTTCAACTGTTAGCCATTTTCTTGGTACCCAGAGCCGCATTTGAAAGTAGTAAATAAGCCTAAATATGATTAAAACGCAAATCACGGAAAAATAGAGCAAACTAGTTGATATACAATGAATTTAATTACTAGTGTAATTTAGTTTGATTGAAGTGTGTCAAAATAAATTCAGGATGGTTGGGAACAATTTGGGAACAAATAATTATCTTTGCAGTGTATTTAACGACACCGTATTATGAAAATTTCAGCATTCATCCGCAAAACAGCCAAGAAGAACGACATCAATAGTGTTGCGACTATCTATTTCCGTTTGAGAGACGGCAAGAAAGACATTAAAGCAGCAAGCGAGCTAACCATCAACCCCAACCATTGGAGTGCCGAGAAGCAGGGGTACAAAGATCGTGTGGCTTTGGTTGCTGAGGATGAAAAGCTGAAGCTAAACAACGACATTCGCAACATCGTTTCGACAATAACCCAGACCTATACGAGCGATGCCGACAGTGAATGGTTGAGCGAGACCATCGAAAGATATCACCATCCGCAGAGATTCAAAACCGAAGAGGAGATTGCAGCAGAAAGCAAACTTCGAGTTATTCCTCTCTTTGAAGAGTTTTTGAGCAAGCATAAACTCTCGCAAGTTAGAGCGAATAATTACAGGGTGATTATGCGAGGGTTACAGCGGTATGAACTATATGTGCGTGCTACGAAGCGAGGTCAAAAAGGTTTTGTATTATATGTTGATGATGTCACCCCCGACACACTTCGTGATATGTGGGATTTTTTCGAGAATGAGTATAAATACTTTGAGCTATACCCTGCTATATACGAATCAATCCCCGAAAAGCGGACTCCGCAGCCACGGGGACGAAATACTCTGCTCGACTGTTTCTCTCGCATCCGCACATTTTTCTATTGGTGTAACGACAACAAAAAGACACTCAATAAGCCGTTTGAAGATTTTCCATTAGAGGAGTGCACCTATGGCACGCCCTATTACATTACGATTGACGAAAGAAATAAGATATATGCGACCAACCTCAAACGCCATCCGCAGTTGGAAGTTCAGCGAGATATTTTTGTTTTTCAATGCCTGATTGGTTGTCGAGTTGGTGACTTAATAAAAATGACAAAAGGCAACCTGATAAACGGAGCTGTTGAGTATATCCCGCGCAAGACCAAAGAGGGGCGACCGCTGACGGTGCGTGTTCCGTTGAATGCCACAGCACAGGAGATTGTCGCAAGATACAAAAATTGCGATGGCAACAAGCTGCTACCGTTCATTTCGGAGCAGAAATACAATGTAGCCATCAAACGCATCTTCAAAGCAGCAGGGCTGAAACGAATGGTAACAGTAGTCAATCCTACCACCAGAGAGGAGGAGAAACGAGTATTATATGAAATAGCCTCATCGCATTTGGCTCGCCGGACCTTTGTTGGCAACCTTTACAAACAGGTGAAAGACCCCAATCTTGTCGGCTCACTCAGTGGACACAAGGAGGGCAGCAAGGCTTTCGCACGCTACCGAGAGATTGACGATGAAATGAAAAAAGAATTGGTTGATTTGTTGCAGTAAAGATTGTGAACGCACTGTGTTCACAATTGTGTCCGCACTGCGGACGTAATTGTAATCTACTAAACAATAGTAAAATACATTTGTAATAACTTTATTACTAATAAGATTATTATAACGTCAGATTTCTGAGTTATTATGTACTGCAAATATTATGTTGGCAGAGCATAATAATTGATTAAACAAATAGCCTGATTTTTGTTTTGTTTCTAAAAATCACTATATTTGTAGAATAATA
>JAVVSB010000057.1:0-6986 GCA_036654415.1 Mucinivorans sp. | reverse complement strand
GCCTGTGCCGCTGGTCTTGTCGAGCGTGAGCCACGACTCGTGGCCCTGGTGGCCCGAGATGGTCCAGGAGGTGTTGATGTTGTCGATGACATTGATGTAGTGGACCAGAGGGGTGGTCTGGGTAAGGGGGGTCTCGATGGCTCCATGGGGGCGTTGAACAGTGACCACAGGGTCGTTGTGGTTGGGGTAGGTCAAGGTGTAATCGAAGGTGACAGGGGTCACGCAACGGATGAATTCGCCCCAAGAGGTGCCAGTACCAGTGGTTGCGATGGGACCGTTAGGAAACTGAAAAGAACAAAGGTTTTGTCCAGGTACACCAATCCACCAATCGCTGTGGGTGCCTACCCCATTATTGTCAGTACTGACCAGCGAACCATCGCCATGACTACGCTCGCCATGAAGCGGGAAGTAGACTTTGTCGGCCAGAGTGGTGGCCAAATTGGTGGTAGGGAGATAGAAGCCAGAGGGGTTGGTGGCATCGGCCGCATAGCGCGTCATCTTGCGCATCAAAGCAGTGGCCTCGGGATTGGTCATTAACCGCCAGGATGGGGGGCAAGGCGAACGCTTGGCCTCGGGGGTGGTGGAGGTGAGGATGGAGGTCCAGGAGGAGGTGGTGGAGGTGTGGGCAGAGCCCGTATCCCAATCGGTGACACGCCAAAGCAGAGCTGGATTTTGGGCCGAAATGGGGATGCCAACCCATGGAAGGGTGGCGTGGGCACCATAGGGGCTACCCTCTTGGAAAAAACAGCCACGCCCCTTGGGGGCCGAAGCCCCCATGTCGCGGTCCATGATGAGCAGACGCTCGCCACCACCCACGTCCACAACGTGGGTGGCCCACTCGAAACGGCTGTGAGCAGCCGTGGAGACTGTGGCGCGGTCGACCTCGGCCCCGTTGACCACAATGGAGACCACGGTGGAGAGAGAGGTGCCCTGGACAAAACGACGGGGCAGAACATTGAAAACAGCCCCACGGTCGCCAACGGCCCCACTGCGCGAGGTGCCAACTATCATGAAATCTTCGCGATTGTCGATGTCGGCACGCCACTGCGAAGGCTGGTCGAGGGCCACGGTGAACTCACCACGACCATCGCAAGGGGTGAAGGGGGTGATGTTCTTGGTTATCTGAGTGCGCACACCATTGTTGTCGGTGATGGAGACCAGACCCCAAGGCTGAACATCGACCTTGACCTCGAGCCCCAAATCGCCATAGTCCACCACACGACCGTTGTAGGTGTAGTGGCGGTTGCGGGTGAGGTTGTAGGTGGTGGAGCCCGACTGTGTGGGATTCATGCCGTCGCCCAAAGGGTTGACATACTTGAAAACACGGGCGGCATCGCCCTGCAAATGGGCATAGACCACCATCTGGGGCGCGGTGTCCTTGCCAGAGAGGATGAACTCAGGCAGATAGAAGGTGTTGGAGCTGGAGAAGGTGGTGGCGGGGGTGGCGGAGGTGTTGCTCAGAGATTGCCACTCGGAACGGATAAGCCGCGAAGAGGTGGCATTGATGTAGGGCTGGGCTATGAGGGAGCTCCAACGCGGAAGCCCCAAGATGACCACAGAATCGAAAAGAATACGCCCCGCGGGCAAATCAGCATAGGTGTACTGGATGTTGAGGGTCATCTTGGCAATGGTGCGACAAACCTGACCACCCAAAAGATTCTCGTTGCCCACCAAAAGCTCGCGCCCAATGTAGCTAGTGAACATGGGGATGGTGGTGGGGCGATGGGGCGCACCCGTGGCTTGGCTGAGGGCTCCACCAGAGTAGGCAAGCTCAAGAGCCCTAATATCCTGGGCCGAACGAAGCCCCGCGAAAGAGGCCAAAGGGGTGAGGCCATCGGGCGAAAGAGGCTCGTTGACGATGAGGTAGATGTCGCGAAGGCCAGAGGTGACTATCTCTTGGATGGTCTTGTTGGTGGGGATGGTGGGGTAATAGCGGTTGAGCAACAACTTACCAGCATCGGGCGAGGTGGGCGAACCAAAAATCACAAGACGAACACGAGCCAACTCCTGCTCGAAATCGGGAGCATAGCTGGATAGTGGGGCCTCGACGTGGAAAAGCATGCTGGTGGGCTCTCCAAAGTCAGAGGCACAACGCCCATGGAGCTCCTGGTTGACACAGCCAACAGTGAAGCCCAAAACAAGCAAAAAAAGGGTGGATATTATTCTATGTTTCATGTTCATCATGGTTTTATCCGACTATCTCGCCCGCGGTTTGGGTTGTCCAACCGTTGACAGTGATGGTGATGGAGCCTGCTGTGCCAACGTTGACCTGAATAAGGTAATGTTGATGGCGGTCGAGCTCCTGAGTGGTGTTATATTTGGGGTTTTTCATAATCTCGGCCACGAGGTCCAAAGTCCAAAGCTTCTGGGAGCCATGGTAGAGGGTGTAGGTCAAAGGCTCACCCTGGACAAGGCGCAAAACACTGAAGTCAGAGACCAAAAGCTTGTCGGAGAAGAGCTGGTTGAAGGGGCGGTAAAGAACCGAATCCATGGCCTTGTCGAAGGTGTTGTCGTGGAGATAGCCACCAGAGAGACCCTTGGCACTGGCGGTGAGCGGCTCTAAAGCCTTGGAGCCAGAGGGTATAAGGTGCTCAACACCCTGGACCTTGACCTGAATATTGTGGTTGAGCCGAACCAACGGCATGCGATATAGAGAACCTTCATCACGAACTTCAAAACTGGAGAGAAGACCGTGATAAAGAGGCGAAAATTCTTTGTTGTACATTCCTTCGGTGGTGAGAAGTTGCAGACGCAACTGCGCAAGAGTGCTCTGGCCAGTGACCATAGTACCAAGAGGAGTGTTAATATCTTTAAGGCTACCAACGCGCGTGTGGTCCACTAAATCACCATAAGCAACGGCGGTGTAAACACCTTGCGAGAGGTTGAGAGTGGTGGCGTAAGAGGCCGGAAAACCCGTAGCCGAGGGGCTGGTGGGGTGAAGCTGAGAGACCAAAAGACCATGAGAGTCAAAAATATAGATATCAAGGCTGTGGATGCGGTCGGCAAATAAATCAGTGTGCGTGTCGTTCAATTCAAAACTATAGCCAAGCTTGACAGGAAACATACATCCACTAAGATCCTCCTTGACACAACCACAAAAAGCGGAGATGGCAAGCAGAGAGAGAGAAAGTATTATCTGTGTAGGTATGAGTTTCATTAGTTGATTATTTATATGTATGGATGGTGTGGTTGATGAAAAAAGGTGATTTTAACCTGACATGATGGTGGTTTTTTAAAAGGTTTGTTAGAAAAAAATGGGGGCAGGCAGCAGAGATTCCCGCCCCCAAAATTTTTTAGTTAATAAAGTAGACTATAAGTCACCTGACTGAGTCAAAGGAGTCCAAACGGCAGGTATGATAGTGGCACTAACATAGGTACGGGCCGAAACTGGCTTCTCGGGGTCGGTAATCAAATCCTGTTCGGATGGAACACCTGGGCCTGTGATTTTGTTGATGGTGGCATCATACTTGTTGCTACGAAGAACACCGTACTGAGTGGTGGCACCTGTACCAACACCAAGGTCAAGACGATAGTAACTATTGCAACCAGTAAAGGACATATAATCACCGCCAACGGTTGGAGCCGTAGAGGTTGGGTCGGTAACCAACTTCTTAGCATCTTCACGATGTGTGGCTTCAACAAAAGGAGCGTTATTTTGCATCATCCAAGCAGCCTCCTGAAACAGAGCCACTGTAGCGAAGTAGGTGCCAGCGGGGATACCTTGCACCTCTTTGGTGGTGTAGATGTAGTTGCGGGCAGTAGTAGTAGGCACAGTGTAGGTGTAGGAAACTTTTGTGGTAAGGTCATAAGCAACCGCAGTAATGATAGTTGGGTTGAAAAATGCCTTGATAGCAAAGTAAGAGGACTGACCACGAAGAATTGAAGAGTGGTTGTTCTCGGGCACATACAGGTAATTAGCAGCTGTGGTTGTAACAGGCACAGTAAGAGCCGAAGCATAGTCAAAATCGGCATTGAAGTCGGTTTGAAGGGTCTTATCATAGTTGTAATAGTAAGACTGAGGATTATTAGCAGTAGGCACATTCTGAATGTAGTTGGTCACACGAGCCAAGTTACGAATTGTATAAGTTACATCGCTGATAAATGGCTTGGTGGTGGCGGTGGTGTTGAGAATGTCAGCAGCCAATACTAAACGAGCCTTGGCAACCATGTAGTAGAGCTGCACCGAAAAAGTGTTGGTTGGAGAGACACCATCTTTTATCGCGGTACCAGCACTAGCCTGAGCCTCAGTAACGCCAGCGGCCAAGGTGTAGGTAATCCCGTTGGTGTTGCTCATAGGCAGACCAGCCAACGAACCAGCAGTGGCATTAGACTGCTCGTAGAGATTCTTGAAGCTGAATGTACGTGCAGTGGTCTTGTCAGTCACTATCTGCTGAGGAGTGCCAGCACTAAAATTCAGCTTATAAAAATCACTCAAAGTGGCCGTACCAACTACGAAAGCAGCGGGTTCGATGGCTGCGGTGAGTGTTGTCAACTTTTCGGTGTTGGCCACAAAGAAAATTTTCTTTTGACCAGCCGTCAATAGCAC
This sequence comes from Mucinivorans sp., assembly GCA_036654415.1. Classification (GTDB taxonomy): domain Bacteria; phylum Bacteroidota; class Bacteroidia; order Bacteroidales; family Rikenellaceae; genus Mucinivorans. The sequence goes on along the minus strand of JAVVSB010000057.1, from coordinate 2,440 downwards.
AGTCTTAGATGTTTGTCCTTTAGTAACCACGCTGTTGTGTTCCAAAGCCTGAGAGGCAGCATTGAAAATCAACAACTGGATTGGGCCCACCGTAGCATCCTTGGCGTCATCCGCAGTGGCACCTGGGTTGGTGTCGGGGTTGTAGTCGGCGTCGGCATAGGTGCTGGTACCAATATTGAAGTTAAAAGTGGCGTAAGTTGGCCCAGTGAGCTGCTCGCCATTGCCGGGGGTTTCAGCACCATCTTTCTGGCAAGAGACGATGGCCATGGCCGCAAAAGCCATTGCTAAAATTCTGAATTTTTTCATTTTTTTGTTTTTTTGATTAGTAATTGAGTTAAGTTTAAATTTGTTCTGCTTTATTTAGGTGACGATAATAACTCCGTGGGTTGCACTTGACAACCTCGCAGGCCTTGGCAACACTAAGATGAGACTCCTCGCGCAGCTTGGTGATGGCCAAAATCTTGCCCGAAAGCTTGGTAGAGCCTACGGGACGACCCAAAGTCTTGCCCTCGGCCTTGGCTTTGCTCAAACCTGCTCGAGTGCGGCTGGCTCGAATACGCTGGCCAAAACTGTTAACACCGCGAAGAAGAGAGACCATCTCGGGAGAAACAGAGTACCAGGGCTCGGAAAGAGACTCTATATAGATGCCGCGCTGGGCCAACTCGATGGTGAAATTCATCAAATCTGAAAGACTGCTGAAAAAATCAAGATTGTAGACCACAACACTCTCGCCTGAAGCCACACTTCGGACAAAGGTGGAAAAAGAGGGCTCGATGAAGATATTGTCGGAGGACACACCTACGTCATTCATGGCCTTGACTATCTGCTGAAGCTCCAATACTGAGCCTATGGATTGGATATAACCTTTTTTCATTTTGATTAGGTGATAATGTTTAAAATATTAATTGCGCTTTCCACTGCTGGAAATCACCAAAAACGGTCCGACAATCAAGGCGAATAGCCTCATTGTCAACGGAGGATATGTCGACCGAACGCATGGCCTCAGAATCCAAAAATAGAAACTGCTGACTCAGGGACAAATAGAGATAATGCTCCGTCTGGCAGAGATAGCCCATATGGAAAAGCTGATAAAAATAGTAAGCCGAACGCTCGTAGGCGCACCACTGAGTGCCACACTCATAGAGATAGATGGCACACTGATTATCACGCTCGCGTGACAATATATTAGCTAGAGTTTCCATGGTCGAACATTATGGCGCTATGCCCTACTCGATGACGATGGTCTTGCTAGGAGAAAACTTTACCATCTTGCGAGCAGGAATGAGCATGGGGACCTTGGTAGAGGGGTTGATGCCGCGGCGGGCTGCGCAATGCTTGATGGAAAAACTACCAAAACCTTGCAAAACGATTGAATCGCCCTGGAGAAGATGGGATTTGATGGTCTCGAAAACGGAGTCGATAACTCGGGAGGCTGCAATAGAGGTCATACCTGTATGCTGGGCCACTTGGGTGGTAAGTTCTTTCTTGTTCATGACTGTTATCTGTTGTTTAATTATGTATTTATCGTCCTTTGCCAATGGGCACGTCACGCACGCAGCGGACACGGCACTGTTTTATCTTGTTACTGGGGTAGTTCTCTCCTAGGGGGAAGAGTATACTCCAACTGCCTGTGGCGCTACTCTCGGTGGAACTCCAATAGTGGCCCAAAAGGGGACTAAAAGTGGATGAGCTATTTAGATGGCTCTGGAAAAGCCAAAACAGGGTAAGCTCACGCTGGGTGGGTAGACGCCACGAACCTCCATCGACCTTGAGCTTCTCGCAATAAGTGACAGCGGAAAACCATGTAGACCCAACTTGATTGTCGCTCTGAAAAAGCTCCAATACAGGATAGATAGTAGTATTAATCTGCTGTGAACTCAAATTACTGGATGAATTACTCCCTAAAGTGCTATTGCTGCCATCTGTGGTGCGAGGCTTAGGATGCTCGCCAAAAAAAACTGAAAAAACTCCACTGAAATCAACAACCAAACCACTATCAGTGGCGCGGAGACTCTGAGAAAATAAATCAGAACTATAAAAGAATAAACTCAAAAAAAAGAAAAATCGAATAATGGTCATTAGTTAAAAGGTATTACACGGGTTGTGGTGGTGAGTAATGGTAATTCATGGTTAGTGCTTCTACTTATAGCACTCTGCCCAAAACCGTTGATGGAGCCCGTAATTTGGTATAAAGTATTACGAAAAGTGGCGTAAGGATTAGCGGCATCTTTGGTATCAATTTGCACTTTGTAGAGGTTGGAGCTTACCGCGCCCCCTCCATTGGTGGTATATGGGATATTGACAATAAGGTAGGTAGCCTTGGCGGCATCGGTAGACGTATTGCCCTTCATCATATTTTCGTAGAGGTAGAGGGTGGCCATAAATACATGCTTGGGCGCGGTGGTAATGACGCCATCAACCTTAGCCGCAGAGAGCATAG
>JAVVSB010000056.1:0-7016 GCA_036654415.1 Mucinivorans sp. | reverse complement strand
ACATGCTTGGGCGCGGTGGTAATGACGCCATCAACCTTAGCCGCAGAGAGCATAGCACGAGAAGAGCAGTAGAGCCAGGCAGACAAGGGATATATGTTTTAGTAGTTTCATAACTTTCTATCGTTTATTATCTAAAATCTCTAACACAGCGCACTGGGAACTGATACGACACCCCTTCGCGATTTATTCTTGTCGGAGCTATTAGCACACCTGACTCAAAATATTCATCCGCAATAAAGTCCCAACCACCAGCGGATCCGTCGGGCATGATAGTTGGAGTGCTCGACCAATAATAGCCTCTTAACCCTTCCGATGTGTCTGGATGCCTCATAGAAAAACTTGAATTTAGGAAGACAGTGTTACCTTCTACATCCTTCATCCCAGTGAACAGATATCCACGCATTCCATAGCGCTGACCCTCTTTTCCGAGTGGGTTATTCAACGTCTCGAATTCTTCTTTTATTGGAGTTCGCCATTTGTAATTATCGGTAACATATGCACAAGGATCACCCGGAAATTCCGCTGAAAGTTTATCCAAAGCTTTCATCGTCGTGGCCTCCTGACTGCTTATAACGCTGCTGCCCATATCTTGCTTCCACATCATCACTGCCTGCGCCCAAGGACCTTTAGTTACCGCTATTCTACTTCCGAATGTAAACAATACAGTGGCTGGATCGCCTGGTGCGCCAAAAACAAAATGGCTGGGGTAACTCGGGTGATCAATAGCGATATCGCCACGAGCCCAGATAATAGGGTTTTGGAAGCCACGCCCCGAAACGTGAAAAGAGTTTATTTCGATGTTGGTTTTGTCATCAACGATGGTCTTTACACCTACAAAATTGACCTGACGATCGGATGTTGTGGCATTGAGAGCTAAATATAGAAAGACCCGGGTGGTGATGGTGGCTACGGGGCCACTAATCAAGTTCATAGATGCAGACCACTCAGAGGCATCGGACAAAAAGGCCCAACCTGGATTCTCGGTTAAGGCAATAGAAGAAAAACCTGTTCCCAAGTCGTACCTCTCATAACCATTACTCATCAAAAACTTAGCACCCTTGACGGTAAGAGAATGACGCAAGGAACCCAACGCAAAGTTGATGGAGACTTGATGTGTTTCAAAATCAGAACTTTGCTTCTTTAAGCTAATGATAATATCTTGCGAGGTGGCATTGGAGGGAAGTCTCTTGTCTACCTTTGGATTCACCAATGACACATACTCATTAGTGGCCATGGTTACATCCTTGGTCTCCACAGTTGGGAAATAGGCTGGCATTTTGTAAAAGAGTTTACCAACATTAACATTTTGTGGTGCGCCTTCCCGTTGACACATAATGTACTCAGAACAATCTAAGGAGAGATAATAGTCACCATTGGAGACCACATCATCACCGCCCTCGATGATGACCTTGTATTCGAGTTTGTTGGATGCGGTATTCTCCGTAGCCTCACGGGCCGAGCGATAACCATAACCGTTAATCTTACTGATGACCACGATAAAGTGGTAGTTGGGGGTGAGGGATAACTGATTTTTAAGCTCATCAAGCAAATCGAGACGATAATAATAAGGGTTACCCTCGTACATAGCCTTAATCAACACTGCTGCAGAGTCTGAATCGTAGCCATACAAAGGAGTTATCTCGTTCCCAGCAACATTGGCTGAACAAAAGTTGGTACTCTCATCCATCTTATTTGAAGTGGAATATATCACCTTTGTATATGCGTCATCGGGTAACGTCTGACCTGGTTGTATAGTATAACTTGATGAGTGGGCCTTGAAGAGTGTTCCTCCAACCAATTTATTGGTCGCGGTGGCTGAGGCAAAACGAACAGAGACTTTGGCAATGTTACGCGCTAAGCCCAGTGGACTACCATAGACAGTGCCAGTGGAGGTGATGGCACTCTTCCAATTAACACCCTTATCCATAATCAAGGTGGCCCAAAAAATAGGCTGAGGTATATCAGAGGTATACTTGAAGCTTCCATCGCCTGGATTAGTAGAGGTCTGGATTGTCAACACAGGGGAACGCAGCAGCCGTTTAACATTATCGAGCGAAGTAGTACCAACTGTTAGAGTAAGAGAGGTCAAAGTTGTGGATGCATTGGCAACTACCAAGAAGGTGCGTGCCAGAGACGTGGCCAGCACTGAAGTGATGGGTTTAAAACCCTTGATTTCGGCATCGGGCACTAAGGTGATTGGGTTTTGGAGCAATATGTTAGCCTCGTTGAAGACCAAGACCTTAACATCGGAGGGGTTAATGTTGCTTTCGTTACCCTCGGCACGAGTAATCACCTGAGTCATGTTGCTGGCGGTAAGATTAACGCTCAGTTCGACAGGGGTACCATCGGCAGGAGATTGCTGCCCCGACTCCTCGAGTGGAGCTTTGGCGCACGAACAGACCACCACAACGGTCACAGAAAGCAAGAGGAGCCTAAATATTTGTTTTATCGGTTTCATATCGTTTAATTAATCTGTGGATTATTGTATTTCGCGGACACAACGGAAAAAGACTTTATCGAAGCTCTTATACTCTACAGAAGCATCAGCCCCTGTAATTCCAAAACCAGCCCACAAAAATTTAGTGGTATAATTCGGGGAATTCTCCGTGGAAGAAAACATTCTTAAATTAACATCCACCTTTGAGAAATTAAATCTCTCAAGGAACATTGCTTTGTTACTATACAGGTAGTAGGCCTCGCGAATGCGCGGTGCACGCCAACCTTTCGTCTTATCACACTTGGTGCGAGCATCTAACCAGCTAGCTCCATTTGCTGTATAAGCCGATGCAATTTCTAATTTAGCATAGGGTGGTTCCTTAGCGTCATTACTTGCCTCAGCTTCCGTAAGTGGCTGCCCATTGGTGCCTGCTGCTACCTCGCCAGTGAGGCTGTTATAGCTCGTGCGAGTGGTGGTGGTCCCACTAATCTTTGTGAGGTCGAGCACATGACGGAATGAAAGAGTGACCTCTTTTCTCAATCCGCTCACATTGAGCCATATCTTCACCTTATCGACATTCTTATTCTCTTTATCTTTAGGGCTCACGGTAATAGTCCATTTGCCCGTATCGATTGATTTCGTACCTGCCAAGTTGTCGAAATAGTCGTTCAACTGAAGATTTGCCTCGGGCTTACCATCAGAATAGATAAAAGTTCCTATAGGTTCGATGTTGATATTGGAGGTCTGATTGGTCCAGAATTTAATTTCACCGGATGTCCCATTGATAAAATCAACCACTGGATTGGTTACAATACTAAGTTTCACGTCGTCCACATCACCGTTTACTGCGTAACCGGTCCACGGTTTGACCACCAATTCAGACAACAAGTTACCATCTTTGGGCGGGTTCTTAAGCCCAAATCCCGTGACGGTAGCTGTCACTTGGTATAGGTTGTTGCGTAACAACTTAAACGGAGAGCCATCAGGTTGGCTGAACTGCATCCGGTAGTAGTTGCGGTTGACAACAGAGGTTCCCATACGGTAGGGAAGATTGACAATGGCATAGGTAGCGGGAAATTTTTTGTCGGCAAATGAGTTCTCGTAGATGTAACCCGTGACCACAGGCCATTCGCCATCGGTTGTTTTAACAGACAGAGGACCATAGGAAATAGGACCAGCACCATCTGGTATCACAATAACAGGTGGTGTAGCAGCGTTGTTGCGAGGATAGATATAGGAGTGACTTGCCAAGTTGTAGATGGCAACCGACAGCGGATTAGGCTCTGTAGGTATATTCTCCTTGTCACTGGCCCATACAATACCGGGATAGGCAGCAAAAAAAGCGGGATCCATCTTCAAGATAAGCTGCATCTTTGCCACTTGGCGGATAAGCTCAATGGTGACTTTATTGTCATGGCTCTTAAAATTATAGCCCGTCACTTTGCCCGACATCACCAACCCTTGGGTAAGGGTAGGAAGAGGAGGTTCTATCTGCGTACTCCTTTGAGTGAAGGCATCTATAATGCCCGCCTCTGTGGTTATGCCAGAGAGGGTGTGGTTGGCGATGGCGTAAATCGTATAGGTTAATGCAGTATTGAGACCGCGCAGCACCACGGTTTGCGTGGCACGATTCCAAACTGTATTAACACCATCATTGGGCACTTGTTCGCTAAGAGTGACAGTTTTGACCAATCCACCTCCACTAAAGAGAAAAAGTTGCAGGGAGTTAACCACATCCTCCTCGGGTGTGCCTGGTACTGCTACACGGCTACTAGGCCCTGCCGAAGTACCCAACACAGGCAAGAATATCTGCACGTCATTGGGGCCCAAGGGGGGCATTTCTAGGCTTGGGCTCTCTTTGGTACAGGAGACCATAAGTAGCGAGGTCACCCAAATCAATAGATAATAATAGATTGTCTGTTTCATCTTAATTCTTTTTTATATCCCTTACACATCTTACAGCCATGGCAGAATGCCCTTCTACAAAAAACAGACCTCCTACCGGAGACCCATTAGCTGCAGAAAAGTAGTAGCTCCTACCCTCTGCTACACTAGCAGGAGTCTTCACACTCGACCACAAATTGACTGATGTTTCATTATAGTTATGCGTACCAATCGTTTCTTGATTCCACTCTTTCCGTCTGCCAGTTATTTGTATGGTTAAAGCACCATTGAGCGTGCAGAGGTATTGGTTCGTACTGGTTATCACCCCCCCCCATACAGGAGCTGGAGATTGACCTGTTACAGCCAGCTCTTCCAGTTCTATATTAGTGGGTGTCCGCCACTTAATAGCAGGATTTTCATTATAAACAGATGCACAAGGATCGCCCACATAATCTCCGGAATCATAAACGCCCATAGGTGTAGTATTTTTCGGGACACGTTCAACGCTTGCCAATGAACCGGTTCCTGAGGGCACATATATATATGTGACAGCTGCATCTCGGTTCGTACTATATTCAAATCCAGCATTGCGGTTAAACAGAAACCAAAGTCCCAATTCGCGTGCACCACCGATAACATAACACTCCTTGCCATCGGGACGTTTACCCAAACAGATATTGCCCGTAGCCCATTGAATTGTGCCGTCTGCCGAAGTGACACCTGGCTTTTGCACCACTACTACCCGCTTAACCGTCTTTTCCGTAGTGAGCATTATGTTGGCTATACGAGATTTCTCATCAAAAGAATACTTCGTAGGGTTGATATAGACTTTGCCTGCAACGCCTTGGATAATAAATTGCTGTTGGTAAGCAGATTCAGTACTATTCGTAGTCGACAAGGTACACCAAGTAGCATCGGATGTGGCCACTAATACAGTATCTTGTGCCAACCCCAAAGGCGGTTCCTCTTTCTTTTTGTTGATGGTGATTTTTTTTATCTCTTTCACCATCTTCACAAATACTTCGCCACCGATAAAATCGGCAGTAGTCTTGATACGTATTTCTGTAGGTGTTCCTCCTGTGAGTGTAACTGTTTGAGGGGAGCTCAGAGAGAAACCTTCACCCACCGCACTAATATAAGCGATGCCTGCCACTCCCTCACGATTCACGGATGCCGTACCCACGAGAATATTATCTGCCTGGTCGCCATAAATATCACACGTGGAGTTGGACAGTTCCACAATATTAATATTGTCGGTGGGAATATCAAATGCGGTACCTTCCCAAGGCTTGACCACCGTGGTAATTTCGGTACCGGTAATGGCGGGTATTTCGCTGCCAAGCGAGGTCACTGTCACCGTTACATTATAGAAGGTATTGCGTACTATTTGATAGGGATCGGCAGCCGTCGTGCCGTTGATATTAATCAAGTAGTAATTATTATCCACCTGTTTCGTAAAACCATTGTTATCCGTGTAAGAATATGGTAACTGGAGAATAAACTGGGTGGCATTCTTCTTGGTTTGGTCAGATGTGCCAGAAAGTGGATTTTCGGGTAGATAGCACTCCAAAACGCCATTGGTAAAGGTAAGGTTGTTCAAATCGGCCATCGTGACCGATGATGGAATCGCTGGGGAGAAGTTATAAAAATAAGATTGATTAGGGACATTGAGTACGCGCATAACCATTTTGTCAGGCAAGAGGGTGACACCCTGAAAAGGAGGTATGCCAAGATTAGTTGTAACGGAGATGCGCACCTTGGCCGCCAGACGCGTCAGATTCATGGTCATCACGGTACCAAGGTTAGTAAATGTGAAACCCTCCTGCATGCCCGTCATGACCAACCCCTGGGCATCGGTGGGCGGGGCGACAGGTTGCGCATTGGTCACAATCTGCTGTTTAAAAACAGTTTTTGTCATCGTAGAGACATTATTTATCGTAGTATTGACCACGGCGTAAACATTATAGGAGTGGCCCAACACTAACAAATTTCTCATGGTGATGGTCTGCGTGTAAATATCCCACACCACATTATTAGTTGAAATAGGATGGTCAACAGAAAATTCGTATTGTTTGAAAAATGTCTCTCCATCGTAAATAATCAGTTGCACGCTATGGATAGCATCCTCCTGAGGGGTGCCATTAACCGTGGCACGCGATTGTAAGGCCTCAACTCCAGGGAGTGTAAGTTTAATCTGCACATCGCCCTTATCCAACGAAGGTTGCGAGTTGAGATGTTCACGAGTACACGAGCCTAAAAATATCGCCACCACCAAAAGCACTATGTTTGTCAATCTTCTCATCATTCTTATTTATTTAGATATATCACGGACACAACGAACACTATTGACGGTATTCATAACAACATTATCAACCCGTATACTGTTGCCATATATTGGTTTTATTCCAAAACCTTTATCGCCATCAAAACTAACAGAGCTTTGGTCGCCTCTGGTTGACGACCAGTAAAGTGCCATAGCATTAGTCCCGGCTTTCTCTGTTCCTCGAATGTTACTCTTATCGATACCTCCATTGCGACCACCTGCACAACGTAAGAATAGGCCATTTGAACAGGTTATGCCTCGCACGGAACCGTTGTTATACCATTGGGCACCAGTAATCAACGAGGTCAATTCATCTTTCGTTGGAGTACGCCATTTGACTGACAGGTCGCCTGTGTAGACAAAAGAACAAGG
>JAVVSB010000055.1:0-8029 GCA_036654415.1 Mucinivorans sp. | reverse complement strand
AATACTAAAACTCAAACCTCCACGAAAAACCTCCACGAAAAACATAATCCAAAGTAAAACTCTTATTATTCTAAGATATAACTCTAAGATAGATGGTGCAGCGAGAAGCCTTGAATATTTGACAAGTATGGTGATATTTGTGTGATTTCGAAGGAGTGTCGAGGGTGTGGCTTTTGATTTGTGCGGAGAAAAATTTACAAAAACCGCCAGCCATTGAATAAATTTCAATAACTTTGTCTTGGGTAATCATAGCGGTGTTTTTATCTTTATTGTTTGCACTATATAGATACAAAAGAATACCGCTAATTATATGTCAATCAACTAATTAAATTTCATCGAACTCACGTTAATTTAAAGTTATATCATACATGGGATGTTTTTTATTTATGGATGTTAAGTCTATTTCTTAGCTAACTGATGAAAAAGCTAACTGATGAAAAAGTTCAGTTGCAAAACACAAAACCCCTTAAATTTAATCAAATTAACTACTATGAAATCAATCAAACGGCTATTGCTAATAATTTTATTAGCCCCTATTATTAGCGCACAATCGCAATCAATTAAATGGTCTCCATTCATCTGGCAAAGCGACACAATTTCTGGACGATATATTGAAAAAGCCTATCTCTATGTTCCGTTAAAAATTGAGAATATCCCGTATGAGTTTACAATGCAGCTTGATTTAGGAACGCCAAACAGCCTATTTTATGGGGAAGTTCTGAAACCATACTTGGAAAAACACCCTGCAATGAATAGTAAGTTGGGTGATTACGAGGATATGAAAGGTGTTATCTTCAAAGATGTTAATTTGAAGATGGGGACAGCTGACTTCAAGGCTAACTTGTTTAATATGTTTATGGGGAATAAGGTTCCTGCAAATTTATTCAACTCTCCTACTCCCGTAAATATCGGAACAATCGCGGCGGATGCGTTTAAGGAAAAGGTGCTTATTATTGACTATAAAGCAAATAGATTTGCAGTAGCCGAGAGTGTGCCTAAAGAATATCAGAAAATTCCAGCCGTAAATTTTGAGATAAATAAGGACGGGTTAATTTTTTTGTCGTTTAACATAAATGGTGAAGATTGTAAAGTTATGTTCGACACTGGCTCAAGCATATTTGAACTTGTAACGACAACTGATAGAGCCTTGAAAATTGCAGATTCTACCATTGTCGATTCATTGAGCGGCGCATTATGGTGGGGGCAGCAAATCACATTTTATGGCTTGAAGGTTGATAAAACTGTGAAAATCGGAGGAAAAACAATGAAGTGTTCCAGGGTGTACTATGACAAGGATAGAAAGTGGGATGTCGGAGTTTTTGAACCTCTAAACATTTGGGGCTTAACAGGGAACGCATTTTTCTTTGATAATACAGTAATTATTGATTATAAAAATAAAGAATTTAGAGTAAAATAAATGTATTGGTGTTTTACTGGTGATGCGTTATAAAATTTATCAAGGTTATTTTTTTTGCACCGATGAATAAAAGAAAAGTAATGAAACCTACATGACGATTTAAGTAGCCACAGATGATGTAAATTGAGCTGATGTTTGTTAACTTTGTGGTATAATCCACTGACAGCAAGTGATATGGATAATATTACATTTACTCAAGTTATCGAACGTGCTGAGCGACACGAGCGGTGCTACTGGCACAAAGCTCATTGATAAACTTATCAATGGTGAAACCGCAAGTGACAGGCCAATAAAGAGGATTTGTATGAGGCTTGCCAAGGCATTATGACCGAGCATAATATCTATCTTTTGCAGATGGTATGCGAAGATACAGCTTTCAAAGAACAACTTATTTTATTTGACTAAAAAAATTAACGCATCAGTACTAATTGTTATATATAGTAGCATCTCGCCATACAATACAACAGAAATATTGTCTAAGTTGCTGTTGTGTTATCTGTTATTATCAATACTATATAACAAGCTGCAATCACACATATATCTATATGGAGCAATAATTTGTATTTTGCATATGCAAATCCATATATGCACTAACTCTAATCAACAACTCCTCGCTGGGTTTGTTTGGACACTTTGAGAATCAAATAGGACTCGACGTTCTGACAGCGGATATATTACCGTACGCGCTGTATATTGCCGCTAAAAAAGAGTTGCCAATCAAACTGATTGGAGTAGCTCTAACCCCAACCCGCTCAAATTCGGCCACATCACTCTTTATCTTTTCCATCTTATTGTAAGATATGGAATTATGGTTCCACGTGTTCAGTCAGCGTTTTTACAGCCTGAGAACTGAAATTTGCAGGTTGGGTAAATTCTATCAAAGCCAACGGGAATGGCTATGCTACTTTTGAACGAATTTTAAAAGTAGTAGTCAATGAAAATCAGAGTAAAATCAATTTTATTTTTAGGAATTGCCACGATGGGACTCTCGTGCGGAGAGTCGCAACAGAAGAGCCAAAGTGGCCCCTTGATTGTGAGTGTTGCCAAGGCCACGCTCCAAGAGTCAGCTTCTGGAAAAGAGTTCTCTTTTATGGCCAAGCCCTATCGTGCCTCCGAGCTGTCGTTTCGTGTGGGCGGGCCTATCGACCAATTTGATGTCTATGCGGGTCAATTTTTTAAAAAAGGCGATGTAATAGCTCAAATTGACCCTCGTGATTTCAAAATCCGCTGTCAACGAGCTGAAGCTCTCTATCTTCAGGCCAAAGCCGAGGCTGAACGTATCGAGATTCTCTTTAAGAGTAATAATATTTCGGCCAGCACCTACGAAAAGTCTAAAGCCGACCACATAGCCTCTAAAATGGCTTTTCAAACAGCTGTCAATGAGCTTGAGGATACAAAACTCATAGCCCCATTCAGTGGGTACGTGGGGCAGGTTTACATTGAAAAATACCAAGATGTAAAGGCTACAGAAGTTGTGATTTCGCTCGTTGATATAAGTCAACTAAAAATAGAGGCCTTCGTTACTCAAGATATAGCCTTTAATGCAGCTAAAATTCCCCAAGTAAAACTATATTTTGACGCCCAGGCCGACAAAATTTACACGGCTAAGGTTGAGCAAGTTTCAAAAAGCACAACAGCCAATAACCTCTCGTATCTACTCACGGCCATGCTTGCCAACGGTGATGGACGATTATTATCTGGGATGTCGGGTAAAATATTTTTTGAACTTGACTCTCCATCCTCGTCGATGGTTGTTGTGCCGCAAAAGGCTCTCTCTCATCGCCCCACCAAGGGGGACTACCTGTGGGTGGTTGATAGTATGAGCCATAAAGTCTCAGCGCGGCAGGTGACCTTGGGACCACTGCAAAAAGGTGGCATGGTAGCCATCGTAGATGGAATAAACCAAGGCGAGATAGTAGCCACAAGTGGCCTTAGATTTCTGTCGAACTTAATGGAGGTGGAGGTAGAGAATGAAAATAATTAAATATTTCCTGCAAAATAAGCCAGTCACCATACTTATATTAGTATTGGTATTGTTTGGCGGCATTTTCTCTTACGCCAAGATGGGCAAATTAGAAGATGCCCCCTTTACAATCAAGCAAGCATTGGTGTTAACCCCCTATCCTGGAGCATCGCCAAGCGAGGTGCAAACCCAGGTGACCGATGTGTTGGAACAGGCTATTCAGTCTCTCGGGGAACTCTATTACCTAAAGAGCGAAAATCGTGCTGGACTCTCAAAAATTACGGTCTACGTCAAGAAAGAGATTCGCGCTGACCAGATGCAGCAGCTCTGGGATAATCTTCGTCGTAAAGTAGGTGATGTGCAGAGTAAGCTCCCCTCTGGAGCAGGAGTGTCGATAGTTAACGATGACTTTGGGGATGTGCTGGGGGTCTTCTATGGCCTCACTGGCGATGGTTATAGTTACCGTGAGTTGGAGCAGCAAGCCAAGTTGATAAAGAACGACCTGCTTAAAGTTAAAGATGTGGGAAAGGTCGAGATTTATGGGGTTCAGGTTCCAGTGATAGACATTGTGGTTCAAAGTTCGGTGATGGCGCGTAGCGGCATCACCACCAGAGACATAGCCCAAGCCTTTGAGGCTCAAAACAGGGTAGTGGATGCTGGTGGCATAGAGACCGATGAGAGTCGAATTAGGATTGAATCAACTGGTAATTTTTACAGTTTGGAAGACATTGAGAACCTTACGATTGTATCAAAAAGTGGCGAACATTTCCGTCTAAGGGACATTGCCCTAGTGAGCGAAGGTTACAGTACCCCCATGAGCAGTATGATGCGCTTGGATGGCAAGGCTGCCGTTGGTATAGCTGTATCTACAGTTCCAACGGGTAACGTGGTGGATATGGCTCGGAGTGTGGGGTTACGGATTGATTGGTTCCAAGACAACATGGAGCAGGGGTACCAGCTAAGTCCCATCTACGACCAAGGATACGAATCGGCAGTGGCCAACGATGGTTTTATTTTGAATCTGATTATCTCGGTTATAACTGTGGTGGCAATACTGCTATTTTTCATTGGTTTTAAGAATGGGATTTTGGTGGGTAGTGGATTGATATTTTCTATCTTCGCCACTCTGATAGTGATGTTTGCGGGTGGTATTGCCTTACAACGAATGTCGCTGGCAGCCATTATCATCGCCATGGGAATGTTGGTGGACAATGCCATAGTGGTCTCAGACTCAGTATTGGTCAATATGCAGCGCGGTATGCGAAAGAGGGTGGCTATACTGAGGGCCTGCTCATCGACAGCCATGCCACTTTTGGCGGCTACTGTCATAGCGGTGCTTACCTTTATGCCTATCTATTTTTCGCCTCATATCACTGGCGAATTGCTCTCCTCGTTGGTTGTTGTCATTGGAGTTTCGTTGATGTTCAGCTGGGTGTTTGCCATGACCCAAACCCCATTTTTTGTACAAGAATTCGTACGCCGCCCTAGGCCAGACGAACTGCAAACAGAGCTCTTCGGAGGTCGAATATTTAATCTGTTTCGCCGTTCGTTGCGCTTTATTATTGCCCATCGTTATGCCACAGTTGGCATCTTGGTGCTACTGCTAGTGGCCTCGGCTTGGAGTTTTAAATTTATCCCTAAAGTCTTTGTTCCTTCGCTTGACAAACAATATTTCACTGTTGATATGTGGCTACCCGAAGGTACTCGTATCGAAAAAAGCGACAAGATTATAAGTGAAATAGCCGAATATATAGGGCAATATCCCCAGACCGAAATGGTATCGAGCTATGTGGGGCGTACTCCACCACGATACTACCTCTCCAATGTGGCCTTTGGACCGCAGTCTAACTATGCCCAAATATTGGTCAAGGGCAAGAACTCGAAATTAGCGCGAGAGTTACATGCTATTTTGCAGGATTCCATTCGTCTAAAATACCCAGAGCCACTGCTTAAAGTCAATAAATTTGAGCTCAGCCCACTAACCGAAGCCCTTATTGAGGCGCGTTTCCTTGGGCCTGATGCAGCAGTTTTGGATTCGCTTACAGGTGTGGCCATTGAACTTATGCGTAGGAATCCTAAGGTGTGCGATGCCCGCAATGAGTGGGGTAATATGTCGATAATGATTCGTCCCGTCTACGACCCTGTCAAAGCTGGAGCCTTGGGCATAACCAAGGCCTCGATGATGGAGTCAGTAAAATCTATTTCAGACGGGATGCCAGTAGGCATATATCGTGACAACGAGAAACAGGTCCCTCTGATGCTTAAGTCGTACGGACAAGACATAACTGATGTGAATGCTTTGGGTGACTTTGAGGTGTGGAATGGCTACAAATCGGCACCCCTGTCACAACTGGTTGAGCGAATGGAGACCACATGGGAATATCCGCAGATTCGAACTTACAACCGCCAGCTGTCGATGGCCGCCATGTGCGGAGTTAAACAGGGCTACACCATGAGCGAGGTCCACACCGAACTTAGAGACCAGATTGAGAATATTACTCTACCAGAAGGCTATACTTTTTTTTGGGACTCACAGTACAAGGACCAGAGTGAAGGTCTCGAAGCATTGGCTAAGTTTTTCCCATTGGCTTTCTTGTTGCTCATAGTGGTCTTAGTTGCCCTATTTGGAAATTTCCGCGACCCCATCATCATACTCTCAGTGTTGCCCCTTTCGATAATAGGCGTAGCCATAGGCTTACTCACTACAGGCTTTGAATTTGGATTTTTTCCAATTGCGGGGTGGCTTGGACTGCTGGGCATGATAATTAAAAACGTCATTGTACTCATCGACGAAATTAATATTCAAAAACGAAGTGGAGTGGAACCCTACACAGCCATTATCGAGGCCACGGTCTCGCGTACACGTCCTGTATTGATGGCCGCCACCACCACAATCTTCGGAATGGTGCCACTGCTCTTTGACGTTGCCTTTGGCGGCATGGCTGCCACTATTATCTTCGGCCTGACATTTGCCACTATGTTGACCCTATTTGTTACACCAGCCCTGTATGTTATTTTTTACCGTGTTCGTAGGGTAAAGTAATTATTGCCACATTATGAGCATCTATCTATGTTATAGATGCTCATAATATGGTAAAAAAGCATAAATTTAAATATCTAAAATATCACAGTAATTATTTTACGCTACGTAAATTAAAGCAAAAATTCATAGAATGAAACATCTATTTTTAATATTTATCGCCTTGTGGAGCCTTGTTATTTCGGCACAAGCTCAAAGCACTCTACTCCAAAAGTATAGGACTATGGCAGTGGATTACAGCCATGACTTAAAGGCTGCTCAGAGGAATATCGCCCGTAGTGTGGAGCTCGAAAATATGGCACGTGCCGACACCAAGCCACAACTCTCGGGGGAGGTGAACTTCCAATTCACAGGTAACCCCATGGAACTAAACCTTAATTTACCCACACTGGGTGGAGTCTCTTTTAGGGGACAAAACTTCAATTACGGAGCTGCCTTAACCATACTTCAACCTGTGTATACTGGTGGACGGTTACTTGAGTCCATACGGATGGCTCAGGGGCAGCAATCCTTAGCATCGGCCACTGCCGATTTTATCCGTTCGGTGGTGTGTTTCCAGACAGATATTCAATATTGGAATACCGTGGCACGCTCAGAAATGGTGACCATAGCCAGCGACTTTCGCCAGTCGGTGGCATCGTTGGTGACAACTATTGAGCAGCGTGTTGAAAGTGGACTTATCGACCCACAAGAGCTACTCATGGCACAGGTAAAGCTCAATGATGCCGACTACCAACTACTCCAGGCTCAGGCGGACTTCACCACTGGGCGGATGGCTCTAAATTCGCTAATCGGGGTGGAGTTGAACAGTGAAACTGAAATAGAGGTTAGTGTCCCTAGAATAACAGTGCCAGACTACCTTTTCCAAGACACTATATTCACACGTGCCGAAATTCAAATGGCTCAAGAAAAGATTAAGCTATCTGAAAATTCGCTTAAATTAAATGATTCTAAATATAAACCTCAATTCTACGTCGGGGCCCAAGGTAGTTACTCGGCCCCTGGATATAATTTTAGCCCCAACCTGGACCCAAATTATGCTCTGTACGCCAAACTGTCAGTTCCTATTTTTGAATGGGGACGACGACGTAGCGAAAAGCGTGCCTCCAAAGGGCAGATAGACATTGCCAAAGATAACTTGGCCAACGTCGAAGATAAGGTTCTATTGGAGATTCAAACAGCTCGCACAGCACTCTCTCAGGCCACCTCTCGCACCCAACTAGCTCAGTTGTCGCTCGAAAAAGCTCGCGAAAATGAACGACAAGCTCTGGAGAGGTACACCAATGGCCAGGTGTCGGTATTGGAGGTGCTCGATGCACAGCTATATCGTCAAAACTCGCAGGTGAACTATGCTCAAGCAAAGGCTGCAGTCCAGACACACTATTCTGAATTATTAAAAGCTGTTAATGGTTATTAAGAAACTGCTATTTTAAAAGTTGCTTTTAGATGAGAAGGTTGTAGTGGACTTGTGACTCTAAAATCAGATAAAAACAAGAGGCTAAAAAAATACTGGCTAAGAAGCTGTTTTAATCTCTTTCCACCATTTTATTACCACCTTTTTGTACTCTTTTTTCGCTGATTTTTGAGTTGTAGTCCACTACTATCTCGG
>JAVVSB010000054.1:0-8625 GCA_036654415.1 Mucinivorans sp. | reverse complement strand
AAGCAGCCTCAGCATTAGGTAAACAATCTAAAACGAAGAGTGAAGTTTGAGAAATAAGGTTATCGAGAGTTGCAAAGGCCATGTCGGTATGCTGTTCAACCTCCATCAGCACAGGTAGGCAAGATGGCATAAGGGCAGCAAAAGCCTCGACAGCAGCTATCCGCTTGAGACGGTTAATTGGAGCCTGACGGAGGCGATAAATGCCCGCAATGGGTAAATCTACGTTACGAAAAACGCACCCCTTACCACTCCATGGCGAACCAAAAACATGAGCCACCCCATCAATAACCCTAACCACTGGGGCATCGTCATTGACCATCACTGCGCCAGTAATATTTTCGGTCCAGAGCCGCGTATGGGTACTTTTTCCAGTGCCAGACTCACCCAAAAACATATATCCAGAGGCATTATACTCCACCACCGAGCTGTGTAAAACTAAAGTCTCCAATGGTAAAGTGGCATAGGTGAAGGCAATAAGTATCAGTAACTCCAACACATAAGAGCGTCCAGAACTACAGATAAAAAACTCGTGCGGATAGAATCCCTGCCAAGCCACCCACTCGCCACACGCGGAGACGCTGTCCACACGAAGCCAAGCAAAATGGTCATCGGGCCCTTGCATAAAGGTACAGGTAGATTCAAACCAGTCGTAACTCTTTATGGGGGTGTAATTTTCGATATTAACCTCGTGAAGACTAACCCGAAACTGGGCCTTAGTGTCAGCAGATTCAAATGACATAAAAGAGCGAGGCACCTGAAGCCCCTCAAGGGTAATATCGAAAATATGGCCTGCAAAAGAGTAGTTCATCGTCCAAAAAGGGCTTTAAAATTAAACACCATAAGCTCTCTGATTTGCTTGAGGAAGAATGAGCTGCCCAAATGGCGAAACTTCCACGAGCGGGCCACCATAGCGCGCATAGTCAGCAACTTATTGTAATACCTATTGTTAGTGCGTGGCGTCATGGCATAAAAGCCAAAATTGCCACCTTCAATGATATCTCTGAGCAGTGGCTCCACCATTCTGTCCCTAATGGGAACAAATGGAAGCAACGAAGGGTCCAACCCAAGATTGTCTATCAAAACTACACCAAGTCGCTGCAACAATGGTGTACCACCAATGGACTTTAGACCTTCGCTCATGGCCTGGCGGTCAATCGAACTACCTTGGCGGCTATATAAGCAACACAAATCGCATACATGGCGCAGACCAATACCATAAATAAAAAAGTGCATGGCCATATGCTCAACCAAATAGATGGAGTTAAAGGTGGTCGAGGGGATAGCTATCTGGCAACCAGACAATGTTGAGCCACCATACAAAGGGGTAAGAGGTTTGCCCGAAGGCGAAATAATGGAGAGTTGATGGTGGTTTTCGATACTCACACCACGAAATTGGAATGAGTGGTGTTTGGGATTATTGCTGGTGAAAATGGCCCCATTTTCGAGCAACACCTCGTTGGCCCTGTCGTAACCTTTGATAATGAGTAAATCCAAATCACCACCATCACGCATCAACTTATCGGGATATAGCTCCGCCACCCCCAGCCCCTTGACCAAGACGAACTCAACCCCAGCCTTGTCATAAAGCTCGGCAACCACTTGAGCTACCTCTCGGAGAAGACGATTATGTTCACGCTTTTGCTCGGCAACGGCCAACCACTGCATAAAGACAGGTCGTGGCGGACGCAACTCAAGTGGCAGACGGCCTATGGCATCGAAACTAAGACCAACCACCGCCCCCTGACTCGCTAGACGAAATACCACGCGCCACTGTTCAGAGCTGACGCCTTGAAAAAGCTCCACCTCAACGGTTCGACTCCACAGCGTGGCCCTAAGCAAGGCAAAAAGCAGGGAGGACTCTCTACTCATCGCTTAACAGTGTTGCAACACGCATATGCTCAACCCACTGGACCGAATCGCGCACTGCATCCTGCTCCACAATACCATATTTGTCAATGAGGGCCGTTTTTACATCATCCACCGTAAATAGAGTACCTACAAATTTTTGAAATAGAAAAGCTGAGCTCTCATTGAGCGATATAATTTTTGTAGTCGCTCCGCCTATCTGTCCAAAGTCAACCACAATATTTTCACCCGCAATTGTACGCAGACGAAAATGGGATTTAATTGTTAACATAATTTCTTTTTTATTTTTTGATACAAATGGAGGGTATGAAGCACAACGTACTTCACCAAAAATGGGGTAGCCTTCCAACGCGCTGAAAGTTGTTTCCAAGACGGTTCACCACAGACAAAAACTTTTCCGTTGGAACGAACTACCTTCTCGGCTCGGGCCACCACATCAGCCTTGACAACTCTCTCCTGCCAACGTAGTACGCCATCGCCCTGAATGGTCAAGTTATCACCATTAATGGCCACAATACGGTGCAACAAAAGCCGCCCATGGTAGTGAAAGACCACCACATCATCCACGCATAACTCATCGGCGCTGACAGGCCCTAGCACCACCCTATCGGTCATGTTACCAATCAGAGGGAGCATACTTACACCATAAGCGGTGATAGTGACCCGCTGACCTGAGTTAACATCATGACAAGCCTGCGAAAGGATTTTACCTATCGTCAAGGCATCCATTACTCATCCTTATAATTGGCCTCGGGCTCGGTGTCACCGTATTGGGCCTGGAGGTCAGTTAAACGTTGATGTAGTTGTGCTTGAATGTTCTTGTACTTAGCCGTACCATACACATTATTTACCTCGTGGGGGTCAGTTCTCAGGTCAAAGAGCTCCCAAGAGTTAATGTCAGAACCATAAAAATGGGCCAACTTATAACGGTCAGTACGCACACCATAGTGGCGATGGACACGGTGAGCATCGGGATATTCATAGTAGTGGTAATAGATAGCATCGCGCCATGTCTTGACCTTCTGGCCTCGAAGAATAGCATCCAAAGAACACCCCTGCATATCAGAAGGGACCTCAACCCCAGCAAGAGTAAGCAAAGTGGGGGCATAGTCAATATTCTGTACCATCTGTTTGACCCTTACACCACGAGGCACATCCATTGAGTTGGGCATCCGAACCAACAAGGGAGTGCGCAGTGACTCCTCGTAGATAAACCGTTTGTCAAACCAACCATGCTCGCCCATATAGAATCCTTGGTCGGAGGCATAGACGATAATGGTATTTTCGAGTAGGCCCTCTTTTTCTAGGTAAGCATACAATCGCGCTGTATTGTCATCCACTGACTTAACGCACTTAAGGTAATCGCGCAGATAACGTTGGAACTTCCACTGCACCAACTCTCGACCAGAAAGACTGTCATGCAAAAACTGTTCGGTTAGGGGCACATAATGTCTATCCCAAGCAGCTCGCTGAGACCCATTCATGCGAGTAATTTCGCCATACCAAGTACCAATGGGTGTATGTATTGAGTCATGCAACATCTTAAGGTCGTAGGTCAAATCCATATCCTTGTCGATACTCTGCTGCTGATAAGCAGCGGCTTTACGGTTTTTGTAGCCGTCCCAAAAGGTCGCTGGTTCACGAAAAGTTACATCCTCGTAAGCTAGCAGGTCGGTGGTATCGGCCATCCAATTACGATGGATAGCCTTATGATGAAGCAGCAGACAGAAAGGTTTACTCTTGTCGCGATGCTCTATCCAATCAATACTCTTGTCGGTGATGATGTTAGTCACATAGCCCTCGACCTTCTCCTTGCCATTAGCTGTGATGAAATCTGGATTATAATAGGAGCCCTGACCCGGAAGAATTGTCCAGTAATCAAAGCCAGTGGGCTGACTTACCAAATGCCATTTGCCAATAATAGCCGTTTGATAACCAGCCTTTTGAAGCAACTTAGGAAAGGTTTGTTGCGAACCATCAAAGGTAGAGGCGTTGTCGCGAAAGCCATTTAGATGGCTAAACTTGCCCGTGATAAGCACCGCACGCGAGGGACCAGAGATGGAGTTGGTCACAAAACTATTCTCGAAAAGGACACCCTCCTTGGCCAGACGGTCCAAGCCAGGCGTTTGATTCAAACTACCATCATAGCAACTCATGGTCTGCTGTGCATGGTCATCGGTCATAATGTAGATAATATTAAGCGGCTTGTTGCCCTGAGCCATGACCGAGGCTGGAATTAAAGACAAAAGCAACATAGATTTTTGTTTAACCATTATTTATCGATTTTCTTAACCACAAAATAAGAAACGACCTCCAAAAGGCCATAAGCAATGAACAGGCAACCAGCAAAAACAACAATCCAATCAGCGATAAATAGTGGCTCAAAAAGGACCAATACTCCAGCTAGGAACATCACCACAGGGAAAACAAAGAGCCACACACTAACATCATACCCCTTACGACGCGCTCCGACCATCGTAATAACCTGGTTAACCGATAGTAGAATAATAACTACGCCCACCACACGAACCATAATATCGACCCACAACAGAGGACTCACAACCAAAAGCAGACCAATGATAAGGGCAAAAAATGGAGCAGCTGGAATCTGACTCCACTTAAGGTTAACTTTACTTTTCATCATAGCAAAGCTAATAATCTGAGCCAAAGCTACAACCAACGAAATTATACCAGCCACCAAAATAATGGTTTGCAAAAAATCGCGTTGCCACTTGATAAGTAAAATGCCAAAAACGATGGCACAAACTCCCCATAACAGAGAGTTATAAAGCTTGAAATAGCGTTCCATAATTGAAAGAATTAAAAATAAATATTTGTTAAAGGTAATAATTTTTTTGCTAACTTTGTAGCAAATCTAATACAAAATATTATGGAAAAATCTTCACGTATTATCTCCTCTGTGGTTTTGGCCATTGGACTAACCCTTTTGGGTGTATTTATCAGCTGGGGCATACGCTCCACAAAGACATTGGACCGAGCGGTTACGGTTCGCGGCTTGTGCGAAATCGAGCGACCAGCCGACAAGGTGATTTGGCCTGTGGTCTACACCGAAGTGGGCGATGATTTGAACCAAATTTCTTCGGCCATCGAAACTAAAAACAAGGCTATTATGGCTTTCTTGGCTAGCAGTGGCATACCCACCTCGGATATCACCTCGTCAGCTCCATCGGTGGTTGACCAACAGGCCAACCAATATGCCAACGAAAAAAGTATGTACCGCTACTACGCCACACAAGTTATCACCGTAAGTTCGCAACACGTTGACAAAGTGATGGAACTGATGGCCAAACAGAGCGAAATGATGCGCCAAGGTATTGCCATCACCAACCAGGACTACCGTTTTCAGACCCAATTCTTCTTCACTAAGTTGGACGAAGTAAAACCTTCGATGATTGAAGAGGCTACAAAAAACGCACGCGCTTCGGCTCAAAAATTTGCCGAAGATTCGCAAAGCGAATTGGGTAAAATCAAACGCGCCTCGCAGGGACAACTCACTATCGAGGACCGGGATGCCAACACTCCCAACATAAAAACACTACGTGTGGTGACCACAATTGAATACCGATTAGAAGATTAGGCTCTAGAGAGAACATAAGAGAGGCCGTTGATTTAACAACGGCCTCTCTTTTTTGTAAAATGTTCTAAGGAGCTGTTTTTGACTTATTCGTTAATAATCAACTTAGCTTTTTCGAGTATAGTCATATCATCAAGCATAACAATACCACCATCGGGCCCTGGTTCAATATGAATACCCAGTGGTTTACCCTCGCCAGTTTTGTAGTGGGTACCACCAAAATAATTACGCACAGTGTCTACTTCGATACCAAGCTCAGTGGCTATGCGCTGCATAGACCCTGATGGAAGCGCATCTTTGATGCGACGTAGCTCATTAAAGGTTATTGTGTTCATAATAAAAAAAGTTATTAGTTATGAGTTAATAATTTATTGTCCCTATCATAATTCTTTGGTAAAGTTACATAAGTTTTATGAAATTTCAAACTATTTTGCAATTTTTTAACTAATTTTACTCCCACTAACATTAATTCATTTTAGGGATATGAAAAAACTAACAACCTTTATCTGCTTCATGGCTCTGCTATGTGGTAGCTATGGTGCCGATTCAGTAAGGCTTGTGCCACGAATGAGCTACATCACCGACGAGCCCACAGCCCAAATTATCATCAAAACACCATCATCGCACCGCACCATTGAGGTGCCAACCAATGGATTTCGCTTAGGCCCCAATAGCGTGAAGGTTAAAGTGGATGGCCAACAACGTGACGTGACAATTGTGCGCCTTGCCCCAAAAGAGAATCAGGTGCAGATTGACCGTTTGAGCGGACTGGTCATAACCAGCGATAAGCTGCCGTTTATCCCCTGCGGATTCTACTGCTATTCACCCATCCAAAAAGAGCTTATCAGCCAAGAGGTGGTGCGTGGCATGAATCTATACTCGCCATACCAAAAAATCGAGGGAAAAACCCTAAAAGAGAGACTATGGTATATGGACCGCTGCGCCCAGGTGGGCATGAAGGTTAACTACAACCTACTCAGCATTGCTGGCGGTGGAGGAGTGGGCAGTGCCCGTTTTAAGGGAATATCGGAAAAAGAAAAACTTCAGAGTTTAGACCAAGAGATAAAAGCCATCAAGGACCACCCTGCTCTACTGAGCTGGTATATAGCCGATGAGCCAGAGGGACAAGGCATGAAACCCGAAACGTTGGAAAAAATATATCAACATATCAAGCAGGCAGACCCATACCACCCCATAACGGTGGTTATAATGAGCGCAGGCCCTGGACGTAGCTATGCTGAATGTTGCGACATTATTATGTGCGACACCTATCCAGTGCCAAACTCAGCCCCTGCGGGGGTGATTGATGCCGTGCAAGGGCTCTACAATGAACTTTGCTTTGAGAAGGCTATTTGGTATGTGCCACAGACTTTTGGCGGAAGCGAATGGTGGGCACGCGAACCGACAGCGGCTGAAATACGGATGATGACATGGGGAGCAACACTAGCTGGAGCTCGCGGCTTCCAAGCCTTTGTACGCCATGGGCTCAACGGTTTCCCAAAAAATCAATCCATGTGGGACAGCTACGCCCAAACCTGCCGCCAGATTGAGCTGCTCGTTCCCCATTTTAATGATGGAGAGAGTCTTAATATAGATGGAAGTAAAGAAATTTTTGGAAAAAGTTACGGCAAAGTCATGGTGATAGTCAACCGCAGTGGAGTACCTGAACAATTTTCGGTACGCTCTGCTGGTGTCACCTACGAGATGTTCCAAAATTACACTCCTAGACTCTTTGAGGGGGTCATGACTGACTTTATAGCCCCTTTTGGTGTCAATATCTACACCACCGCCACCCAAACGCCATCGAACGAGAGTAATCTACAAAAAGACCCCAGCTTTGAAAATCCATATTCGGTAAGCGCACAACAACCCTCGGCCACCTATGCCAGCGTAGGCAAAGACCCTTCGGCAAACTATTTCCTGGATAGCCGCGTGGCCTACCACGGCAGCCATTCTCTGCGGCTTATCACCCCGTCTCAGGGCAATGGTTGCTCACTGAGTTTTAACCCGATGCCACTCATTGTAGGCAAAAATTATATATTAACCATCTGGGCCAAAAGCGATGAGCAAACACTAAAACGCAATCCAAAAGGGGCGTTTTTTAGGGTTAACCTAGGAGGCTTTGCCTCTGGGGAATTTGAACTTACCTCACAGTGGAAACAATACACCATCAACGCCACATTTGAGGCTAAGGCCGATGACCCACGAGCAGTGAGCAGTTCACTAACCTTGATAAGCGAAGGGGTGGCTTGGTTCGACTTGATGGAGGTGGTACCAGACATGGACTTCTCGATTGTTCGCCAAGACAAAGCCTTCGAAGTCACCATCAACAACCACATCCCAGGTAGCACCATTCACTACACCCTAGACGGTACGGAACCATCCGAAACATCGGCAATATATAGGGATACCTTGACCATCAACAAGGTGGCACTACTTAAAGCACGTATGAGCATAAATGGGACACTATACGGAGTAAGTGAACAACTAATCGCAGCCCACAAAGCCCTCAAGGCCAAAGTCAACTACCTACAACCCTACACACAATACAATGGCGGAGGTGACGGGGCACTGACCGATGGGCAGGTGGCCGAACTGCGCTATAAGTCGGCCCCATGGCAAGGCTTTATAGGCAACGACATGGAGGTGGTTCTAGATTTGGGCAAACCAACAGAGATGAGCCGCATAAGTTCCATGTATTTCCACAGCCCCTCGGATTGGATAGCTCCACCTATCTCGGTGGAGTATTGGCTATCGGAGGATGGGATAAATTTTGAATCACTAGGTGTCATTGAACTAGGAGAAGCTCAAAAGGGGCCTGTACGGAAAATAACTGTCACCAAAGAGATTACCCCTAGTCAGGCCCGCTACATAAAGGTTAAGGCCACGGGGCACCACACCATGCCCGCCTGGCATATTGGGGGCAGTGCCTGGCTCTTCTGCGACGAAATCATGGTGGAGTAAGAGGTGTTTTATCCTTAAGCATATCTTTAATGATAGTTTTTTAGCATAAAATACATACCTTTACCAATTATTAAAACTAAATGCAACTTATATTTTAGAATTATTGCATAGGTAATGATAAAAACATTTTGAATAATAGACCCCGTAAAAAACTCGGTTACCTCACGCCAAACGAAAAATTTAACCAAATTATTAACCAG
>JAVVSB010000053.1:0-9080 GCA_036654415.1 Mucinivorans sp. | reverse complement strand
CAAGGAGATTAACCGCCTATGTGGAGAGGCTGGAGAATTTGAAGTGATGTATAACGACCTACTTATCTGTGGCAACTATGATGCTGAATATAGAGAAGTTCAGGGAGGCGACCACTATTATGGTATTTGGGAGATGGTTAGCGAGTTGGTGAGTGAGAGTGTTGTGATTGGTGGTATTTATGATGAAGAGGGGGATGAACTTCAAGCATCTACAAGTGAATTGCAAATAATGTTCAACTAAAATAATTACAGCGATGAAAAGTTACAAATCAAAGGTATTCAGTAGGGCGTGGGAATTATTCCACTCAACAGGCAAATCATTTGCCGTGTGTTTAGCTAAAGCGTGGGAACTTTACCGCCTACTCAAAGAGATGCACAGCGGTATAGTATCATTCTGCTATGAGAAAGTAGACGGCACTCTAAGACGTGCAAAAGGCACGTTGCAGGGCATTACCTCACTCATCAAAGGTACGGGCATAGAGAGCTATAAAACAGTTAAGTATTTTGATGTTGAGGCTCAGGCGTTCAGGTCTTTCAAAATCGATAATCTAATCTCTAAATATTAAAGCAATGGCAACAAAAACAGACAAACCGACAATGACAGTAAGCAGAAATACACAAAATTATATTGATGTGCTGATTATGATGCAGAGACTGTATGATGAGTGCCACAATGCTATATCTGCATTCTATGGAGACAACCGAGTTGATACGATTATGAATAGAGATATTTTTCCTAAATGGCAGGAGTTAAGGAATGAGGTGTATGGACACCTGAACCAATCCATAAACTACAATTGTTCAAGTATCGGTACAACCGAGATATAATAATGAAAGCTATGGAAATTGACAAAAAAACCTTTGATAGCATAGGGCGAGAGGTCGCTAATATCAGACATAATGGATTAAATCACAGTGATGTAGCTGATATAATGCTCAATAACCTAATAGATACCTGCAACCTTGCCGATAATATAAAAGAGCTTGCCGGTGATTACAAAGACCTTGCAAACATTAAACATATTATCACCCAGCATATGGATATAATGAACGACAAGAGAGGTGTATTTGCATATTTATTCTGTGAACGACTTACAAGTCTGTTTATTACTGCTATGGAGATACAAAACACCTATGAATTATCAATAATACTAAAACGATTGAGAGAGGGAGAATAATAAGGTAGTTGCAAGGGTAAAAATACTCTTTTTGTTGACTTGTTACACCTATGTTACACCCAGTCAAAGCAAAACCCCTCAAAATCAAGTGATTAAGAGGGGTTTTCTGTACCCGGAGCCGGGATCGAACCGGCACGAATTGCTTCACTGGTGTTTGAGACCAGCGCGTCTACCAATTCCGCCATCTGGGCATTACGAGCTACAAAGGTAGTGATTCTTTTATTAATTCCAAATTTTGGATAACGTTTTTTTGGCTCAATGGTAGGCCTATAAAGAATAACCAAAGACCAAAGTGGCAAGTGGTTATATGTAAGCAAAATAGATTCCCATAAAAAAGGGGGCAGGAATCGCTCCCTGCCCCCCCTCAAGTCAAAAAATTAATATTCGCCCCAGCTCTTAATCTTGAGCCCATCGTCTGCCGTACGGCAGAAGGCCAGAATAAAGTCGTTAGCCAAACGCGAGTTGGTGCACAGAGGCACGTTGAAGTCGATGGCCGAACGACGAATGGTATAGTCATTATTAAGTTCGTCCTTGGTGTGGTTTTTGGGGATATTAACCACGAAGTCAATCTTGTGTTCCTTGATGTAATCCAGCACATTAGGCATCCCATCACCCTTTTGGTCGGGCCAGCCTAGCACCGTGGCACTCACGCCGTGTTCAGCCAAGAAGGCCCCCGTACCACGAGTGGCATAGATGGTAAAGCCCTTCTTCTGAAGCTCGCGAGCGGCCTCAAGGGTCTGAGTTTTTGACTTGGTGTCGCCCGTTGAAAACATCACTGATTTCTTAGGAATCTTGTACCCCACCGAAAGCATAGATTTAAGAATAGCCTCGTAATAATCTTCACCCAAGCACCCGACCTCGCCCGTAGAGGCCATCTCGACACCCAAAATAGGGTCGGCCTTCTGAAGACGCGAGAAACTGAATTGAGAAGCCTTAATACCCACATAGTCAAGCTCAAAGGCTGACTTGTTGGGAACCTTAGGGTCGAGCCCCAACATTATACGTGTGGCAATATCGATAAAATTGACCTTGAGCACCTTAGAGACGAACGGGAACGAACGCGAAGCGCGCAGATTGCACTCAATGACCTTGATAAAGTTATTCTTGGCCAAAAGTTGCATATTGAACGGGCCACTAATATTGAGCTCCTGAGCAATCTGTTTGGCAATCTTCTTAATACGGCGAAAAGTCTCGATATAGAGCCTCTGAGCTGGGAAGACAATGGTGGCATCGCCAGAATGAACCCCCGCATACTCAACGTGTTCCGAAATGGCGTAGATAATCACATCGCCATCTTTGGCCACAGCGTCAATCTCAATCTCCTTAGCATTTTCCACAAATTCGGTCACCACCACTGGATGCTGTTTGCTGACCTTAGTGGCCACCTCAAGGAAATATTTCAGCTCCTCTTTGTTGGTCACCACATTCATGGCTGCACCCGAAAGCACATAAGAGGGGCGTATCAAAAGTGGAAAGCCCACTTCGTTGGCAAAATCGTAGATGTCGTCCATCTCAACGAGCTCCTTCCAACGTGGTTGGTCAATACCCAGGCGGTCCAACATGGCGCTAAACTTATGCCTATCCTCGGCCCCATCAATATTCTGAGCCGAAGTGCCCAAGATAGGCACACCAACCTCATCTAGCCTCATGGCCAGGTTATTAGGAATTTGCCCCCCCACCGAGACAATCACCCCACGAGGAATCTCCAGGTCGGTGATGTCGAGCACACGCTCCAGAGTAAGCTCATCGAAGTAGAGACGGTCACACATATCGTAGTCCGTAGATACAGTCTCGGGGTTGTAGTTAATCATCACAGAGCGCAGGCCATTCTCACGAATGGACTTGATGGCACTAACCGAACACCAGTCGAACTCCACCGAACTACCGATGCGATAGGCACCCGAACCCAGCACCACCACCGACTTATTGTCATGGGCAAAATCAATATCATGGGTCGACCCATTGTAGGTCAGGTAGAGGTAGTTGGTCTGAGCTGGATATTCGGCCGCCAGGGTGTCAATCTGCTTAACCACAGGGGTTATACCGTTATTTTTACGATGGCAGCGCACACTATTTATCCCCTGCTCCATCGACACATCACTGGTGTGGAGCACGGTACGAGCAATCTGGAAGTCCGAAAAGCCCTTCTCTTTGGCCTCACGCAGCACATCCAATGGCATACTCTCAAGCGAAGTATAGCCCTCCATCTGTTTTTGCAGGGCGATAATACCCTCCAATTTATAGAGGAACCACTTGTCGATTTTGGTCAATTCATAGATTCGGTCCACCGTGTAGCCCCGTTTAAAAGCCTCGGCAATAACAAAGACACGTTTGTCGGTGGGTTTGTTGAGTTGTTGGTCGATGTCTTCGGTTATCAACTCCTTGTTGGCCACAAAGCCGTGCATACCCTGACCAATCATACGCAACCCCTTTTGGATGGCCTCCTCGAAATTACGCCCTATGCTCATAATCTCGCCCACAGACTTCATCGAACTACCCAATTCGCGGCTCACACCCTTGAATTTACCCAAGTCCCAACGAGGTATCTTACATACGATATAGTCAATAGCGGGCTCGAAACAGGCCGTAGTGGTCTTGGTGACCGAATTTTTGAGTTCGTGTAGACCATAGCCCAGCCCCAACTTGGCGGCAATAAAGGCCAGCGGATAGCCAGTGGCCTTGGATGCCAAAGCCGAAGAGCGGCTCAGACGAGCGTTGACCTCAATGACACGATAATCTTCGGAGAAGGGGTCCAGAGCATACTGAACATTACACTCGCCCACGATACCTATATGGCGCACAATCTGGATAGCCAAATCGCGCAGCTTGTTGGTCTCAGCGTTACTAAGAGTTTGGCACGGAGCCACCACAATACTCTCGCCAGTATGGATACCCAGCGGGTCGAAGTTCTCCATATTACATATAGTCAGGCAGTTGTCGTACTTATCACGCACCACCTCGTACTCAATCTCTTTCCACCCCTTGAGTGACTTTTCGACCAGCACCTGAGGCGAGTAGGTAAAGGCCTTGGTGGCCAAAACGTCCATCTCCTGGTCGTTGTCGCAAAAGCCCGACCCCAACCCGCCAAGGGTATAGGCGGCACGGATGATGACTGGATAGCCCAACTCTCTGGCCACCCGTTTGGCGTCAACAACTGTGGTTACAGCCTCGCTCTTGATGGTCTTGACCGAAATCTGATTTAGCTTATGGACAAAGAAATCCCTATCCTCGGTGTCCATAATAGCCTGGACAGGTGTTCCCAACACGCGGAGGTTATACTTTTCGAGCACTCCGCTGGTATGGAGCTGCACCCCACAATTGAGAGCCGTCTGGCCACCAAAGGCCAACAACAGTCCATCGGGACGCTCGCGCGCAATAACCTTTTCGACATATTCGGGAGTTACGGGCAGAAAATATACCTTGTCAGCAATACCCTCGCTGGTTTGCACCGTGGCGATATTGGGGTTGATAAGCACGGTGTAGATACCCTCCTCTTTTAGGGCTTTAAGTGCTTGTGAGCCTGAGTAATCAAACTCTCCGGCCTCTCCGATTTTGAGTGCGCCCGAACCGAGCAGCAACACTTTTTTTAATTTATCTTGCATCAAGTTAACTATTTTTTTAATAAATCACGTATTTCGGTCAACAGTAGCTCCTGCTTAGTAGGTGCAGCCTCGACCTTAGGCTCCTGCTTTGGTTCATCAGATTTGGCACGTAGCTTCATCATAAATTTTATGGCAACAAAGATGGCAAAGGTGGTGATTAGAAAATCAAAAACCACCTGCAAGAAATTACCATAATTCAGAAACACCCCCTCGACCCCCGCGGCCACATCGGGACTTTGGAGCACCAGGCGCAGGCTAGAGAATTCAACATCACCAATAAGTAAGCCAATAGGGGGCATGAGAACATCCACTACCAGGGAGCTGACAATCTTGCCAAAGGCTGCCCCGATGATAATACCCACGGCCATGTCAACCACATTACCGCGCAGGGCAAATTGTTTGAATTCGCCAAGGAGTTTGCTCTGTTTTAGTGTTTTCACTTTTTTAGCTATTTTTATGTTTTTTGACTATCTCCAAAAACTTGTCGAACAAGAATTCGCTGTCAACGGGGCCGCTGGTGGCCTCGGGGTGGAACTGCACCGAGAAGAAGGGGCCGCTCTTGTGGCGAATACCCTCAATAGTGTCGTCATTTAGGTTGGTGAAATATGGTTCCCAATCGGCCTCCAAGTTGGTGGGGTCGATGGCGTAACCATGGTTTTGCGAGGTGATACAAGCAAAATTTGAGCCACATTCACGTGCGGGCTGGTTGTGGCTACGGTGGCCATATTTCATCTTATAGGTCGAGGCCCCTGCGGCACAGGCCAGCAGCTGGTTACCCAAGCAGATGCCAAACAACGGCTTGCCCACGGCCAACCCTTTCTTGATATTCTCGATGGTCTTGCCACAGAGCTGGGGGTCGCCTGGGCCGTTGGAAATCATAACCCCGTCGTAATCCATGCCCGAGAAGTCGTAATCCCAAGGCACACGCACCACTGTGGCTCCACGTTTAAGCAGGCAACGCATGATATTGTACTTAACGCCACAATCCACCATCACTATTTTAAGTTCGCCCTCTCCGTACTGCGAAATCTCTTGACAGCTAACCTCGGCCACCAGATTACGGGTATTGGGATTTTCAAAGACCTTAGGTTCGACCTTATCTGCTGTCCAAAGTTTGGCCAGCATCACCCCGCGCTCGCGGATAATCTTAGTTATGGCACGGGTATCAACATTGTAAATGGCGGGTATACCCTCGCGAGTGAGCCACTCCGAAAGGCTCTCAACAGCACTCCAATGGCTGTAATTGAACGAGTAATCGCTTACGACCAAGGCTTTGACATGGATTTTTTCGCTCTCGAAATTTTTGGGTAGCCCCCACTGCATCTGCTCGTGCGAGGGCACACCATAGTTGCCCACCAAAGGAAAGGTGAGTACCAAAATTTGGCCTGCATAAGAGGGGTCGGTAAGGCTTTCGGGATAGCCAGTCATCGAGGTGTTGAAGACGATTTCGCCACTAATGGCCGCCTTGGCTCCAAAAGAGTAGCCCTCGAATCTTGTGCCATCTTCCAACAGAAGAGTGGCTTTGGGGGATGTGTTCATATTTTTCAGTATAGTTTAAATTCAAACTTGCTAAGATTCCACTTCCACGGAATTCTATAATAGAGGTGACCTCTAAAAATTGTTCTTTCTTCGCTCGACTGCGGAGCGCAAAATCCCCATTTACGGCGAGTAAACTCTGGCTTTTGCGACCTTGTCAGCCTTGAAAATCTAATTTTTAGAAGCCCCCTAGAGGGGCTCCTTCACCCTTTTGGGGTCAAAAATAGTGCCTAACTCATACTGAAAAACAAAAGTAATCTTTTTTTTGTACATTTGCACAATCCCAACTAAAATAATTCATAAAAATCTCTCTGCCTCTGCTATGTTGACCAAAAATGAAATACGATTTATCCGCAGCCTGGCCGACAAGTCAGCCAGGCAGAGTGCTGCTCTGTTTGTGGTGGAGGGGCGCAAGATGGTGCAGGAGGTGCAAAACAGCCCCTTGGTGGTGGAGCAACTTTTTGAAGTGGGGGTCAACTGCACCCAAGGCGAGATGGAGCGCATCTCATTTTTGAAGAGTTCCACCCCCGTGCTGGCTCTGGTTCACATACCCACCACTGAGCTCCAAAGCCCACGTGAAGGGGTGACCTTGCTGCTGGACGGGGTGCAGGACCCAGGCAACATGGGTACAATATTGCGCTCGGCCGACTGGTTTGGGATACGGCAGGTGGTATGCAGCCCCGACACCGTAGACTGTTACAACCCCAAAGTGGTACAGGCCTCGATGGGGGCCATCACCCGCCTAAAAGTTAGCTACACCGAACTACCCGAATACCTCAGCGAAGAGCAACGCCCCATCTACGGCACACTGCTTCGAGGGGCGACCAATATTTACCAGGTGGTTCTAAGCCAAGAGTGTTGCTTGGTGATGGGTAGCGAAGGCCATGGCATATCGCCCCAAGTGGAGCAACGGCTCACCCAGGGGCTCTTTATTCCACGCCCAGGCTCGGGCGAGTCGCTCAATGTGGGGGTGGCCTGCGCCGTGGTACTCTCTGAGTTCGCTCGCCAAGGTGCACTAAAATAGACCACAAAAAAAGGCGAACCCCCTTTACAAAGTTTCGCCTTAGAAGCTGTTTTTTAATCTCTTTCTAGCATTTATCACCGCCCTTTTTGTACTCTTTTTCCGCTGATTTTTGAGCTGTAGTACACTACTATATCGGCAAAAGAGCCTCAAAAATAGCAGCAATAAAATTTTGAAAACAAATTAAAACAGCTTCTTAATTTTTCATACCTTTGTCGATGTTTAATGCACTATATGAAAAATTACGTCAAATATATTCCGCTTTTTGTGCTGAGCATAATTGCTCTGCTTATGCTCTTTGCAGCTATCACCCCCAAAGAGATTGCGGGGGTCAAATTGCGCCGTAGCAACATTATTTCGCAGGTGGTGGACGACCGTACACTACTACGCCATCTGCCATGGGTGGAGTTTGAACAACAAGATTTGGGTTTCGACCTCTTTACTGAGCTACCTCAGGTGGTGGGGCTTCCACCCAAGAAGAGCCCCCTAAACAGCCCCGCGGCTACCATGGACTCCGACACAGTGGTGGCCCAAGTGACATTCTCGGAGTTCCCCGCCTCACGTCCCCAAACACCCGAAGGGCTGGTCGCCTTTGAAGACTTTTCACCCTCGGGAGAGCTACTCAAGCCATTGGCCATTAAACTGTTGAATCGTTATGCAGTGCGTATTGCCTTTTTGGGCGACTCCTTTATCGAGGGCGACATCTTCACCCAAGATATTCGGGCCCAGCTCCAGGCCGCCTTTGGGGGGCAGGGGGTGGGCTTCGTGCCCATCACCTCGACCACCGCAGGCTTCCGCCGCAGCGTGGGCCACACCTTCGATGGGTGGCTCACCAGCTCCATACTCAAGGGTGGGCTCAGCTCCTCATTTATGCTCAACGGTGCAAGCTACACCCCTGAACACCAAGGAGCATGGGTCAACTATCGCGGCACTAACCACCGTAACTCGCTGGCCTACTTTGCCAAAGCCAGGCTACTATTGCGCGCCCAGGCAGCCACGCAACTTATGGTTAAAGTCAATGGCGGGGTAGGTGAAATGATAGAGGTGGCCCCAGCCCAGGGGCTCCAAGAGATACTCCTGGAGCGCGACTCCATGAGCTCGATAAACTTCGCTGTGGCTGGCCCCATCGAGGGTTTAACGCTCTACGGAGCCTCGATAGAGGGACGCGGAGGAGTGGTGGTGGACAACTTCTCGACCCGAAGCTACTCGGGCACCACACTAAGCGAACTGTCGGCACCCCTGTGTGGCGCAATGGATTCGCTACTGCACTACGATATGATTGTTTTGGAATATGGTCTCAATAGTGCAGGGCAAGACAACGTCAAGGCCTACACCCACTATATGGAACAGATGACACGCGTGGTGGCCCACCTCGAAGCCCTCTTCCCAAAAAGTATTATCTTAGTCATGAGCGTAAGCGACCGCCAACGAATGGCCACAGATGGAACTTGGGAGACACTGCCATCCATTGCAGCCCTGTCGCGCGCACAACGTACATTGGCCCAACAGAACGGGCTGGTCTTTTGGAACACCCTGCTCGCGATGAAGGGCCTTGGCGGCATGAACTCTTTCGTAAGCCATGGCTGGGCCGCCAAAGATTATACACACCTCTCGGCAGGTGGCGGTCGCGTGCTGGCCAAGGAATTTGTCAAAGCCCTACTCAACGAACAACAGTACTTTGTAGCCCAATAAGGTCTTCTTACGACACCACATTTTGATAAAGTTACGCCAAACTATTAAGAA
>JAVVSB010000052.1:1274-9593 GCA_036654415.1 Mucinivorans sp. | reverse complement strand
CCCCAGCGAGCCGTTGCCGCTACGGGCAAAGGTGATGTAGCGGTTGTAGCTGAGCGGATTGAACTCGGCCACCACCCCCTGTCCCATCTGACGGCGGTAGTCCTTGATGGCCTTGGTGATAAATTCGCGCAGCACCTCACTGCTCTCGAAGGTGTTGTTGTTGACCGACCGAATCACCCCACCAAGGGCAAAGAGGCCGCGGGCCAGGAGCCATTTTGAGAACATATTTTGGGCCGAATAGTCCAGCAGCACCTCGGTGGGCATGGTCTCTACGGCATATTGCAGTTGCGAGAGGTCGCCCGCACGGGCCACCACCTCGCCCGTGGCCCTATCCACAAAGCAGAAGTCGCCAAAGGCCATGCGCAGCGAGATAAAGCTCTGGAGCTCGGAGAGCAGAGTCTTGGAGTTCTTGTCTATAAAGTCGGCCCCAATGGAGTGGGCAGCCTCGGCCATGGCGGGGTTTGAGGATTGGAGCAGGATGGGAAATTGCGAATCTTCGGAGCGGATGTCGCGGCAAAAGCGCACCCCACAGAGCGGGTCGG
Organism: Mucinivorans sp.; assembly: GCA_036654415.1. GTDB lineage: Bacteria > Bacteroidota > Bacteroidia > Bacteroidales > Rikenellaceae > Mucinivorans. Next base: position 9,051 of record JAVVSB010000052.1, on the reverse strand, counting down.
GCTCGGTGTCGCTCTCTGTGATTTTGAAGGTTACGTCCGAAATGACCCCCAGCAGGTTGCTCTTGTATTTGGAGTATATCTGTTGAGCCTGGCTGTAGGTGCGGGCAAAGAGCACCTTGGGACGGGCACGTTTGCGCAGGGTGCGCTGCTGGTAGTTGAGGGCCTCGCGCACAAATTCGTTGGTCTGCCCAATCATAATGCCATATAAATCGGTTAAGTAGGCCGAGTAGAAGCGTACCGAGTCCTCGATAAGCAACACCCCTTGAACCCCGTGCACCAACATATCTTGGTCGGCATTCATCTTGTCCTCCACCATCTTGATGATGGCCAGCAGCAGTTCGGCATTGCCCTGCCAACCAAAGACATAGTCAAAACCTGTGCAATCCTCAGTGCTGAGTCGTCGCGACACCTCGTGCGAAAAGGAGGTCAGCAGCACCGTGGCAATGGAGGGTAAGAGCTCCTTGACCCGTTTGCTGAAGTCGAAGGGGGTCATCTGGCCGATGTTGAACATGATGATTATCAGGTCGTAATCCTGCCCCATGGCTAACATATCCAGTGCCACCGAGGCCGAGCTCACCCGCGTAAAGGTGGGCGGGTTGCTCAGGTTGAGGCCCGCATATTCGGCGGTTATCTGCGCCTCGATACGGCCATCCTCCTCCAGGGTAAATTGGTCGTAGGAGCTGCAGACCAACATTATGCGTCTGACACGCTGCTGCATGAGCTGAGTGAAATCAATCGAAGCAAAAGAGGTGTTGTTATCCATGTTTGAAAAAAAAAGTATAACTTTGTGTGAATGGGTCGGTGGTGGAGTTCTCGAAAATCGGCCCTTTGCTGTCGCGGCCCACTACCATTGCCGTGGGTTAAATAATAGAAGTGGAGCGACGGGAAAGAGAATTTTTTAGAAGTGACCTAATATTTTATAAGAGACAAATATATGAATAATTATACGATTGTAGAGGTTAAAACGACCAAAGATGCAAAAAATTTCCGTGCCGTGGCCAACCAAATCTACCAGGGCGACACCGCGTGGGTCAAACCCTTCGACTCTGACATCGAGTCGGTCTTTGACCCCGCGCGCAACGAGCGTTTTAATGGGGGGCAGGCCGTGCGCTGGATACTCTACCAGCAGGGGCAGGCTGTGGGGCGCATAGCGGCCTTCTTCAATGGTGAGGATGCCTCCAAGGAGAGTCAACCCACTGGTGGGTGTGGTTTTTTTGAATGTATCAACTCCATTGAGGCGGCCCACTACCTCTTCGACACAGCGCGCGAGTGGCTTGGGCAGCGGGGTATGCAGGCCATGGATGGCTCTGTGAACTTCGGCGACAGGATGATGTGGTGGGGGGTGATGGTCAAGGGTTTTGTAGAGCCCATCTATGGCATGAACTACAACAAACCCTACTACAAGGAGCTCTTCGAGGAGTATGGGTTCGAGGTCTATTTCAACCAACACACCTACCTTCGTAGACTTGAGGAGTCTATCCATATGGAGCCCGCGCTCTACGCCAAGGCCGAGCGGCTCTTTGCCGACCCCGATTACCTCTTCACCACCTTCGACAAGGGTGATATGCCCAAGATGGCGCGCGACTTTGTGGAGGTCTACAACACGGGGTGGGCCAAGTTCGAGGGGGTCAAACCGCTCAATTTTGAACACGCCATGGCCATGTTTTCTAAGATGAAGCTGCTTATCGACCCCCATGTCATCCACATGGCCTACTACAAGGGTCAGGCCATCGGTTTTTTTGTCATGGTGCCCGATTTGAACCGCATTTTGCGTTATATGGATGGTAAGTTGGGGTGGTGGCAGAAGCTGCGTCTTATCTATATGTTGCGTGTGAGTTGCAAGATAGATAGGGTGGCGGGGCTTATTTTCGGGGTACATGGTGATTTCCAGGGCAAAGGTGTTGAGGCGGGTATGATACGTAGTTTTGAAATCTATATTGATGGTCAGCGAGAGAGTGGGCATCAGCAATATAAAAGCTTGATTATGGGGTGGATAGGGGATTTTAATCCAGTGATGATGCGAATGTGCGAGGGGTATGTCAAGGCTGAGAAGTATATCCAGCATTCGACCTATCGTTATCTTTTTGACCGTGGTGCCACCTTTGAGCGGTGTCCGCGTTTGGGGCGTAAAAAGTAAACCTTTGGCTTTGCATTGTTGATTTTGTGGCATCAGGGAGCTTTAGAAGCTGTTTTCAAAGAGCTCTCTTAAACAGTTTATGAGTTACCCTCCCCTTTTTTCCCAACAGTTTCTTGTTTATTTGCACTACATTTGTAAAACCGATAATAGAGGTATCCCAAAACTCTAATGTAATCTATGTCTATCTTCACCCTAAAGTCTGATTATACACCCACTGGCGACCAGCCGCAAGCCATTGATGGACTCACTGCCCAAATAGAACAAGGTGTGGGCCACAATGTACTACTGGGGGTCACAGGCTCGGGCAAGACCTTCACCATGGCCAACGTCATTGCCCGCACCTCACGTCCCGCCCTTATTCTGAGCCACAACAAAACATTGGCGGCACAGCTCTATGGCGAGTTTCGCGAGTTCTTTCCCGACAACGCCGTGGAGTATTTCGTCTCCTACTACGACTACTACCAGCCCGAGGCCTACCTCCCCACCACAGATACCTATATCGAAAAAGACCTGGCCATCAACGACGAGATTGAGAAGCTACGTCTGCACACCACCAGCTCACTGCTGAGCGGCCGTCGCGATGTGGTGGTGGTGAGTTCGGTATCATGCCTCTATGGCATAGGTAACCCTCAGGACTTCTATGCCAACACCCTGGAGCTGAGTTGTGGTCAGAGCTACTCGCGCAACCAGCTGCTCTACAAGTTGGTCGATGGGCTCTATGTGCGCTCGGACAACGACCTGCGGCGTGGCACCTTTCGCGTGAGTGGCGACACCATAGATGTGTGGGTGGCCTATGGCGACATGGCCTACCGCATCACCCAGTGGGGCGACCTTATAGAGAGTATCCAGATGGTGGACCCCCTGTCGGGGGCACGTCTGGGGCAGTTGGAGTCGGTCAAGATTCACCCCGCCACAATCTTTACGGCCTCTAAAGAGAGGGTACGCGAGGCTATGAAGGCCATCCGTCTGGATTTGGGTCGCCAGATAGCCCACTTCGAGCAGCGGGGCGAGAGCCTCTATGCCAAGCGTATTAGACAAAGGGTGGAGTATGACCTAGAGATGATTGCCGAGGTTGGATATTGCAGTGGTATTGAGAACTATTCGCGCTATTTCGACGGCCGCGCCCCTGGCACGCGTCCCTTCTGCCTGCTGGACTACTTCCCCGAGGATTACCTGATGATTATCGACGAGAGCCATGTCACGCTTCCACAAATACGGGCCATGTATGGCGGTGATGCGGCGCGCAAGAAGAACCTGGTGGAGTATGGCTTCCGCCTGCCAGCGGCCATCGACAACCGCCCGCTCAAGTTCGAGGAGTTCGAGGGGCTGTCGCCCCAGACCATCTATGTGAGTGCTACCCCTGCCGACTATGAGCTCACCAAGGCCGAGGGGGTGGTGGTGGAGCAGATTATACGCCCCACGGGGCTGCTCGACCCCACCATCGAGGTGCGCCCTACGCTGGGGCAGATTGACGACCTGCTGGGCGAGATTGAGCTGCGAGCGGCCAAGGACGAGCGGGTGTTGGTGACCACCCTGACCAAGCGCATGGCTGAGGAGCTCACCAAATATCTCGAACGGGTGGGTACGCGTTGCCGCTATATACACTCCGATGTGGATACCATGGAGCGTATCGCCATTATGGATGACCTGCGGGCGGGGCTTTTTGATGTCTTGGTGGGGGTCAACCTCTTGCGCGAGGGGTTGGATTTGCCAGAGGTCTCGTTGGTGGCCATTATGGATGCCGACAAGGAGGGTTTTTTGCGGTCGGCTCGTTCGCTCACACAGACAGCGGGGCGTGCAGCGCGCCATCTGGAGGGGTTTGTGATTATGTATGCCGACAAGGTGACGGACTCCATGCGGACCACTATCTCCGAGAGCACGCGTCGTCGAGAGAAGCAGATGGCCTATAATGAGGCCCATGGTTTGGTGCCCCAGGCTTTAGATAAGAAGTTGCGTTCGACCATGGGTGGGGGGTTAGGTAGTGCTGAGCGTGCCGCCACCGAGGCGCAGGAGTCTCAGAACAAGCAGTATGAGAAGTTCTCACCCGCCGCTCTACGCAGTGCCATGGCTTTGGCTAAGGAGCGAATGGAGGGGGCGGCTCAAGATTTGGATTTTATTTCGGCGGCCCGTTATCGTGACGAGATGTATTTTATCCAGAAGTTGTTGGGGCAACGCTAGGGTGAGCCTGTTAATCAATAATCTACTGACTAATAGGCTCTTTTTAAATTTTATTACTGCTATTTCTGAGGCTCTTTTTTCGATGGTTTGCCTAGATGCTCCGCATCTCTCCACCCTATTTCAAAGAGAGTTTTCGCTTGACTCTTCTTTCGAGAACAAAAAGCTACTCTAGCTCCCAATCTGCCCCATCCTTGCGGTCCTTAATCCGCAAACCAGCCTCCAAAAGCCTATCCCGTATCTCGTCGGCACTCTTCCAATCCTTACTCTCCTTGGCCCGTTGACGCATGGCCAAGAGCAACTCCATTGCCACGCTCAACTTATCACCCCCCACTGAGGCCTCAACCTCCAAACCCAACAACTCACCCAACACATCATCAAAAGCAACCCTCAACTGGGCAAGACGCTCTTTTGAAAGTGACACCTTGCCATTGTCCCAAGAGTTAATAACGGCAAGAGAATCAAAGAGATAAGCAATGGCCACTGGCGAATTCATATCGTCACGCAGTGCCTCTAAACAGCTACTCAACAAATCGTTCTCCTCACCGCGCGCAGCCGCAAGCAGCTCGGGGGATATCTCCTGGCCCCTTAGGAGACTCCACCCCTTAACCAGCCGCAAAAAACCACGCTGCGAGGCCTGAAGAGCCTCGTTAGAGAAGTCCAAGGTGGAGCGGTAGTGGGCCTGAAGTATAAAAAAGCGTATCGTCATGGGGCTATAAGCCTGTGTCAACTGCTTGGAACTGCCCGTGAAAAACTCATCTAACGAGATGGAGTTACCCAACGATTTACCCATCTTCTGCCCATTGAGCGTTATCATATTGTTATGAACCCAGTAGCGGGCCCCCGTAGTGCCTACCGAGGCCATCGATTGCGCTATCTCGCACTCGTGGTGCGGAAAGACGAGGTCTAGCCCCCCACCGTGAATGTCGAACTGCTCGCCCAGATATTTGCGACTCATGGCTGTGCACTCGGCGTGCCACCCCGGAAAGCCCATGCCCCAAGGCGAAGGCCACTGCATAATATGCCCTTGGTCAGCCTTTTTCCAAAGCGCGAAGTCGGCCTCGAACCGTTTTTCTGACACGTAATCTTCCGACCGTCCGCCACTCTGCAACTCATCGAGATTACGCCCGCTCAGCACCCCGTAGTCATGGCTCTTGGCATAAGAGAGTACATCAAAGTAGACAGAACCGTTACTCAGGTAGGCCAACCCGCGGTCCAAAATATCCTTGGCTAGGGCTATCTGCTCGATAATATGGCCTGAGGCACGGGGCTCGATAGAGGGGCTTAGACACCCCATCTCGCTCATATAGTGTTCGTAACGGTTGGTGTAGTATTGGGCCACCTCCATGGGCTCCAGCTGTTCCAGACGCGCCTTCTTGGCAATCTTGTCCTCGCCCCCATCAGCGTCACCCACCAGGTGCCCCACATCGGTAATATTGCGTACATAACGCACCTTATACCCCTCGTATTTAAGGAGTCGAAAGAGCAGGTCGAAGGTTATTGCGCTACGCGAATGGCCCAGATGAGGGTCGCCATAGACAGTTGGCCCACAAACATATAACCCCACAAAAGGGCTCTTGAGCGGGATGAATAACTCCTTGCGGCGGCTGAGTGTATTGTGGAGCTGAATCTTATTTTCTACCATAATTTCTTGTCTGAAGATGTGTTAATATGCTACAAATTTATTAATTTTGGGGCAATTATGTATAAAAATCTGCAACAATTTATCAAACAGCTCGAAAAGGAGTCTCTTTTGGTGCGCATAAAGGTGGCTGTGGACCCTGTTTTAGAGATTGCCGAGCTTACCGACCGCGAGAGTAAAAGCGCGGGTGGGGGGCGTGCTCTGCTCTTCGAGAAGACGGGTACCGACTTTGCCGTGCTCACCAATATGATGGGGTCCGAGCGGCGTATAGCTCTGGCCCTGGGGGTCGAGGAGCTCGACGAGGTGGCCCAGAGTATCGACCAGATGGTGCATGAGCTACTCAGCCCCAAGACCACACTGTGGAGCAAACTTGCGGTGCTGCCCATGATGCGTAATGTGGCCAGTTACCTGCCGCGTCTAAAGAGCGGGCGGGGCCAGTGCCAGCAGGTGGTCATGAGAGAGCCCAGCTTGGCGGCCTTGCCCATCCTGAAATGTTGGCCTGCCGATGGTGGGCGTTTTATAACCCTCCCCATGGTTCACACCCAAGAGCCCAAGAGCGGGGCTCAGAATGTGGGTATGTATCGTATGCAGGTTTTCGACGAGACCACCACAGGGATGCACTGGCACCGCCACAAGACGGGGCAGGCGCACTATGCCCAGAGCCAGGGGCGTATGGCTGTGGCTGTATGTCTGGGGGGCGACCCCGTCTACACCTACGCCGCCACAGCCCCCCTGCCGCAGGGGGTGGATGAGTATATACTGGCTGGTTTTCTGCGTAAAAAGGCGGTGCGGCTGGTGCGGTGCCTAACTTCGGACTTGCGGGTGCCCGAGGATGTGGATTTTGTCATTGAGGGGTATGTCGACACTACTGAGCCAAAGAGCCTTGAGGGGCCCTTTGGCGACCACACGGGGTTCTACTCTCTGGAGGATTTCTACCCTCTTTTCCACGTCACCTGCATCACCCACCGCCAGGGGGCCATCTATCCGGCCACCATTGTGGGGGTGCCGCCCCAGGAGGATTACTACTTTGCCCGTGCCACCGAGCGTATCTTTCTGAGCCCCATTCGTGCGGTCGTGGCCCCCGAGGTTGTGGACCTGTGGATGCCGCGGGCGGGTGTGGCCCACAATCTGGCGGTGGTGGTCATCAACAAGAGCTATGCTGGTCAGGCCTTTAAGGTGGCATCAGCCCTTTGGGGGGCGGGGCAGATGAGCCTTAACAAGGTGCTGGTGGTTATCGACCCCACGCAGATGGATTATATGGAGTATATTATGGAGCGGTTGCACTATTTTGATGCTTCGGCCGATACCATAGTGGTGCGTGGTGCTTTAGATGTGCTAGACCACACCTGTGCCGAGGTGGGTTTTGGGGGTAAGATGTGTGTTGACCTGACGCTCAAAAATGGGCAGGAGGGTGGTGACCATACAGCTCTGGAGAGGATACCGTTGGAGGTGGAGCTTGATGATATTTTTGAGAGTGAGCTCTCTTTTGAGGAGCGGTTGTGGGTGGCCTTGGGCAATGTCGACCCCTCGCGCGATATCACCATCACGGGTCGTAGGATGTATGTTGATGGGCGTGTGAAGTCGTTGGCAGCTCGCAGGTGGCCTAATGTGGTGGTTAGTAGCCCTGAGACAATAGCCTTGGTTGATGGGCGGTGGGATGAGTATGGATTAGGAGAGTTTATCTCGTCGCCTTCGGTGCGCTATCAGCGGTTGAATTTGGGGTCGGGGGCCTCGCGTGAGGGGTAGAAAAGGGCACTCCTCAAAGTGACCACCCGTCACCACTGTGCCAAATCAATAGATTTTGACGCTATGAGCACTTAGAC
>JAVVSB010000052.1:0-1264 GCA_036654415.1 Mucinivorans sp. | reverse complement strand
GACAGGATAGGCATCAAGCAGAAAAGCTTCACTACCAACCCCCACCACACCCCAAGTGGCCTGGACCCAACAAATCAGCAGCCCCAAAATCAACCCCACAACCACCCCCGTCAAGGTGATATACCACCCCAAATGGGCAAAAATACGGCGCACCATCCCCTCCCTTGCCCCCATATTGATGAGGGTGAGATTCTGCTCGCGCTTCTCGGTGATAAGCATCACCACCGACCCCACAAGGCTCAGCGCAGCAATAACCCCAACCATAAAGAGCATGGCAAAGATGACCCACTTCTCTTGGTTGACAGCCCGAAAGACAGTGCTACGCTGCTGCTGCTGGCTTAGAACTGTGAAACGGGGTCCCACTATCTGCTCAATTTTATGCTGAGCCTCGGGCAAAGAGGCAATGTCTATCAGCGAGATGTCGATGGTCGAGATGCGCCCTTTAACACCCAGAAGCTCCTGAGCAAAGGCCTTGGAACAGAATAGGTAACGCGAATCGGTCTTCTCGTCCAGGGCATAGAGAGCTCCCGTCCAGAGCTCCCCACGACGATAAGAGGTGGTGTGGAAGAGCGACTGGATGGCCTTGGAGTTCAGGGCGTAGAGCTCCAGAGGCGAACTCAGGGAGCCGCTGAGCTGAAGTTTATAGGCCAGCCCCTGCCCCACGATGGCCTGTGGCAGGCTATCTTTGTAGAAGCTATATGGCCCCTGGGTGAGGCTCTGCTCTAGGGGGACAACCTGGCCATAGAGCGAGTCCACACCCGTAAGGGTGGCCATACTCTGAGCCGTCTCCGAAAGCACCATCACATTGTCCGAAATAGTGGTGCTCACCGCATAGACCTCCTCCAGGTCGTAAATGGCACTGACCATGGCCGAATCTTCCTCGAAAAAGCGACCATTCAGGGGCTGCACCCGCAGCTCGGGGTCAAACTTGGAGTAGAGCTCCTCGATGCTCTGCTTGAGTCCATTGTGGAGCGAAAGCACCACCACCATAGCCACCACGGGAACGGCAATAGACAAGACACTGACCAGAGCAATCAGATTGACAATGGAGTGCGACTTGCGACTTAATAAATAGCGTAGTGCAATATTCATCTACCCTTGTTGATGTTCTGTGCGAAGCAGGTCAACCACAGTCTTGACGGGGGCAAAGGTGGTGATGGGCACCTCGACAAAGACGGTGTTCCAACGAGCCATGGCTCCGTTCCAGAGCCCAGGCAGCTCTTGAGCCTTAAGCTCGCGGCCATCTTTGCTCTTCTTGGAGATA
>JAVVSB010000051.1:0-10191 GCA_036654415.1 Mucinivorans sp. | reverse complement strand
TATGGGACGGTAAGGTGCAGTATAGCTGCCTGCCCAACGGTAAGGGTGGCATTGTGGACGACCTACTCATCTATCGGGTGGATGCTATGACCTATCTTTTGGTGGTCAACGCCAGCAATGTAGACAAAGATTACGCCCACCTGTGCCACTATGCACCCCAGTTTGACATCACCCCCTCGCGTGAGCTCTACAACGCCTCCGACGAGATTGCCCAGTTGGCTGTCCAAGGCCCCTTAGCCATGAAGTTGGTGCAGGAGCTCTGCCCTGAGAAGAGTGTGGAGCAGATGGAGTACTACACCTTTTGCAAGACTGAGGTGGCAGGCATTAAGGATGCTATACTCTCCATCACGGGCTACACAGGTTCGGGCGGATGTGAAATTTATGTGGCCAACCAAGATGCACCTAAGTTGTGGAAGGCTCTGTGGAGTGTGGGGCAGAAGTATGGCATGAAGAATATAGGGTTGGGGGCACGCGACACCCTGCGCCTGGAGATGGGTTTTTGCCTCTATGGCAACGACATAGACGATAGCACCTCGCCCCTAGAGGCTGGCTTGGGGTGGATAACCAAATTTGTGGAGGGCAAAGATTTTGTCGACCGTGCGGCCATGGAGAGCCTCAAGGCCGAGGGCGTAAGCCGTAAATTGGTTGGCTTCGAGATGGTGGACCGCGGCATTGCTCGCCACGGCTACTCCATTGCCGACCAGAGTGGCAACATTATCGGCTCGGTGACCAGCGGCACCCAAGGGCCATCGCTCAAAAAGGCCATCGGCATGGGCTATGTGGCCACAGGACACAACAAGGTGGGTAGCGAGATTTTTGTCATTGTGCGCGATAAAGCTCTTCGTGCCCAGGTGGTTAAGATGCCCTTCTATAAGGTTCAGAAATAGTGCGCCGGCTCTTTACAGCCCTGGCCACGGTTGGCTCTGTGGCCACGGCCGTGGCCCAGCAGCAGCGTCCCAATGTGGTGGTGCTGTTGGCCGACGATTTGCAGCAGAGGGCCCTGTCGGTCATGGGCAACAGCGAGCTCTCGACCCCCAACATTGATAGTATCTTTGCCCGTGGGGTCAACTTCACCTCGTGCTACACCAATGGGTCGTTGGGGGGAGCCCTCTCTATGCCATCGCGGGCCATGTTGCTCACCTCGCGGGGTGTCTATCAGATACCAGCCGATGGTCACCATATCGACCCTCGCCACACCACCCTGGGGCAGTGGCTCTCACAGGCGGGCTACCAGACCTTTGCCACGGGCAAATGGCACTCAGACTTCGCCTCCTTTAACCGCACCTTCGCCAGCGGCGACAATATCTATTTTGGGGGTATGCACCCCTACGAGCACGGTGGCCACACAGCCCCGCGCCTGGTGCACTACGACAGCTCGGGGCTCTATGGCTCCAAGCCCTTTGTGGGCACCAAATTCTCCTCGGAGATGTATGCCGATGCGGCTCTGGATTTCCTTAAAAATCGTCGGCAAGAGGAGCCTTTTCTGCTCTATGTGGCCTTCACCTCGCCCCATGACCCACGCACGGAGCATCCAGCTTATGGGGCCACCTTTTCGGGGTCGAGTATAACCCTGCCGCCCAACTTCCGTTCGGAGCCACTCTTTGACAATGGCGACCTCACGGTGCGTGATGAGCTACTGGTGCCCACCCCGCGTGCGGCTAAGGTTGTGCAAGAGGAGATAGCCAACTACTATGGCATGGTTGCCGAGCTCGATGTGCAGGTGGGACGTATAGTGGCGGAGCTCAGGCGCGAGGGGTTGGCCGAGAATACCATTTTGGTTTTTGCCTCGGACAACGGCCTGGCCCTTGGGCAACACGGCTTGCTGGGCAAGCAGTCTGTCTATGACCACTCCATGCGTGTGCCGCTGGCCATTGTGGCTCCAGGGCTGCGTGGTGGGGGGCGTGATGGGCGGCTCTGTTACCTAGGCGACCTGATGCCCACGATAGGTTCGTTGTTGGGGTTGGAGCCTCCGCGCAGCGCACGGGGGGTGTCGATGGTTGGCAAAAAAGAGCGGCAGGGGCTCCTGCTGGGCTACTCCTCCATCCAGCGCGCCTATATCCACCAGGGGTGGAAGTATCTTATTTTCAATGTTGGTGGGGTGGTCACTGAGCAGCTTTTCAATATCGAGAAAGACCCTTGGGAGATGAACAACCTGCTGCGTAGCCCTGCATGTCGAGTGCGCCTGGCCCAGATGCGCCACGCCATAAGGCAGCAGATGGCCTCCGATGGCGACTTTTGTAATTTGGACTCTGGCCCTTGGTGGGGGCGCACCCCAAAAATCACCTGGAACCAGGCGATGGAGTACGAGCCCGCAGAGTAGCTTTTTTTGTGGGGAGAGCTGAGAAGCTGTTTTGTAACAAAAAGAGATAGAAGATATATGAGCGGGGAAGTTTCACCTCCCACGGCCCCCAGCCCCACCAAAGACCAAATCTACATAGACAGGAAAATGGTCCGAAGGGTGCCCCTTGCGGGGGTAACCCTTGTACCGACCCTTGGTGGTGATGAGCTCATCAGGAGCAAACACCTGGGCCTCCACCCCCGCCGCCACAGCCCCGCCCAGCAAAATCTGGTCGTACATCTGCCACACATCACCATAGGCATAAGAGCCCAACCCACGCTTATAAGGGGCCAAAGAGGCGTTGTAGACCGAGTTTAGAGCCAGTGGATTACTATTCATATCGCCCATGACAACCACCGCCTTAGGCAACTCTGTCAGGCAGAGGCTATCTATCTGAGTCCCGATTTGCCCCCGTGCCACCTCATTGCGTGGGTCGTTGCCCCGACGCGAGGGCAGGTGGGCCACATAGAGCACCAAAGAGTTGGACCCCAGTCCGAACTCCGCACGTAGCAGCTCACGCGTGCGACGCGCCGTGGAGGCGGGGATGGGCTCACTGCTAAGCAGGGTAAGGGTGTCGCGATAAATCAGAGCCACCTCAATGCCACGATAGTCGGGCCCCTCGTAGTGGACTATTTTATAGTCTGTTCCGCGGGTTATATCCTCCAGCACCTCTCGGTTTTCAACCTCGCCAAGGCCCAAAATATCAGGTTTGAGCAGGGCGATAAAGTGTCTGAGCTGAGCCACCTTAGCCTCGTATTTGGCCGCGGTCCAGTGGGCCGACCCCTCGGGGGTGAACTCCCCGTCATTTGTACCGCGGCAATTGATGGTGTCCATCAAATTCTCCACATTCCAAAACCCAATCCGTAGCCCCTGACCTCGAGCGGGGAGTAGGCTAAAAAAAAGTAAGAGAATAGCTATTTTTGACATTTTTTTCGGTGAAAAAGAATTTTTCTAAGAGGCTGTTTTTAATCTCTTTCCTACAATTTTATTGTATGATAGAGATAAATTTAGGCAGATTCTAAATAGTAATAAGACAAAAGTAGAAAAAAATAGCTACTTTTATCACCTTAGAATTATTTATGATGGCCAATCGAATACGCGAGCTGGACTTTTTGAAGGCTGTTTTTATTGTCTTGATGGTGGTTTTTCACCTTGCCTACTTTAGCGAGCTCCACCCCTACCTCAAGCGGATAGTCTACACCTTCCATATGCCAGCCTTTTTAATCATCTCGGGCTACCTGACCAATATCAATCGTGGGGCGGGCCCTTTTTTTCGTGGGCTGATGTGGATTTTTATCCCCTATGCCATCATGGAGATGGGCTATGTGGCCGCCTGTTCGGTACTGCCTGTGAGCGAGGCCATTGACCACCTGAGTGTGGCTCTGCTGCTGGAGAAGACCCTGCTGGGGCCGCTGGGCCCCTACTGGTATCTGCACACATTGATAGTTTGTAGCGCGCTCTATTTTAGTGTTTATAAGCTTCTGTCGGCCCAGAGTCCCATAGTGCGGCTGCTGGTGTTGGCTTTGGGGTTCTATGCCCTGAGCTTTGGGGTTATTTCGTGGCCCAACGCCATGTACTTTACCTTTGGTTTGCTGCTGCGCCAAAATGGGGTGGCGTTTTTATCTTTTTTTCGCCCCTCTCCCCTGGCTTTGGTTCCGCTGGTACTGCTCTGCACATGGGGGCAGAACCTAGATAGGGCAACCCTTGCGGGGGTGTTGATTGTCTATCTTGTTATAAGCGTGTTGCTGTGGCTCTACACCCTTTTGGGCCAGACACTGCGCCGCCCCATAGAGTTCCTGGGGCGCAACACGTTGGTGGTGCTGCTCTTTTCGCCCATATTTACCATTCTGGCCAAGGGGCTAATTCCGCTACTCTGCTTCGACCCCACGGGGCTCTGCTTTATGGTTCTGGCCTTGGGTTTAACTCTGGGTGGGTGCCTACTGATTGGGTGGGTGTGCGACAGACTCCGCATCTCGCGCTTTTTCTTTGGCCGCACAGAGGTGCTCCAGTAGCGCGTGGTGGGGCTGCTTTTGGGTTAAAGTTGCCCGAATGAATTTTTTTTACATACCTTTGCAGTCGAACTATTTAGAAACTGTTTAACTTTTTTTTCAAAAGTTAAACAGCTTTTTAGAACATCTCTTTAAAATTACTTTAGGGTGGCAAGTGGCCACTTCGTTTTAAACCATTAAATTAACTAACAATGGCAGTAGACCAAAAAATTCTCGACCTTCAGCAGCGCAAAGAGCTCATAAGCCAAGGTGGAGGCCCAGTTGCTATCGAAAAGCAAAAAGCGATGGGAAAACTCACCGCACGTGAACGTATTGATGCCCTTTTGGACGAGGGTAGTTTCCACGAATATGATATGTTTGTGCAGCACTCGGCCACCGAATTTGGCATGCAGAGCAAGGTGTTGGCAGGCGACGGTGTGGTGGTTGGCACAGGTAAGGTGTGTGGTAATCCCGTAGCCATCTTCGCACAAGATTTTACCGTCTTTGGCGGCTCGCTGGGGCTGAGCCATGCGCGTAAAATCACTAAAATTATGGATTACGCGCTCAATATGCGCATTCCTCTTATCGGCATTAACGACTCGGGCGGAGCCCGTATCCAAGAGGGGGTAAGTGCCTTGGCAGGTTATGGCGAAATTTTCTTTCGCAACACCATGGCCAGCGGTGTGATACCTCAGATTTCGGTTATCCTGGGCCCCTGCGCTGGTGGTGCGGTCTATTCGCCTGCCCTGACCGACTATGTCTTTATGGTGGACAAGACCTCGAAGATGTTTATCACTGGCCCCGAGGTTATTAAGACTGTCTTGGGCGAGGAGATTTCTATGGAGGAGCTAGGTGGTGCGCGTGTGCATTGCGAAAAGACGGGTAACGCCCACTTTTTTGCCCACAGCGAGCAGGAGTGTTTCACTCAGATTCGCCGTCTGCTCTCTTTGGTGCCCCAAAACAACACCACACCTGCATCTAGGGAGCCTAGCGTGGAGCCCGACAGCAAGGTTTTTGCCATCGACAATATTGTGCCTGAGGACCCATCGCAGCCATATGATGTGCGTAATGTGATTCGTGCGGTGACCGATGATAGCGAATTTTTTGAGGTCATGGAGCTCTTTGCGGCCAACATAGTTATCGGCTATGGCCGTATGGGTGGCCAGACGGTGGGCTTTATCGCCAACCAGCCCTTGGTTATGGCTGGGGTTCTGGATTGCGATGCTTCGGACAAAGCGGCCCGTTTTATCCGCTATTGCGACGCCTTTAATATCCCCATTGTCACCCTTGAGGACCTGCCAGGCTACCTGCCTGGGGTCGACCAAGAGCATGCGGGTGTGATTCGTCATGGTGCCAAGTTACTCTATGCCTACTCCGAGGCTACGGTTCCCAAGATTACCATCATCCTGCGCAAGGCCTATGGTGGAGGTTATATAGCCATGTGTTCGCGCCACCTCCAGGCCGACTTTGTCTTTGCCTGGCCACGTGCCGAGATTGCCGTGATGGGGCCCGAGGGGGCAGCCAACATCATCTTCCGCAAAGAGATAACTGCCTCCTCAGAGCCTGCTGCCACGCGTGAGGCCAAAATTGATGAGTATCGCCAAAAGTTTGCCAACCCCTATGTGGCCGCTGCCAAGGGCTATGTGGATTCGGTTATCGAACCTTCGCAGACACGTAAATTTATCATCCACTCCTTGGAGATTGCCTCAGGCAAAACGGTTTGTCAACCCACCAAGAAGCATGGTATAGCCCCTTTTTAAGATGATGAAAAAAGCTGAACATATATTGGCCCCCGTGCCTGAGCAGGGGCTCATCTTGCTTGAGACTGCCCACGGCAGCTTCAGGACTCTGCCCACCAAAAAATATAGCTCGCGTACACCGTGGGTGGCTCCCGATTCCAGGCAGCTATTCTCGTTTTTGCCCGGCACCATCACTCGTCTGTTGGTTCAGCAGGGGCAGGATGTCAAGAAGGGTCAAGCCATCTTGACCTTCAACGCCATGAAGATGGACAACACCTACCTTTCTCCCCGTGATGGGCGTGTGGCCCGTTTTTTGGTGGCCGAGCAGGAGGTTGTGGCCAAAGGGGCGTTGTTGGTGGAGTTTGAATAGTAGGTGACTCCTAAAAATTGCCTTTTTCTTCGTTCCTGTGTCGTCTCAAAATCCTCATTTACTGTTAGTAAACTGCGGTTTTTCGACAACCCAGAGCCTCGAAAAAGTCTAATTCAAAATCGTTCCTGTGTCGTCTCAAAATCCTCATTTACTGTTATAATAAATCGAGCTAACTTTTAAAGTCAAAGGCGGAACCCCTTCTTGGGGCTCCGCTTTTGTCTTTGCTGTTGTGGTCAAGAGGTGCCTTTGGCCAAGTGAAGAGGTAGATTCTTTACTTTGCCCCCCAACAAAAGAGGTAAAATTCGCTTTTTTGGAGAGTTTTTTGTATTTTTGTGACTCCTAAGTTCGTGGTCATCGTGACTTTCCCCCAAAAAGCCACCCAAAATCTCTCTCAGAAATGGTCCAAAGCTCTCTCTACACTTTGAGCAAAAGGGAGACGTGATAAAAAAATAACAGCGAAGTGGTTCGCAACAAAATATTAATATTATGAAACAAGCAAACGAAATCGACTACGCAAACATAGGCTTTGGGTATATCCAAACGCCTTATAACCTGCGCTGTACCTTTAAGAACGGGGCCTGGGGGCCCATTGAGGTGCACACCGAGGAGAGTGTCAATCTGCATATGAGTGCCGTAGTGCTGCACTATGGGCAGGCAGCTTTCGAGGGTCTCAAGGCCTTTCGTGGTGCTGATGGCAAGGTGCGTATCTTCCGTCCCGAACAGAATGGCGAACGTATGCAGCGGTCGGCCGACTACCTCCAGATGGCTGTGCCCCCCATGGAGCTCTTCTTGGATATGGTGCGTCGCTCGGTGGAGCTCAACATAGAGTATGTGCCACCTTTGGAGAGTGGCGGCTCACTCTATATCCGTCCAGTGCTCTTTGGTAGCAGTGCGCAGTTGGGGGTCAACCCAGCCGACGAATATACCCTTATAGTCTTCACCTCGCCTGTGGGCTCCTATTTTAAGGGGGGTATGCGGGGCATAAAGACAATTATCGACCGTGACCACGACCGCGCCGCGCCGCTGGGCACGGGCCACATCAAGGCAGGGGGCAACTATGCCGCCTCGCTCAAGAGTGCCATGCAGGGGCACCACAAGGGCTATGACTCGGTGCTCTATCTCGACCCTGCGGAACATAAGTTCCTGGATGAGTGTGGTGCGGCCAACTTCTTCGGCATCAAGGATAACACCTATTGCACACCCGCCTCGCACTCTATACTCCCTTCAATCACCAACCTCAGCATTCAACAGCTGTGCCGTGATTTGGGTATGAAGGTGGAGCGTCGAGCCATCCCATTGGAGGAGCTCAGCAGCTTCACCGAGGTGGGGGCTTGCGGCACGGCGGCTGTGATAACGCCCATACAGTCGGTGCTCGACCCACTGAGTGACACGGTGTTGCATTTCAAATGTATTGGCAAGTGTTCGCAACGGCTCTATGACCTTTATCGGGGTATACAGCTGGGCACGCAGGAGGACACCCACGGCTGGAATACAGTGTTATAGAGCTAGTTGATTTTTTTGTCTCTCCTTGAGCAAAGCCCAAGGAGGAGACAAATATCTATAAACAGCTTCTTATCTCTTTGGTTAATTACTTACCGCAGGGGAGTAATTAGCCTTTTTTTGGTTTTAGCCATTGTGACTTTTTGGAAAAGTGACCCAAAATTGATGCCGAGCTACTCCGCATCTCTCCACTTGGCAAAAACCCTCTCTCTCCCATGGGCCAGCTTCTTTTTTCAGGACAAAAGCCTGTAACCCAAAAATAGAAAAACCGACCCCATTTACCGCTCATAGCAACCTATTTCGACAAAAAAATAATTTTTCAACCTGAAACAATGAAAAATTATTATCTTTGTAAAATTATAAAACATTTTCCATAAATAACATGAAACTACGTCAAGCCAAACGCAACCTTACTTTCCTAACCTCTGAGGTCATTGACAATTGCTACTATGCAACCTATTTTCACAACGAATCCGAACCCGAAATTCTGGAAATCATCGAACAGGCTGTCGAACTCTACAACACTTTAATGTACGATATGAACCACCCTGCCGAAAAACATAATCCCAAGCTGGTTCGCAAACACTACGCCACAATCGAACAAAAAATGATGAGTGGGGTGGATGAACTTTTTGAAAAAATCAGTACAATCTGTAAAAATAAATAAATAACAATGAAAAATCTTTTTTTTGCGGCACTCATAGCGGTGGCCGCCGTCTCCTCTTTGAGTTCATGTGGCTCCAAAGTAGACTCCTCAGCTAAGAGCAATCTTATCCAGACCGTTGTGCCTGAACGTGCTCAGGGCCAAACTGATGTACTGGAGCTGCGCACCGACCCAATGGACACAGTACGCATTGCCGTCATCGGTTTGGGTATGCGTGGTGGCGATGCAGCCCAACGCTTAACTAAGGTTCCAGGAACCAAAATCGTAGCTCTGTGCGATGTCTACCAAGACAAAGTAACCCAGGCCAACGAGTGGCGCAAGGCCAACGGTCTGCCCGCTGCCAAGGAGTACTATGGCGACACTGCAGCTTGGCGCAAGGCTGTGGCTCAGGAAGATGTAGACTTAGTATATGTTGTTACAGCCTGGGATAGCCATGCCGAAATAGGCGTAGAGGCTATGAAAAACGGCAAACACGTGGCCATCGAGGTGCCAGCAGCTATGTCAATGGACGAAATTTGGGCCCTGGTTAACACCTCCGAACAGACTCGTAAACACTGTATGCAACTGGAAAACTGCGTCTATGACTTCTTTGAACTGACAAGCCTCAATATGGCCCAACAAGGTCTCTTTGGCGAGATTCTCCACGCCGAAGGCTCTTATATCCACAGCTTGGAGCCCTTCTGGAACTCCTACACCGACAACTGGCGTCTTAAATGGAACCAGAGCCATCGTGGTGACATCTACCCCACACATGGCCTAGGCCCAGCAGCTCAAGCTCTTAATATTCACCGTGGCGACAAGATGAACTACCTGGTTTCGATGGATACCAAGGTGGTTAGCATCCCTAAGTTTATTGAAAAAACCACAGGCAAAGATGTCTCGAAGGATTTCAAAAACGGCGACCACACCACCACTATGATTCGTACCGAAAACGGCAAGACCATCGAAATTCAACACAATGTGGCCACTCCACGTCCTTATAGCCGTATGTATCAACTTACTGGTACCAAAGGCTTTGCCAACAAATATCCATCCGAGGGCTACGCCTTGGGCATGGACGAGTTGGGAGATGCAGCTGGCAAATACGACGACCTAAACGCCCACAGCTATATCCCCGAAGAGGTAAAGAAAGCGCTGATGGAAAAATACAAACACCCCATCCACAAAGAGTTGGAAGCACGTGCCAAAGAGGTGGGCGGCCACGGTGGCATGGACTATATTATGGACTATCGCCTGATTTACTGCCTGCGTAACGGCCTGCCTTTGGACATGGACGTGTACGACTTGGCTGAATGGTGCTGCCTGACCGAACTTTCGGGGCTCTCCATCGAAAACAACTCGGCTCCCGTTGCCATCCCCGACTTCACTCGCGGCAGCTGGAACAAACTTACAGCCCTAAAATTCTATTAGAGCACCTTCTGAAAATTAGAACTCCCCAAAGCTGGCGAGCTATTTTTAATAAAACAAAATCAGCCAAAGCGGTCAATCCGTTTTGGCTGATTTGTTTTTATAGCTTTTAGAAGCTGTTTAAAATTTATTGGCTTAATGGTCAAAACGGTGCGTGAAACCGCCATAACCGTTTGATTTTATTA
>JAVVSB010000050.1:4745-10512 GCA_036654415.1 Mucinivorans sp. | reverse complement strand
GAAAGGTGATTAGCCCTATCTTAGTTGCGAGAAAAGTTTTACCGGACAGTAATATATTTTTATCTATTCTACCCCTAAGAGCTGCATTACCACAACCAATAAGTTCCACATAGAATGGAAAAGCACCATACTCCAATAGGCTCTACGACGATATTTAACAATATATCCATACATCATTACGCCACCCATTAAACTCGTAGCCAAAATGTAGGCAAGGGAGTAGTAGTGCATAGCTCCAAAAATGGCCCCAGAGACCACCAACATCGCCCAACGATTGGTGGCAAAAAATGGAACACACCGTAAAACAGCATAAGGTACGTGTTGGAATAACAGAGTCTCGGCCAGCGGTGCCACAATAATCGACATGAATATCAGAGGCCATGTACCGTAATTATCCACATTGGGGCTTGGAAAAAACTCCAAATCAGGAAGCCACCCCATATCCACAGGCAACATCACAAAATTGGAGACTACAGCCGCCATAGCCATCAAAACAAGCACAAAAAGCAATGTGGGTGCCTGTCGCAGATAACTACCAAAAAAGGCAAAACGATTTTTCTTTCTCATGGTGATTTCTAAAAATGAGTTTGGACTTAAAATCCTCATTTACTTCAACTAAACTCCAGTTTTTAAAACCATGTCTGACTTGAAGAAATCTAATTTTTAAAAGCCCCCATATCAATCCTATTCTATGCGCAGACGCAAAAAAACGTAGTCTGTAACTATGACTCTTTATTCAGCATTAGACATTCTCATCAGCATGAGACCTGCCTCCTGGTCCATAGACTTATTATACTTCATGTCGAAAAGTAGAAATTTTTCTGTTTTTATATTTTTAAGTATCAAGCAATAACGCTCCATATTGGGATTCTTAGCATCCATTGTGGCCATATAGCCATAGAACATATTATTTAAATTCACCTCCATTGATTGACCATCAACCTCCTCCTTGTCGAAGCCCCTCTCTTTGAGAAAAGTGTAGTAAATTTCAGGGACAGCGCCTATTAAAGGACAGACAGACTTGTTGGTAAGAGTAACCAAGCGAGCTGAAATATTTTTATAAAACTCCTTACTGGTTGCACTTTTAAATTTATCTAAAAGTGTTATGGTCAAGACCGCACTATCCATTTGGGCCACAAATCGGTTAGGGGAGTTGGTGGTAATCTTCATGCCAGGAATTGGCGAGACAAATTTCACATTTTGAGACTGCCAAAGAATGGCATCCTGAGCAAAAAGCACATTAGAAATCACTGCAAAGAGCAATAGAAACAGATTTTTCTTCATAAGTCCTACAAATTATATTTAAACAAAAGTAGTTAGAAATTTTCATAATAGAAACTTCTAACTACTTTTTCTTTAAGAAATTAAAACTGTTTTTTTATTTACAGTACCCCTTCACATACTGATGGTGAACACCGAAGCGCTCAAAAGCAGCACGGTCAAGGTCTTCGCGATGGTCGGGATGAGCAACCGAGATAATCAGACGAGCACGCTCCTGAAGAGTCTTGCCATAAAGGTCGACAGAACCCCATTCAGTGACAAAATAGTGCATATGGGCGCGCGATGTGACCACACCTGCCCCTGGGCTCAATACGGGCGAAATCTTACTTAACCCCTTGTTGGTTACAGAAGGCATGGCGATGATGGCCTTGCCGCCATCGCTTAACGATGCACCATAGATAAAGTCAATCTGGCCACCTACACCCGAGTAATGTTTAGTTCCCAAAGAGTCGGCACAAACCTGCCCCGTGAGGTCAACCTGAAGAGCTGAATTAATGGCTGTCACCTTCTTGTTCTTAGCAATAATAAATGGGTCATTGGTGTAGCCAACATCCATCATAAGCACCTGGGGGTTGTCGTCAATAAAGTCGTAGACCTTTTGCGAACCCATCAAAAAGGTAGAGACCATCTTACCCTTGTCGATACTCTTATTCATCCCGTTAATCACCCCGCTCTCGACCAATGGCAAAACACCATCGGCAAACATTTCGGTGTGGATACCAAGATTTTTGTGGCCACCAAGCTGAGCCAAAACAGCATTAGGAATGGCTCCGATACCCATCTGAAGACAAGCCCCATCCTCGATAAGGGCAGCACAGTTATTACCAATAAGGGTCTCTACGGCACTTGGTTCGGCAAAGCGAGCCTCCTCTAAAGGTTCGTGGTCTTCACACCAAATATCAATATCGTCACAACGAATCATGGCATCACCAAAGGCGCGAGGAACATATTTATTGATAACGGCAATAACATAATCAGCCAACTCAACAGCGGCCAAAGTGGCATCTACCGAAGTTCCAAGTGAAACATAACCATGTTTATCGGGAGGCGAAACCTGAATCATGGCCACATTAATGGGCAGAGCACCCGAACGATATAACTTTTGTGTCTCACTCAAAAAAATAGGAATATAATCGGCAAAACCAGCCTGAGTAGCCTTACGTAAGTTACCTCCTACGAAAAACTGGTCAGCCTGGAAGATACCTGAATACTTTTCCTCGGCATAGGGGGCGATACCCTCAGTATGGAGATGGTGAATATGGACATCTTTGAGTTCACCTCTATCACCACGTTCACACAAAGCCTTAATCAAGCAGGCTGGCGCACTGGCCACCGAACTAAGGTGGATATGGTCTCCACTCTTAACAACCTCTACCGCCTGAGCAGGGGTTACAATTTGGATTTGTTTCATCTATTTAAGTTTTATTTTATTGAAAATTTATACACTTTACTCTCTGGTAAATCGGGAACATACAAAAACCCATCTTTGATACAAATATCACCAGGCCCCGTGAGCTGAACCCCAAAATCCATCAACTGAGCCGCTCCCCCCTTAGCTAAATCATAACAATAGATACCACCATGTGTTTGCCCTGGAATTGTCCAACTCGAGAAATAGAGTTTTTGACCGTCTTCGCTCAAAGCCACACCATCGTAAAGCCCCTGAGCCAAATTGTAAATCAAAGGCTCGGCCAACAGTGAGGAATCAGCTAAAGAACAACTATAAATAACATTCTCCTCAGAAGGGGTATTGGTATTGTTATAAGAGGCGATATAAAGCCTCTTTCCGTCGGTAGCCACTCCATTGGCACCAGAGACCATCGTTCTGTAAATAACAGTATCCACGTCTGGGTCGGGTATGGCAAAAATGTTACCGCTGGATGTGACCGTAGCCAAGAGCTCATCGCCAACCACTACCAAATCATTGATGTATGAATTGTCAGAAGAAAAATGGACCACACGAGGTGTAGCCTTTAGGTCGTTCAGGTCATAAATCACTACCTTGGCAACATCGGCAATATAAAGACGCTCATCCTTAACAGCCATTCCCTTAGGGGCACTAAGATTACCATCGGCAGGAATAAAGGGCTGCATGGTGCCATCTTTATCCAAAGCCATCACATAGCCCCTGCCTTCGGTGTTGGCAGGGTCTAACTGTGAGGAGCCGAAATTGGTGATGAGAATTAAATCTTTATAGGCCAATGTACCCTCACAAAACTTAAGTCCATTATGGTATGTCTTGTTGTCGGAGCAACCAAAACACAAACTTAGCAAAACAAGATATAAAAGAACTATTTTTTTCATCACAACAATTTAATTTATACTTTTCAGAAAAGAGATTATTTCTATTTTCTATTTGGATTCAACGCTTTTTCAATCTCGCTTGCCAAATATTGATAGTGGCCACGAACAGTGGCATCACTACTATAAGCGGCCTTAAGTTTACTCTTCAAAGAGTTAAGTTGACCAATGACCACTGCAGGCACATCGGTTGTAGCGGTGTACATACCTTCGGCTGGCAGCAACGAGATGAGCTGTTTGAGGTACATATTTTGCAACTGACGGCGAGCACCATCAGGGGTTGCACCTGAGGAGAGTTCGCTCCACACGGCAGAGTTCAAATCGGTAAAGTAGTTATTAACGGTGTAGGCCTTGGCACCCAAAGCACGCTCGGCTGCAATCATGTTGACCACGACACGGCTACTAAGCAGATTGGCAAAAGTTCGGCCGTACAATTCAGCAAAGACCTGCAACTCATTGAGGCCCGTCTTATCAAAAACATCACGCGAGATAAGCCATGAGGGTGTCTTGAAGACCTGGTCGTCCAACCAACGCATGGCCTCCTGTTGTTTGTCTTTGCCAACAAAGGTGTAGACAACACCATCTTGTTCAACCTTCTTGGGGTTTTCGTAGATACCACCAACCCACTTACTCACATGACCGACATAACGATTGAACTGACCCGTCACTTCTCTATACATGTCATACAGAGATTTGTAATCTTCATTGTCTACCTTGGTCCACTCTGGCAAGGCTGCCATTACTCGTTTTAAATTTTTAATCCCCAATGCGTTAGCCTTCATCTGATTGTCGCCAAGGTCTTCGGTTTGTGAGCGAGGGTCATTCATATTCATCTCGTGACCAAACCACAAGCGTGGATTTTTTTGATGTTCGATAACCCATTTATTGAGCATAGCCTGCTCATCTTTGGCTGATTTAAACTCAGGGAAGAGACGGTAGCCATATTCAATAGCCCATTTATCGTACTCTTTGATGCGTGGATACTGTAATTCTGGCTCAATGCCATCTTCGGGTTGAACCGCATAATTGAAACGAGAATAGTCCATAATCGAGGGAGTGTGGCCATATTTCTTGAGGAAGGTACGGCTACGAAGGCTATCAACGGGAACCGTAGAAGTGGCACCCATATTGTGACGAAGACCAAGGGTATGGCCCACTTCGTGAGAACTTACAAAACGAATAAGCTGTCCCATCAAATCATCGGGAAACTCCATAGCGCGTGCACGAGGGTCGTTGGGGCCAACCTGCAACATATACCAATTATGCAGGATTGTCTGCACATTGTGATACCAATTGATATGGCTTTCGATAGTCTCACCGCTACGTGGGTCACTTACGTGAGGGCCATTGGCATTGGGGATATCGGATGCTTTGTAGACAATGGCCGAAAAACGAGCATCATCAATACTCCAAGTAGAATCCTGCTCCGCAGTTGGTGCACGTAGAGCCATAATAGCATTCTTGAAACCAGCCTGTTCAAAAGCCTCTTGCCAGTCATTGACACCTTGCATTAAATAAGGTATCCATTTTTCAGGGGTGGCTGGGTCGATATAAAAAATAATAGGCTTTATAGGCTCGACTAACTCGCCAGCCTTGTAACGCTCCATATCTTCAGGTTTGGGCTCCAAACGGAAACGCGAAATCATGGATACATCCTTCACCCCTTGAGGATTAAGACTATAATCAGTGTAATTTTCGGTAAAATACCCCACTCGCCTATCATCCCAACGGGGCTGCATTGGCTTTTCGGGCAACAAAACCATTGAGCAGTTTATTTCAAAAGTAACAGGACTGGGCGACATTGGACGGCCAGAACTACTCTTGGGTGAACGCATATAGGTCTTCACGCTTTTGAGTTCGATGTTAATGGGATAGCTCTTGACGCTGGTGATATAACTGCGGTCTTTCATAAAGCCAACAAGGCCTAACCCCTCTTTAATCTCCTGCATAAAACCTATCAACTCGCTATCGCCATTAATATAATCAGTCATATTGACAAGCACAGAGTCCTTGGTCTTGTTGGTGGCCTCAATCTTGAGTGACATCACCAGTGGCTGAACATTACTACGAAGCACAGCACGATTCATATCCCCAACAGTATCGCGTGGCATCTCACCAGTTAGAATCTCCTGTACGAACAGGTTATCACCATCGGGCGATTTTACAAAACGAATCATTGACTCTC
>JAVVSB010000050.1:0-4735 GCA_036654415.1 Mucinivorans sp. | reverse complement strand
CCTATCTGGTCGCCTGCATAACTAGCCATTGGCGTGCGCACACCTGCCGCGCCCTGAGCCAGGCGGTTGACAACTAAAATATCGCGCCCTAAAACAGAGGTGGGCATCAGAAAATAGTATTTCCCTTCCTGCTCAATAATGGAAACCATACCCCCGTCACGACGTATGGCCGAAGGTTTGTTGATTACAAACTCAACAGTTCCAGGGGCAGGAGCTGCCTTTTTAGGCTTAGCAGTAGAGTCGACAACAACCTCTCCTTTTTTGCCTTTACGAACTTTTGCATCTTTTTTTGGTGACGCTGAGATGACATCCAAAGATGTCATACCTGTCAACAAAGCAACCATTAATATGGTGAAAATTGTTTTTGGTGTGTGTTTCATTTATATGATATTGATTTTTGACTTACAAATATAAGCAAATAAATCGGTCTGCAAGCATTTACAGACCGATTTATTTCATAAAAAACAGTGCGATTATTATTTGCTCGACAGCTGCCCCATAGCCTTGGCATAATCGGATAGAGCTATTTTGTATTGATAATTTGCATTTACAGCGGCGGTGTAGGATTGTATCCATGCCAGTTGAGCCGACAAAACGTCCAAAATAGGCAGACGCCCCTCGGAGTAGCTATATGTATTGAGCTCCAAGTTCTCTTGAGCAATGAGCAGGTTGCTCTTGGCAACTTGAGCCTGGTCAAAACTCTGCTCAATAGAGATACGAGCCGTAGACAAATCACGTCCCACAGCATCACGAGTGTCGACCAATGAATACTCGGCTGCACGTACACCCGACTTAGCACGAGCCACATCGTGACGACGTTCGTTCCAGTGGAAAATAGGCGCTTTGAAGTTGGCAAAGACCACACCATAACCCACTGGCTCACCATCAATATTGATACTCTTGGTCCCAAAGACTCCCTGAACACCAACCACCAACTGCGGATTATACTTAGCACGAGCCAATCGTATATTTTGATTCTGGAGGTCCACCTGACGCTGAGCAATCAGATATTCGGGACGCAAGGAGAGAGCCTGTTCCAAAGTGACAAATGATGGAAGCGACCCTGGGACCGAAATAGTATCGCTAACCTCGTACTGATGAGGTTCGTATTGGCCCAACATACTATTTAAGTTTTGTAGTGAATTTTGGTAGAACTTGCGACTAGTTATCTGCTGCATCTTAGCCTCGTTGAGTCGTGTGCCCACCATAAGCAAATCGGTACGCGAAATATAACCATCATCAAAACGATCAGAGACAATACGATATAGATTCTCGACAATTTTCACATATTTGTCAGTCACCGCAAGCTGCTGAGTGGAAGCGGCCAGGGCCCAATAGGTTACATCGGCACCATAAAGTACCTGTTCAACAGTTTGGTCCATGGTCATCTGAGCTATATCGAGCTCAATGCGGGCAGCCTTAGTCTGATTGCTAACGGCATTACCTGTGTAGACATTCTGTTGAATAGTTAGGTTGGCATTATAGGCATAATCTTTTAAATCAAAGGTCTTACCCCCAGGGTTGCCAATAAAATAGTTACCACCAGCCGTAGCTGCAAGCGAAGGGTAAAACCCCGTACGAACCATTTTGAATTTGGACTCCGAGGCCAACACATTTTGGTGACTCATCTTCAGGGACTGACTATAATCCATAACCCGTCCACGGAAATCACTCAGCGAAAGAGGCTCCTGAGCCATAGTGGTCAGAGATACCCAAGCGAGTGAGGCTATAAAAATATATTTTTTCATACTTTAACTCTTTATTCTCATTATCAAACAATAGGTCACTGGAAGAACCAAAATCGTAAGGATAGTGGCCATGGTGAGCCCCCCCATAATAGTGGCAGCCATACCACCAAAGAGTGCATCACTAAGTAGAGGCAACATACCCAAGATAGTGGTACCCGAGGCCATAACCACAGGCACAATACGGGACTTGGTGGCCGAAATAACAGACCTCAAAGGGGTGAGCCCCATCTGCTGTTCGATATTAATCTGGTCAACCAGCACCACGGCATTCTTAATATTCATCCCCACAAGACCAAGTACACCCAATGTAGCAAAGAAGTCGAGCGACTTACCACCAATGGCCAGCCCCATAACTACCCCAATAAAAATCAGAGGTAACATAAGCAAAATGATGACTGGACGACGATAGGTGCGAAATAGGAGCAAAAGGGTCACTAAAATCAGAACCAAAGTCAGTGGCATATTAACGGCCAAAGCCGCATTACTCTCGTCCTGAGTCTCCTGCTCACCAAAGACCTTAAACTCATACCCCTCTGGCAACATCTTCTCGCGAATGGGAGCCGAGGCGTTATAAGTTTGATGGTAGGCCTCAATGGCATTGGCCCCAATTAAGGGGTCACACTGAGCCATCATCAATCGTTGACGGTTGTAACGTTTGATGACACTATACTCGAAAGAGGTGGCTATGGAATCAACAACCTGCCCCATCGAAACCACATCACCTTGAGGATTAAAAACAGGCAAAGAGCTAAAGTTGGCAAGATTGAAATCTTCAATGGAGGCATCCTTTAATAAAATAGGCATGAATTGGTCACCCTGGCGGTATTCACCCATTGGCATACCACTGGTTGAAAGTGTGGTGTACTGAGCCACAGCACGACGCGAGATTCCAAGTCGTTGCCCCTTTTCCTGAGAATAGACAGGGGTAACAACGGGAACCTTATTACCCCACGAAGCACGAATATTACCCACCAAAGGACATTTACGCATGGCTTGTTCGGTCTTGAGTGTAAGCATCTCCAATGTGTCGATATTGGAACCTATGTAACCAAATTCGATTGTCCCCTCCACTGCTGGTGAAAGTTTAAAGAGCGAGGAACGAACCAAAACATCAGCCAAATTCTCCTTGGCCCATATTGCGGCACGTCTCTCTAAAGCCTCAGAAGAGTCAGCACTGTAAAGTTCTATTAAGAGGTTCCCATAGTTATCCTTGGGACCGATAGAGGTACTGGCTAAATAGTAGCGCAAAGGCGAAGCCCCAACCGTCATGGACACCTGTTTGACCTCAGGCTGACTTTCGAGCCAGTCTACATATTTGTCCATCTGCCGCTTGGTATCGTTTATAGAATAGCCATCGGGCAAGAAACAGTCAGCCTTGAAATATGGTTTCTCCATATTAGGAAAGAAACTCTGAGATGCATTACCCATAATGACCAACGACCCAATAAACATAGCCACCACAACCGACACAGTCACCCAACGAAAACGTATCAAAAGGGTAAGAAACTTATCAAAAGCACCATAAAATTTAGTATCGTACGGGTCTTTATTTGCCACACCTGCTTGGACATCTTTCAACATAAAGTTACCAAAAAGAGGAGTTTGGGTGAGAGCCAAAACCCAACTCAGCCCCAGCGAAATAGCCAAAACAATAAACAAAGGCTTGACAATCTCGGCCACCGCTGATGGAGCCAAATAGAGAGGCAGGAAGGAGCAAACACCAATAAAAGTGGCCCCTAAAAGCCCCCACTGAGGTATAATAGCACCATTAATCAAAGCCTGACGACGGTTCAGACCGCGCTTGATGGAGACCTGAGCATTATCGGTCACCACAATGGCATTATCCACCAACATACCCATGGCGATAATAAAGCCCGCCAGCGATGTACGATTAAGCCCCACACCCATAAAGAGCATGATAAGCATGGTGCCCCCGATAGAAAAGAGCAACGAACTACCAATCAATACACCAGCACGCCACCCCATCACCAATAAGATGATAAGAATAACGATAACAACCGACTCAATGAGGTTGACAATAAAGCCATTATTAGCCTGTTGAGCAATTTGATTCTCCATATAGAGAGGCACCATCTCAACCCCAACTGGTACCTGAGCCATAATCTCGGACAGACGAGCCTCTACAGCTTGACCTGTCTTGACCACATCGCGCCCTGGCAGGGTAGAAATACCCACGCCAATGGCTGGTTTTCCAGAGACAAACATCATTGTGTTGGCTGGCTCCATATAACCCTTGGCCACTACGGCAATATCGCCAAGACGTACCTGAGAGCCATCCTTGAGCGTGACCACTTGGTTGCGAATATCATCTAAATCAGTATAGGTACCTGCAGCTTGAATGGTAAGACTCATGCTACCAGCCTCCTTAACACCTGTGTTAATAATCTGATTCTGAGACTGAACAGTCTGTACAATAGCATTAGGGTCGACACCAAGGTTGGCCAAAGTAGAGAGGCTAATAAACATATTTATCACCTCATACTGTTCACCAAAAAGAGCAACCTTTTGCACTCCATCCACAGTCACCAATTCGCGCTTAAGGAACTGGGCCCACTCGCGCATATCGGCATAAGAGTAACCCTCACCTGCAACCATTCCATAATAGATGCCAAAGACATCACCAAAGTCATCGCTGACCACAATATCTGACGCTCCAGATGGTAGGCGCGGTTGCACATTGAGTGTCTTACGGCGAAGTTCATCCCACTTCTGAGGAATTATATCAGGCGCTGTTGATGGGTTGAGCTCCACTTGTATTTTAGACATACCGAAGAAGCTCTCGCTGGTGATTTTGTAAACACCCTCCATACTCTGGATTTCTCGTTCAATTGGTTCAGTGACCAACAGTTCTACCTCAGCAGGCGTAGCCCCTGGGTATTGAGTAACAAGCACCACCTGCTTAATAACAAAGGGTGCATCCTCTTTTTTACCTAGTTTGTCGAAAGAGAGAACCCCTCCAACCAACA
>JAVVSB010000049.1:0-10739 GCA_036654415.1 Mucinivorans sp. | reverse complement strand
CGAGAAATTTTTTAGAGGCATAGTACTATAAAAACAGGATACTAATTTACGATAAGAGGCTGTTTTAATTTGTTCTCAAAATTTTATTACTGCTATTTTTGAGGCTATTTTCATCGATGATTTGATGACGAGATAGTAGTGGACTACAGCTCAAAAATCAGCGGAAAAAGAGTACAAAAAGGGTGGTAATAAAATGTGGGAAAGAAATTAAAACAGCTTCTAAATTCAGAACCCTGTTCATAATTATTTAAGGCGCGTTCTTCGATAGGCCAAAAAAGCCACTACCGATAATGTACCATAGACCACCCAAATAATGCTTATGGCGGGGGGAGCGCCATCGGAACCGTAGGAGTGAAGCCCCGTAAGGTAGTAGTTGACCCCGAAAAAGGTCATCAACACCGTACCTAAGGCCACCGTAGAGAGCAGATTAAAGCTCCAAGGGGTGAATAACTTAGGTATAAAACGCAGATGGAGTACCACAGCATAGAAGAGCACCGTAATCAGAGCCCAAGTCTCCTTGGGGTCCCACCCCCAATAACGTCCCCACGACTCATTAGCCCAAACGGCACCCAAAAAGGTTCCAATGGTCATCAAAGCAAGCCCTATCCATAGGGCCAGTTCATTGATGGTGGTAAGCTCGCGAATCTGAGATGAGAATTTTTTACCAGCAAAGGCCATAAAGCAGAGGTTGATGGCCCCCAGCAAAAATCCCACCCCAAAAAAGCCATAACTGGCTGTAATCACAGCCACATGCACCACTAACCAGTAGGATTTAAGTACTGGCACCAAAGGGGTAATCTGGGGGTCCATTGAGCTCATATTGCTAACCAGAAGTATTACACCAGCAAAAAATGTCGACAGGGCAAAGGTCATCATCGACTTGCGGCTAAAGAGTAAGCCTGCCAAAGCTGTGGCCCACCCCACATAGACCATCGACTCATAGCTATTGGTCCACGGAGCACGCTCCGAGATATACCAACGAAGCCCCATACCAGAACTGTGCAGCAAAAATACAGCAACGACAAGGCCCGAAAGAGCCCAAATAAGCGAAGATAATCGGGTGGAGCCACTGAGCATCTTTACTATCAACACTCCCACCAACAGTAATCCAAGAGCCATATAAGCGAAGCTGCTCCACTTGAAGGGCTCCACTTGATTATAAAAAATTTCGGCCTTAATTTTATTGGGGTCAATCTGCTGAGCAGCCGACTTTTTTTGCTGATAAATATCTATCATCCCCGTAACCTTCTGCACCGTGGCCCACTCCCCTTTTTCGGCCGCCGCAAGATACCAAGGCATAATACGACTCACAAACATGGAGTCCTGACCCGCAAACACAGACAAATCATCACCCACAGAGTACCAGTGGTGAGATTTATCGCCCTCCAGGGGGAACAAGGACACCATACGACCAGTAAAAATGGCATTAAGAATGTTGACCTTTTCGTCCAATTTAAGTAACTCCTTGTCGGCCTTGTTGCGCAGGGCTGGTGATTTGGCATAGACCTGGTCGACCTGGTCGGCCAAGATATAATTACCCTGGTCATCCAAGATATCAATAAAGGAGATATAATCCTTGCCAGCAAAATGCGAAGTCTTGATTATAGGAACACGACTCCATACATAACCCTGCGAAAGCATGCCAATAAGCGACTGTGTGGCCGAAAGGCCCTGCCACTGGGTATCTCGATAGAGCTTGCGCAATAATTCACGCGCGTAGGTATCCACAGGCTCAATACGACCAGCAGGGGTCTGCACCATAAGTCTACCAAAAGAGGTGCCCACACTGTCTGGGGCCGCCAAATCATGAGCATAGACAAGAGCTAGACGTTTTTCATGCTCTACGTCTCGTTCGGAGGACTGAGCCACAGCACCATCGGCAGCAAGCAGAAGAGCAACCACCCCTAGACTTCGAATAAGGCTCCGAAATCGCGAAGTACGCCCCAAGAAGCTCCAAAGAAAGCCCACCACCAACATCAGATAACCAATGTATGTGATGGCTGTGCCAGCCACATCGGCATTCACAGAGAGCACTGTCCCCTGTTCGTCTTTGTCGTAACTGGACTGGTAAAGCCGCCAGCCAGCCTTATGCACCACATTGTTCATATAGGCACGATGGCTTTGGCCATCAATTATTAGTTCACTCTCGTAAGAACTGGGGCTACCAGAGCCACTATAACGCTCTAAGGTAAACTTTTGGAGGGTGATACTAAAGGGTAACTCCCCTATCTTTTCGCCCCTATTATTGATAATCTGATTGGTAGTCTGCCCCGCACGTATATGTACTACCCCCTCGAAACCAAATAGATGAGTAGTCATGGCACCAATAAGCACCACCACAAAACCAAGATGCAGAAGTTGTACACCCCACTTTGTGACTCTACGCCTAAGACTCATAGCCACAAAATTGACCACCAGCAAAGCCTCCAAGGCAAATAGTAACCAGGAGTGGTAAATTATAAACCCATCGCCAAGGAAGGTGGCCACAGCCAAAGCCACGACCAAAAGCACCATCAAAGAGGCCATCATGACGGCCGAACCCAAGAATTTTAACATGGTAGTTTTAAAACAGTTCGGGAAGATTACGTTTGAGCTCGGCAAAAAGTTCGGTAGCTTGGTAGGTTGAGAGCTGCTGACGAGCATCACTCAAGGCACTATGGGGCGAACAGTGGCTCTCCACAAAAAGTCCATTAAAGCCCAATTGTAGAGCCATATAACATATCTGACGGACATACTCACTACGGCCAGCTATGTGGCTTGGGTCGCAAAGCATAGGCACGGTAGGCATATCACGCATGACCTTTAGGGGGATATTCCAAAGCGGAGTATTGCGATATAAATCGACCCCAAACTGCGAAAAACCACGATGAATGGCCACAATACGTTTGGCACCCGCACGACGTACCCGCTCAATGGCCCCTATCCATAACTCAGCATCAGGGCAGACTGGATTCTTGACCCACACCTCCATCTCAGTACGTCCCAATTCCGAAGCTATCTCGTCCACCAAAAAAGGGTTGACTGTGGTACGCGCCCCAAGCCAGGCGATGTCGATACCCGCTTCGACCAAATACTGCACATTGGAAGGCCAGTTGATTTCAGTGGCTATCTTGAGCCCATAGAGCTCCTTGGCCTCGCGTAACCAATCTAATGCCTCACGCCCCACACCCTCAAAATTGCCTGGACGGGTTCTCGGTTTCCACACCCCAGCTCTAAAAATTTTAACCCCCGCTTGGGATAGCACTTTGGCCGTCTCCAACACCTGCTCACGAGTTTCGGCACTACATGGCCCTGCTGTTATTATCATTATATATTGTTTTTGATTCTATTAATCCACCGCAAATTCGTCCATAAACATAAAAGCAGCATTCCCAGCCCCCATATGCCATACTGGACACTTACCAACCGAGGTGACGCGGGCCTTAATATAACGTGCTTTTCTCGAAGCTCGTATATCGTAGCTCTTAGTTGTTACCATTTTTGTACGGTCTATTGTCTGTTCAACTGAGCCCACTAAAGAGAAACTCTTTCCATCGATGCTTACCAAAAAATCAACCTTGGTGGGCAGGAAAATCCAATCGCCCAGATTTTGGAGACAACGTAAGGAGAACTCTTTGACCTGCTCCTCCTTCCCCAAATCCATGGTAAGTTCTAACTCTGGGGCATCCCACCCCAACCACTGGATATGGTAATCAGTAGTGCCCATGATGCCGTTGGTGAGTAATTTATCGCTCCCGTTGCTATATTTGGCATGGGGGACAACACTCATGGTGATGGGCTTTTCGAAAGAGAGCCCCTGACGACGAATAACCGCCACCTCGCTCATTATCTTGAGATACTCCTGCGGAGTAGTGTGCCACTCGCTCAGGCGGGTCACACCCTCAGTTTGACACAAGGCCGTAAAATCATTTAAAACTTTTGTGTAGTGTGGGTTGGTAATCCAGGTGCTATCACCTTTCTGGATATAGACCCCATTGGGGCCATAAGGGTCCAACTTGGTCTGCTCCAAGAAGGCATACAAAAGCGGCTGGCGAGCAATTTTTACACGCTCCAACACCGCTGCTTCGGAGGCTGTGGCAGCCTCAGCTTTGTCGAACAGTTCGCCATAACGGGCCAAGTTCTCGGCCGAGAGGTAACTTTGAGCCCCATCACATGGAGAGCCGAAGATGTTAAGCGGGCTATCGCTCTTAATAAGCTCTGATGTTAACTCATCGATATATTGTTTGATATATGGACCACCTTTCCCATAATAGCCATTACAAAAGTCGGTAATGATTGAATCGGCATTAGCTAGAGGATTCCAAAGCAACTTACTGACAAGATAGGAGCGCAAAGGAGCAAATTCGCCACCCTTTTCGCGATTACCCTGTTCAAAAAGTGCCACCACACTATTTTCGACAAACCACTTAAGGTTGGGCTGTAGAATATGAAAATTGGGGAAAGGGCTAACCAAATTTTTGAACTGAATCACGTAATCCCACACCAAGATGTTATCAGTTAGGGCAGCCCACTGCTCCATATCTTGACGGAAAGAGGCCGAACTGGGGTCGGTGGCAATGGGTTTACTACGGTTGCACTCAATGTTGCAAAACATGATATTGACATTCTTGGCTGGAATGGTAACCTTAGGCGCGGCACGCGAATATTGATATGCCAAAGTCGAAATTATCTTGTCTGGGAAACGGGCTGCCACCTTGTTGGTGAACTGGATAACCGACCCCGTAGCTGAGCCATCAACACTGTCGGCCTTAGCGCAGAGCGGACACTGGCAATAGCCAAAATTGTCATTTGAACTCACTGACCAATACTTAGCCTTGGGATTTTTAGCTATCTGTTGAGCCAAATTTCCGCACACAATTTCCAACACAGCTGGGTTAGATAAGCATGGTTGCGTTGTAACCCTATTGCCACCAACCAAAGCAAAATACTCGGGATGAGTGGCATAATATTGCTC
The DNA here is from genome assembly GCA_036654415.1 of Mucinivorans sp. Lineage (GTDB taxonomy): Bacteria > Bacteroidota > Bacteroidia > Bacteroidales > Rikenellaceae > Mucinivorans. The sequence continues at coordinate 5,785 of JAVVSB010000049.1, read as the reverse complement.
GGCAGGCAAGAGTGTACCATAGGTGTGAACCCATGAGCCCCACTCCGTGCGTCCGCCATTGGCATCATGACTCAGACGCTGCCAATCAACATATTTCTGGTCGTTGGTGGGGGTGTAGAGCACATCACGGAAAGTTATCACAGGTACCTGACGATTGATTATGGTCGCGGGCAATAATATCTCATCACTTTTGGGAACCACAACCACATCGGCCGTATAGAGCCGACAACCTAGATAACGTTCCAGAAGTTCGTAAACTCCATAAAGCTCACCCTTGCCTGTACCTCCAATGATAAATACTTTTTCATTATCGATGGAGATTTCAAAACCATCCTGTCCCAACCCCTCGTTGGTTTTGGGGCTACGCGAACTCACACCAAGGACTATTTCCTGAGGACGAGCCTGCACCGTGTCGACAATAATGGGTAGGTCAAGGCCCGCTATCTGCATTAAGTAGTTCTGCAACTCAGTGGCAGCTAGACGTTCCAAAGAGTCAGCCGCCTGGGGGATGACAATCCGATAATCGTGGCTGATTTTTAAATTGGGCGTACAAGCCGTGGCATAAAAAACAAAAAGCAGAAGATAGAGGTGTTTCATTGTAAATGTAATTTTACGTTTTGAAATAGTTAAAACCATACGATTTACAAATATACTAAAAAAATTCGGTAACTTTGTGCCGTAATTAAAAAAACACTTTGCCTCATCCACCATACATAACCCATCAGCCCTACCAAGGAGCATCTGCTTTTGAGAGTTACATACCCCAAGAGGTGGTGTGGCCAGTTGACACCTTGACCTTTAACTATCTGCCTAAGGCGGCTAGAAATCAAGGCGAAATTTTTTCTTACTCCTCCCTGGCGTATACCTCAAAAGAGCCGCCACTCTCACTGGGATACTCAACGGATAACTCCTGGCAAGTGGCTACAGTATGCCTGCCGATAATTTGCCTATATTGCTACATTATGCATCGCCACTGGCGACTGCTTGGAGTGGTGATAAAGAGCACCCTGTCGGTGAGAGGGTCACTGATGTTTATCGATGAATCGTACAACGAGTACCACCGTTTCCTGAATTTGGCCACCCTGACGGCCAACCTATCTTTGGCAATTGGAGCTGGAGCTATGGTCATGGCCAACGAACCTACAATCCACGGATGGAAGTTTTTAGTAGCTGGTATTTCAGCCATTGGACTCGTATTTGTGGGGCGTTTGATAATCACATTACTCATGCAACTAGGAGACCCTCAACTCACGTTACACAAAGTGAGTAACAAACTTTGGAAATTTGACCTCTCTATTTTTGCCATTTTTTTAACACCATTGATGTTGGTTATGGCAGTTAATCCATCACTCCACTACGCCCTTATTGCCACCATACTCCTAGTTATTGTGGTACACCAAATACGACAAGCAATATACTTTTCACTCAATAAATTTTCTTTTATGCAGTGGATTTTGTACCTTTGCACCGTCGAATTATTTCCATTAAGCCTGATTGTGGCTGCCGTGGTGAAATTTTAATGTGGTAATCATCAAAAAGATAAAACTTTGAAAATCAGACGTATACTTATATCGCAACCTCAACCTGCAACAGATAAATCGCCTTTTTCGGAACTCTCGGCAAAACACAATTTGGAGATAGACTTCTTTCCGTTTATCACCATTGAGGGGGTTTTGCTTCGTGAATTTCGTGCACAACGAGTTGATATTTTGGACCACACGGCTGTAATTTTCACCTCGCGCACGGCAGTTGACCACTTCTTTAGGCTATCCGAAGAGGGGCGTATAGCCATCCCTGAGGTTATGAAATACTTTTGTATCAGCGAGGCCATCGCCAACTACCTACAAAAATATATAGTATATCGTAAACGTAAAATATTTTTCGGAGAGAGTACCTTTGCCCAACTAATTGAGGTGATGAGTAAACATAAAGAGCTGAAATATATAGTACCACTCTGCGAGCCACACAAGGCTGAAATTCCAGAGATGCTCACCAAGGCTGGTATCAAATTCAGCAAGGTAATCTTGGCGCGCACTGTGGCCTCGGACCTGTCAAATATCAACCTTTCGCATTACGATATAGCTGTTTTTTATAGCCCTGCCGAAATCAAGGCCTTGACCGAAAATTTCCCCAAAGCCCAACGAGCTAAATTCTTTTTGGCCACCTTTGGCCAGACCACAGCCCAGGCCGTGCACGCCGCAGGCGAAGATGTGGACTTGATGGTCCCAACGCCACAATACCCATCAATGACCATGGCTCTAGATAGCTTTATCAATAGCGTGGAGAGTGGCCAGAGTATCGAAGATTTCGCACTGCGCTGCCCCGCCACCAAGAGTACAAGCAGCTACTCGACAGCAGCCACACTCAGAAAAGGAGGTAGTACCACTACACCAATCAATGCAAAATAGACAGGAACCCCACTCAAAGGCCACCCTTGGCAAAGAACAACGAATATACCTGCGACAAACCATCACCACACTATTTGACCAGGGCTCCTCGTGCAAGGGTTACCCACTGCGTTGTACCTTTGTAATACGAGAATACTCCGAAGGAGAGCACATAAAGGCTATGTTTGTGGTACCAAAAAAGATACACCACAGAGCCGTGACACGCAACCTGTTACGCAGACGCACAAAAGAGGCCTATCGACTCTGCCGCATGGAGTTGGAAGAGATACTTATCCAAAACGGAATCGCAATGGAGATTGCGCTAAACTACACCGCCAGTGAACAACTAGAATATAGGCAGATTGAAGATGGCATTAAGAAAATTTTTTCAAAACTTGGCGATATGGCCCTTTCTGGGGCTCATTAAGTTCTATCAATATTGTATCTCGCCATATTTTCCCTCCTCGTGTCGTTTCACCCCCACCTGTTCGCAGTACGCCCTGGATGCCCTGCGTAAGCATGGAGTTCTAAAGGGGTTATACCTCACTATTCGCCGTCTTTCAAGATGCCATCCATGGGGTGGTTCAGGGTACGACCCTGCTTAAGGTGTAGTAACTCGATAGAAGAGAAGGGACAATAATCCAAAATTTATATTATCTTTGCTCCATGGGTTTTTTTCGTTTTGGCACGTAATTTGCTCAAAATATAAGAACCAAACTCACCATCACTACATATTTTATGTCAAACATTACGCTATCACTTGAGCAACGACTGCTTCAGCGGCTTTCACCACAACAGATACAGGGTATCAAGTTGCTGGAGTTACCCACCATGGCACTTGAGTCGCGTATTAAAGAAGAGATGGAGGAAAACCCAGTGTTAGAAGAGAAAGAACTCAGTGCCGAGCAGATTGCCGAGCGCGAAAACGCCACTATAGAGGAGTATATCCGTGGTGAGCAGGAGGCTTCGAGCTATCGGCTTAAGGTCAACAACAACCGTGCCCAAGAGGAACACTACACCCCAACACTATCGCAGAGCCGTTCACTATCGGACTTCCTGCTTGAACAACTCTCCTATTACAGCCTCACCTCAAAACAGCAAGAGATAGCATACTTTCTGATAGGCTCACTCGACAGCGATGGTTACCTACGCCGCCCCATAGAGTCGGTGTGCGACGATTTGGCCTTTACTCAAGGTATGGAGTGTAGCGAAGAGGAGGTTATCGATGTGTTAGGGGTAATTCACCAGGTCGAGCCTTCGGGTATCGGGGCCCGAACCTTGCAGGAGTGTCTGCTGATACAGCTGGATGATTTACGCGATAAGAGTGAACAGACCGCACTGGCCAGAACCATTGTCAAGGAGTGTTTCGAGGAGTTCTCAAAAAAACACTACGATAAAATTAAGACGCGCCTAAAAGTCAGCGACGAACAGCTACGCGGAGCCATTGAAGATATTATATCGCTCAACCCACGCCCATCGAACGGCTACTCAGACGACGGGGCCGCAGCCAGCCCCACTATTACGCCTGACTTTATTTTGGACTACGATGCTCTGGAGGATGTCTTCGATTTGCGTCTTTCGAGCCGTGGCATACCAGAACTAAAAATCAACAACTCTTACCTACGCATGGCTGAGCGTTCGTTAGGTAGCCAAGAGAGCTCGGACAAAGAGGCTCTGCAATTTATAAAGGGGAAGATTGATTCTGCACGGTGGTTTATTGCCGCCATCAAACAACGCCAACAGACCCTGACCAAGACCATGACCGCCATACTGGAGTTTCAGCGCGAATATTTCAAAGAGGGGCAAGAGGCCGCTCTGCGTCCCATGATTCTCAAAGATATAGCCATCAAAGCTGGATTCGATATCTCGACCATCTCGCGCGTGGTCAACAGCAAATATATACAGACCCATTTTGGCATCTTTTTGTTGAAATATTTCTTTTCCGAAGGGCTATCCACCACTTCGGGGGTGGATGTATCAACGCGTGAGATTAAACGTATCCTGCGGCAGGCTGTGGAGGGCGAATCGCCCACAGAGCCCATGACCGACGAACAGCTAATGGAACTGCTCCAAGGACGTGGCTTCAACATTGCGCGCCGCACGGTGGCCAAATATCGAGAGGGGCTCGACATACCAGTAGCCCGACTGCGCAAAAAGGCGTAGGGCTATGTTCAACCAATCGCCCCCAATGAAACAAATTTCATTGGGGGCGATTAACATATTAGGTAACTTCTAAAATTTCTGCGTTGAACAGCAAGACGCAAAATCCTCATTTACGGTGAGTAAACTCCAGTTTTGTGACCTTGTGCGCCTTAAAAAATCTAATTTTCAGAAGCCCCCATTATCCCTATTTTTGGGTTATGATAACCTTGGTGGTAATCTCGCCCTTCCCGTTAGGGACAAAAATAGTAACTTCACCAGTACGCGGAGCCCCAGTTGTATTGGGTTCGGTGGTTATAACAAGACTGTTATCCAAGGTTTTATCGACTGTGCACCACGACATAATGGGCATATATGAGTTATACCACCAGTTCGATAGATTAACTTGAGCTGACTGAGTTCCTCCGTTGGCCTCGAAGGCAAAGTTAGCAGGAGTGGCCACCAAGCCTGCACCAGGGAGCTGCTCTACAGTAAAGAGAAGAGTCACGTTGTTATCTACTTTCAACTTAGGGTAGAGCATCATGGGGATAGATAGCACCTCGGAACGTGGTTTATCACCTAAATTTGGTTCTACATTCATCTGCAATGATAATTCGGAGTAACCACCACCCGAAGAATATAGTTTTGTGAATTCTAAAGATGGGAGATTACCTACCATTGCATCCTTAATTCCTAGTATTCCCGCTGATAATTTATATTCTCCGCCCTCTTTGGGAGCAGTAAAGCTCATTGGGGGCTGCACAACAGTGGCACGATATTGCTCCCCAGTAGACCTAGAGGTAGCAGTAAGGCTGCAAGAGCGTACATTGGAACCGTTATTGGGCTCAGCATAGATAATAAAAGGGACATAGCCATTGGGTCTCGAGGTAGACAGTTCGGCCTTGGTACACCATTTATCCCCAAAACTAAACTCCAGACCACCAGGCTCTATACCCGATATTTGCATATAACAGACACCTGTATTATCTCCATTAGAATTAATGATGTAGACGTTTGGATTTTTTATACCAAGCTCCACAGGGTACTCCTTTTCGGTCAATTTACAACTACTAAGGCCCAAAATCACACAGACCATAAGTAAGGTTTTAATTATTGTTTTCATAATCGTATTACTTAATTTTGGGTTATCTTCACGATGGTCCAGATGCGCGTCAGGTCACTCTTTTTGACATAAAGAACAACTTCGCCCGAGCGTGGAGCACCTGTTGTATTGGGTTTAGTGGTGATGGAGAGGCTGT
>JAVVSB010000048.1:4440-11998 GCA_036654415.1 Mucinivorans sp. | reverse complement strand
CCATATTTGGAGACTATTTGGCCAATAAATTCAACGGCCTGGCGTGCTGTTTTACAGCGTTGCAGAGCCAGGTATATAAACGAGCCATAGTCTATAATGCCGTTGGGGTCAACCAGTTGAGGCAGACCACCCCAAGTGCTTTCGCCTATTAATAGTTGGTGCTCATTCATGTTACCCACCACTGAGTAGGTGTGGGTAGCCTGTGGAATTTGGCCCAATATTTTGCCAGTATCCCACTCGCGCACCTGCATCATTGTTCCCTCGGGGTACGAGGCGGCAGGCCGTAAATAGAGTGCTCCGTACAGTGTATGCGAGTCGGCTGTGTAGCTGACCATAGTAGAGCCGCTTTTGCTGGCACCTTTTGTTACTAAAATATTGCTACAAGCCATAGCGTGGTGCAATGAAGCCAGCCCTAGAGAGAGAATGAATAGTGCAGATAAGATTTTTTTCATTATATGTACATTGATTTTAAGTTGTGAATTACAAAGGTAATATAAATAAGTGAAATTGAGAAGCGGGTGGTTCATGAAGGAGTTAAAAATTGGTTGGAGCCAAGTAAAACTATCGCAAAGTCAATTTAAAGCAGAGCGATGTTTCCAAATAGCAACCTATAGTAGGTTATTGGAGACATAGGAAAATGGAGGCAAAAAGGTCTATTTTTTCGGATAGCGACAACCTCTCCTTTTAGCTTTGCTATTCTTTCTTTATTTTTTATATTCTCTTGGTGAGACACCCATCACTCGGCTTAAAAGGTGGGAAAAACAGAGAGCCAGACGATAGCTTCTATAATCGTGCTTGAAGGCGAATCACTTTCCTGGGTTTGCTGGTACTCTTTTGACACAGATGCTGCACAGCAGCATCTTAAGGGCGTGAGCCCCAATGCTTAGTCATCTCGGCAGGCATGTCGCTAGGCTTGACGTAGAACTCCAAGGGCACGGGCATGGGCAAGGAATCATCAGGTACCCCGACAACGCGTGGCATAGTCTGGGCAGGTATGGTCGTCTTATCTTTACTTAAAAACACCTCGAAACTATATGTTTCGCCACACCACTCCATGATTTTCTTGACGATGGTTTCACGTGAAATCGCATTAAAATTACCTTGCAGTCCGTTCATCATACTCATCAAGGATGAACGCCAGATTCCTAGGCGCAGATAGAGACCACCCTCTTGGACATCCACATCAGATTTGGGGTAGTGTTCAAATAAGTGTTTCCATTTGACCTTCGTTTTGTCACTTGTTTTATCTACGTTGGGGTAACGGTCAGCTTCTGTAGGTGTGATTCCGTGGAGACTAGCCATGTAGCCGTCTACATATTCATCGGCCAAAGAGAACACGTGACCTATTTCATGTATGGCAATCAAGGGTGCTGAGAAGTTGCAGGAGCTTACGGCGTAACGCCCGCCTGCTCCGCCATATATTTGAGAATTGACAAGCCCCACCACAATTTTCGGCTCCTCGCGTAATAATCCAGTCTGATTTACGTATAGGTCAACCTTGAATTGGTCTTGCATGGTCAACAAACGTTGTACCCCATTGGTCCAGAAGGTCGAGTTGAAGACCGTGTTTTTTAGATTACCCATGTTTTTGGAGGCCGACGCATCACAATCAGCACCTTCATCCACCGAATTGGCATATACCTGATAGACGGTGAAGTAATCTTTGTATTGAGCAAAGGGGCTATAAGAGAAGAATCGATTCATTACCTCTTTTACTTTTGTGTCGTATATGCCACCAGGGCGATTATCAACTGGACGGAAACCATCGCCCACAAAGACAATCGAGAGGTTACGTTTATGCTTGCCAGTGAGAATCTCTTTCCAATAGCCATCGCCAGGAGAGTAGGTGACGGGAATAACTTTTTGGAATGTTCCACTCCCATCGCGCACAGTGATGGTAGCTTGCTCTATCATATCACGCTGTGCATAATTAAAGGTGTGTATTTTTTTTGTACTACCATCGCTCGTTACTGGTTGTTCCGCGAGCCAACTACCATTGAGTGTCAGTTTATAAGGAACATCTGCATCGACCTCCACAGTCAATATGCCGCTATCCTTGAGTAGTGTCACCCCACCCTCTGGGTCCCCTACACCGGGCACGGTAACCGATATTCCAAGAGCCGACAGCGAACGGGGGTAACGCGTATTGGGCTGCAAGGTGAGCGGTAGGAGTAGCGTCATGGCTTTCCCGTCTTGCAGGGTGTAGTCGACACCACTCTTTTGGATGGCTGTATCTCCCTTCCCAGGGAGCATGTAGACAACCATCTCTCGCGAGGAGAGTTTATTTTCTGGATATCGTATCGACCCAGATTCCTGTGTAGGATGGAATGGCGTGACAGTTGCCCCCGCTTTGAAGGGGTAGAATTTCACGCGTGGACGCACGCTGAGCAACCGCAAAGTGAGTGAATTTGTATTTGCAATATCAACCTTGGCCACCAGGTTGCTGATACGAATTGAGAGTGGCGTTTGTGCTTGGGAAAGCTCCACGCGTCGACTACCGACCTTGGGAAGGTTGCTGTTTTGATAGCCAGGGCCAGTCTCCCAGCCAGAAAGATGAATCACCCCTAATTTACCAATGGCTTCACCCGTGCGTGCAGCATCCAGGAATTCACTATCATTACCAAAAAAACCAGTTGAGCTTGGAGCTAGTGCAAAAGAGTTAGGGCTGCGGAATCCTTCGCATTTGAGATTTGCAAACACGTGTATGGTGACGGGAAATTTATCGGTTGGCAGGTCTAGAAAGCGAAACGCTAGTTGTTCCTTTGAGGTCACATCTTGCACAATACTTTGTAGTACTTTGTCATCACTCCCCACTACAAGAGCATAGAAGTGTACAATTTTCTTTTCCGCATCGGTCAGTGGTGTTCGACTTGCAGCATCCTCGGCGATAAGGAAATTCATATCCACCATCTTTCCCACCGCTGCACTATCCAGTTTGTTGTGGTCGGCACAAGAGGCCAATCCCACAACAAGCGCGTAAAAACAGAGTGTCCAAAGTCTCATATCTGTATAATTTATAGCCTTAAGGCATTGCCACTTCCTCCTGCCATTCTGGATTGACCTCAATCGACATGCCACATTCAATCGTCTTATCGTAAACAGTTATGGAGAGGGCGTGGTTGGATATCAAGGTCGGCAACCGTTTATTTCGAACCACACCGCCAGTATCGGTAATTGACAATGAGGCCGTTGTGGTTGGCATAAAGTAATAGTTGCGAGTGGTAGCCAAAGGGGTAAATGTGTTGTTGTCGGTATAGGTGTAGTCGTGAGCTTTGTCAGTTGGTGTAGAGCTAATGCCACCATTTACATCTACTGACAACTCCACCGCGAGTCCAGTAAAGACAAGGCTGCTGAGGGATGATGATGTATTGGAGACCTTTACACACACCACTGGGCGCGTCAGGGTAATTGTTGCAGCACTTGCATTGATGGCCATCGAGCTCTGACCATACATAGGGAGCGGAGCGGTACATGCGATGATAGTCTTGCCCGACACCCTTTGCCAGAGAGATAACCTGTCAAGAGTGTTGTGGGTCGTGGTCTGCCAATCGGATGGAGTGATTCCCCATGGCCACACGCTGCTCTTATTGTCGAAATTAGCTACTGCAAAAATATGAAGCGGGAATAGGCTCTTCTCGACAGGGGCTACCCGCACCGAACCGCTCACATCGATGAACGATTTCTCTTGGATACAATCGCCATTGTTGGCATATACCACCACTGTCAATTTTGAGATAGCACGCTCACTCAATGCGCTCTGACCGCGGGATTTAACCTCGCTGGTTATCACGTTGATTGCCACCTCTTTTAGCCCAAGCAATGTGTCTGACGCTCTCTTGCGATTCCCCTGACAGGCGGTCAATGCAAGTGCTATGGTCAGAATCAAAGACAATAATAATGGCTTCACGTTTTTTTCGTTTATTTATAATATTTTACATACTGATTGAGGGGTCTTCTTCCCACTTTTCAGGAATATTAATTGTAATGGTACCTAGGTCTATCGACTTGTCTGTAATGGTAATTGGCAGATAATGATTGGCCGATACCGCTGTGAGGTTTTTAGTTTTTGTGGCCACCCCTGTGCTTGTCACGGTGATAGAGGCTGATGCGCTTTGTGGCATGAAATAGAAATCTTGCTCGGCTCCGACACCCAATGGTATAGAGTTGGAGTAGGTAAAAGTCTGTACTCCATTCATCTCATAGGACCCTTTCGTTGCAGCGGCATTAAGCCCTGCAAATGCGATTGAGCTAATGGGTAGCGATGATTTATTGGTAACTCGCACGCGAATAACAGGACGTGTCATTGGAATCTCTACTGATGTTGCAGTGGCAGCGACTGAAGCTACTTCTCCGCACATTATCAACGGAGTGCCTCCCTGGACAAGCGTTGGACTCGTCACAGTTTTGTGCAAGAGAATAAGTGTGGATAACTCAGTAAAAGATGGCGTGCTCCAATCAGTTACACTCGCAGCCCAAGCCTTACCAGTAATACCCGCATTGGCAATGGCAAAAATTTTTACGGGAAAATTATACTCTGGAATTGCGTTGATAGAGATAGTTGTCGTAACATTTGTAAAATTTTGGTTCTTAAGATATTTTCCGTTCTTGTCGTACACCACTACGGTGAGTTTTTCTATCTTTTTCTCTTCAGCGGTTCCGTCAATGGCTGCCCTTGTGCTATTGCCTGCGTTTACACTAATGGATATATCTTTTAATCCTGGTTCAGCGTCAGAATCACTTTGAGTCTCCTTTTGGCAGGAGATAAATGCGATGACCGACATCATGGCCATTAAAGAAAATAGCTGTTTCATATTCGTCTATTTTTGTAATTACTGATAATTTTCACCCCTCTCTTTAATGAAGGGGATTTATTTTTACAAAAGTAGGCAATACAGAAAGAGTGACTACTATATATTTCCGTATATATACTATACATTTCAACGGGTTTGTAGTTCCTGTATTTTTTACGTTCATATACGTCTTATTCTCGCTTGTTTATAGAATAAAATTGGTCGAATATATGCCATCTTTGGGAGTGCAATCGTTATTTTCTCAATGTCAGCACAATGTCGAAAACTCCACACCACCAATATTGGTAACAGTTGGTGGGATTTCAATCTGTTTTTAATGATGATATTCTTGTTCACTTTTTGTGCGACTTCCATTTGAAATACAACTAAATCAATCTTTTATACCGCGGGAAAAGGGGTGGAATTTTAATCTAAAATTTGATTAGTATATTCTTTTTGCATATCCGATTTTTTGAGTTACTTTTGTAATGAAGAGTTATTTTAGTGTTCAATGCACAGAAATACTAAACATGTTGTATATAATTAATTCGTAATCTATTATCTCGCACAGTCGGTTTAGAGCATCTGAACACAACGACTTAATCATTTTTATTCTATTTATAAACGTAAAAAATCTTATGATAAGCAAACGTTTAGCTCAAATCAAAGAAAATTTACCTGCTCAAGTGACGTTAGTGGCTGTGAGTAAATTCCATCCATCGGAGGATATTTTGGAGGCTTACGGGGCTGGTCAGCGTGTTTTTGGAGAGAGCCGTCCCCAGGAGTTGGCCATGAAGTACGAGCAGCTTCCGCATGATATTCAGTGGCATTTTATTGGCCATCTTCAAACCAACAAGGTACGTCTTATTATCCCTTTTGTGGCCGTGATAGAGTCGGTTGACTCCTTGCGTTTGGCCGTTGAAATTTCACAACAGGCACTCTCTGTAGGACGAGTGGTGGATGTACTGCTGGAGGTTCATGTGGCCGCCGAACAGACCAAGCAAGGTTTTTTACCAGATGAGTTGCTCTCTATTTTACCTGATTTAAAGGCCCTTTCTGGCATAAAAATTGCAGGCCTTATGGCCATGGCAACATTTACTGATGATAGAACGTTAATAGAGCATGAATTCAAGCTTGTCAGGGCTCTTTTTGATAGGTTGAGACTTAGTGAACTTCCTCAGATAGACACTCTCTCGATGGGCATGTCCGAGGATTATTTAGTGGCCTTAGCGTGTGGTTCTACTATGGTTCGCATAGGTAGCTCGATTTTCGGAAATCGAATTTAATTAATATCTTTGTCCAAACAAAAAGTTGAAATAAATGAATAGATTAGAAACACGTTATTTGGGGTTACTTCTCAAGAGCCCAATCATAGTGAGCAGCTCCCCTTTTACGGCAAATTTAGAAAATATAAAGAAAGCCGAGGCTGCTGGGGCTGGCGCGGTGGTTGTTAAATCTATTTTCGAGGAGCAGATTCTCTCCGAGATAGTCTCCGTTGATAGCTATGCCGACTACCCCGAGGCTGCCGACTACCTCAAGTCCTATATCATGGAAAACAGCCTTGGCCTCTATCTCGAGCTTATCCAGGCTGCCAAACACGAGTGCCGCATCCCCATCATAGCCAGTATAAACTGTACAGCTAAGGGCGATTGGATAAATTTTGCTCGTGTGATGGAGAATGCAGGTGCTGATGCTTTGGAACTTAATATTTTTCAGCTCCCCACCAACAAGGAGCTCTCTTCGGAGCAGATACAGAAAAATTATCTCGAAATTGTGGCCATGGTGCGCGATGCTGTGACTATCCCCGTGTCGGTTAAGTTGGCTCAGAATTTTACTAATCCGTTGGAAATCGTGCGTGAACTTTACTATCGTAATATCAAGGGTGTGGTCTTGTTTAACCGTTTTTACACCCCCGACATTGATATCGAGCAGCGTACCATGACCAGTGGAGGTGTCTGGAGCGGGACTTCGGAGTTGGGTAATGTGATTCGTTGGTCAGGTCTAGTTTCGGGCAATCTTCCTTTGGTTGATGTGGCTGCTAGCAGCGGAGTGCACACGGGTGAAGATGCGGTTAAGGTGATGCTCTCTGGGGCCAAGGCTGTGCAGGTTTGTACAGCTCTACACAATGGAGGTTATGAAGCAATTACGGCCATGAATCTCTTTATTGACGAGTGGATGCGCCGCTCAGGTTTTGAACAGACTACCGAGTTTATTGGTCACCTAAGCTCATCGAATGTACGCGACACTAAAGCCTACGAACGTACTCAGTTTATGCGTTATTTCTCTAATATTTCTGAATAAAGTTGATGAGTAAGATAGAGGTTAAAATATGTACCGGTACACTCTGCTATGTCATGGGGGGGTCGGAATTACAACTTTTGGGTGATTTTCTTGCACCCGAGTTGCAAGATAGAGTCGAAATAGTGGGCTCTACTTGTCTTGATTTTTGTAATAAGTCTGAGTCGGGGCGTGCCCCTTATGTATTGGTGGGTGGGCAGTTGGTCTGCCAGGCCACCATTGCCAAGGTAATAAATGAAATAGAGAAACAATTAGACATCTAATGGCAGTAACCAACAACACCATGATTTTGCGCCGCGAGTTGCTCACTCGTATGATTAAGCACCTCAAGGCGGGTGATTTACGCGACAATATAGACCGTATACCTTACCTTATGCGTCCGCGTGGAGGTGAGATTTCGCGTTGCTGTATCTACAAAGATAGAGCCATGCTCAAATATCGAGCCATGGGCATCTTGGGTTTTGGTACCT
>JAVVSB010000048.1:0-4430 GCA_036654415.1 Mucinivorans sp. | reverse complement strand
CCTCGGACGAAACTGACGAGATGACCTCTTTGGCCGAGTATTCTGACAGAGCCTTTGCTCGCGAAAAAATTGAGAAGGAGCCTCTATCGGTTATGCACGAGGCTTGTTCTGCTTGTGTCCGTGTTAACTATGTGGTTACCAATATGTGTCGTGGCTGTGTGGCTCGTCCATGTGCTATGAATTGTAACAAGGGGGCCATCAGTTTTAGTGGTGGTCAGGCCCATATTGACCCTCATAAGTGTGTCAATTGCGGCCTATGCCAAAATAACTGTCCTTTTCATGCCATTGTCTATGTACCTGTACCCTGCGAGGAGAGCTGCCCTGTGGGGGCCATTACTAAGGACGACACAGGTAAGGAACATATCGACCCCGACAAGTGTATCTATTGTGGTCGTTGCATCTCTTCTTGCCCTTTTGGAGCGGTTATTGAGCGGTCTCACCTGGTTGATATTTTCAAGGCCTTTGCCTCACCCAAAAAAGTTATAGCCATTGTGGCTCCAGCCATTGCTGGACAGTTCAAGAGTTCGCTTCAAGGCATTTTGGCCGCTGTTGCCAAAGTGGGCTTTGACCAGGTTGTTGAGGTGGCCAAGGGGGCTGATGTGACCACAGCCAACGAGGCCGAGGAGTTTATTCATAAGATGGCTCAAGGTGAAAGGTTTATGACCACCTCCTGCTGTCCATCCTACTATATGTTGGCCGCTCGCCATTTGACTGAATTGAAACCCTATGTTTCGCACACCCGTAGTCCTATGTACTATACGGCTGAAATAGTGCGTCGCGACAATCCCGAGGCTGTGATAGTCTTTGTGGGGCCTTGCTTGGCCAAACGTTATGAGGGATTTGTTGACCCAAATGTCGATTATGTTCTCTCTTTCGAGGAGCTTGGTACAATGTTTGTGGCCATGGGTGTTGATGCTTTTGCGCCAACCAAGTTGGAGCTCGATGGCACCATTGACCCATCTTCGCGTGGCTATGCTACCACTAGTGGCGTTATGGGGGCTGTGGCCAAGAAGGTGGGTGATAGGGCCGAAATAAAACCCATTGTGATTGACGGGCTCAACAAACAGACCATTCGCGAACTGCGTGGCTATGCCAAGGCTTGCGCTGGTAATATGATTGAGGTGATGGCCTGTGAGGGTGGTTGCGTGGGCGGTTGCAATGTGATTGCCAGTGCTAAGGTGGCCGCGCGTCAGGTGCAGTCCATTTCTAAATAAAATTTACAACAATGAAGATAGAGATAACCGATAGTATCTATTGGTTGGGGGTCAACGACCGCCGCAAAGAACTTTTTGAGAATATGTGGCCTCTGCCCAATGGGGTGAGCTATAATTCATACTTAATAAAAGACGAAAAGACTGCCTTGGTTGACACCATCGAGATGGGCAGTGGTTCTGGTTATTTGAGTTGGATAGAGCAGTTACTCTCTGGGCAAGAACTTGATTACCTTATTATCAACCATATGGAGCTAGACCACTCGGGTGAAATAGGGGCCGTAGTGCGTCGCTATCCCAACGTTAAGATAGTGGGTAATGCCAAGACCTTCAAGATTCTAGCAGGATATTATGGCATTACCGATAACTTATTGGAGGTCGGTGATGGGTCAACTTTGGAGTTGGGCCACCACTGCCTTAAATTTGTCTTCACCCCTTGGGTCCACTGGCCCGAGACCATGATGACCTATGATATGACTGATGGGGTGCTCTTTTCGGCTGATGCTTTTGGAACCTTTGGCACTTTGGACGGTGGTATCTTCGACGACCAAATCAATTTTGAGTACTATCGAGAGGAGATGCGTCGCTACTATTCTAATATTGTGGGCAAGTTTAGCCCCATGGTTCAAAAGGCGCTTGCCAAGTTTGCTGGTCTTGACATCAATATCATCTGCCCTTTGCATGGCCCCATTTGGCGCGAGAATCCAGGTAAGGTCATCGACCTTTACGACCGCTGGAGCTCTTACAAGTCGCGTGATGGTGTGGTGCTTATTTATGCCTCTATGTATGGTAATACGGCTCAGGTGGCCGACTATATTGCCCGTAGGCTCTCCATCAATGGCGTGCGCGAGATTAAAGTGCACGATGTTAGTAAGAGCCACCTCTCTTATCTTATCTCTGATATTTGGAAGTATCGTGGTGTGATACTTGGCTCATGTGCTTACAATACCAATATGTTTCCTATGATGGACTCCCTGACGCGCGAGTTGGAACACATGACCGTCAAGAATAAGGTCTTGGGGCTCTTTGGCTCTTATAGCTGGAATGGGGGAGGGGTGCGCAATTTACAGACCTTTGCTCAAACTATTGGTTGGGAACAGGTGGCCTCAGCGGTCGATGTTTTTGGTACTCCCACGCCCGAAAAGTTAGCCGCTTGTGATGATTTGGCACTGGCCATGGCTCAAAAATTAAATCAAAACGGTTTCTAAAACTATGTTGGTTACTGCACATAATAGTGCCATTGCCATGGGCTCTGGCGATTTACCTGTCTTTGCCACCCCCGCTATGGTTGCCTTGATGGAGAGGGAGGCCGCTTTGCTGGCCTCTAGTTTCTGCTCTGCTCAGCAAACAACGGTTGGAGTGCTCATTAATATTGAGCATTTGCGTGCTACGCCTCTTGGTGGCGATGTATGGGCCGAGGCTAAGCTGCTTGGACAAGAGGGACGTAAGCTTATGTTCTCGGTCGAGGCTTTTGATGATAATGGACTCATTGGTCATGGTGAGCATCATCGCTTTATGGTCGACAGACAAAAATTCATGAGTAAGCTATAGCTTTTTTCTGTTGTTGGTACGTAATTTTCCGTAAAAAATAAATACCTTTACACCGCGTTCCTTCCTATTTGGGGATGTCTGTAGCATAGGTTCATGCTTATAATCAGATTGTTGTATGAAAAAAACGTTATCTATTTTCTTCTTTTTGTGTTTTAGTTTGTATGTGATGGCTCAAAGTCCTTTTTCTGCTGAGTCTGTTAAAAAAGAGAAGTCCAAGATTAATCTCTCTTTGGGTTATGGCTTTTTACCAATCAACACCAATAATTGGTGGGCTAATCAATTTGTTAAATCTCATCCATGGTACTCTGCTAATGGTAAGTCCACAACACTTCATGCTACCAATCTATCCAATAGCGGTGCTGTTAATTTTGCCATTGGCATAGAAGTATCTCCACTTATCGAAATAGGCATTCCTTTTACCTGGTCTCGTTCTTATGGCTATTTTGATGATATATCTACCAATTTTAGAAGTGCTGATACCTATCATGATGATTGGCTTAGCCTTACCCCTAACGTAAAGTTCAACTGGTTTCGTCACAAGAATTTGACCCTCTATTCACGT
The DNA here is from genome assembly GCA_036654415.1 of Mucinivorans sp. Lineage (GTDB taxonomy): Bacteria > Bacteroidota > Bacteroidia > Bacteroidales > Rikenellaceae > Mucinivorans. The sequence continues at coordinate 1,106 of JAVVSB010000048.1, read as the reverse complement.
GTGGGTATTGGCTTTAGTTTGGTGAATCGTATCCATGATTACGACAACCATAATCCTACGGCTAGTGTGGCGTTTGCTTGGCAACTATCTCCTATTGGCATCGAATATGGTAATACTGTCTGTATCTATGCCGAAGGTGGCTTCGGACAGTTGGGTACAGCCGTGGTTGGTGTTAAGTTTCGTTTCAACAAGGCAACACATGCCAAGAGTGATGGATTTATTGAGTGGTAAATATGTTGTTTAAAATTAAAGTGATGAAAAAATTAGTATTAATTGCCACGGTTCTGCTTGTTAATATGGCTGTAGTGGCTCAAACAGTTGAGAATGAGGTGACCAAAACAAGGGTAAAGCCTAGGGCTAATCTTTCGTTAAGTTATGGGGCTTTACCCATTAACGCTAATAATTGGTGGGATAATAAGTTTGTTAAATCGCAACCTTCTTATGGTGTGATGGAATCTAAACATGCCGTTTTGCTGTCCAATACAGGTGTTGTGGCTTTTTCTGTAGGCATCGAGTTCTCTCCTCTTTTGGAACTCTCATTGCCTTTTAGTTGGTCCCATAACCGTGGCTATTTTGATAACCCAGCATCTCAACCTGATGCAATGCATCCTAATCGTAACCCTGACTTTTATGAGGATTGGGTATGTTTTACCCCTAATTTAAAGGTGAATTGGTTTCATCGTACCAATGTCAGATTATACTCTCGTGTTGGTGTTGGTTTTGGTTTAGTTAATCGTGTTGACCAGCAGGAGGTAGGGATGAAATCAACATTCATCTTATCTTGGCAACTGTCGCCCATTGGAGTGGAGTTCGGCCGGAAGTTGAGTGGATTTGTGGAAGTTGGATATGGTAACTTAGGTCTTGTTAGTGCAGGTATTAAATTGCGCCTGGTTCAGTCAGCAGCCCGCGCTGTGGCCAACGGCAAAACACAGAGTAAATATGTTCCTTGGTACGACCAAATTCGATAGTCGTCATTTTTTTTCGCGGTTTTTGAAGGTTACATTTGGATGTTTAGAAAAAAACACATACCTTTGCACCTCCAAAAACAAGGATTGGAGTTTATTTTGGCGAGGTAGCTCAGTTGGTTAGAGCGCATGATTCATAAT
>JAVVSB010000047.1:0-12223 GCA_036654415.1 Mucinivorans sp. | reverse complement strand
ACGCTATTTTTTTATTCACTTCCAAATCTTTTTGTAAATTATTTTAAAGAAAAATGTAGAACCGCTGATAATCAGCAAAAAATTTATTAAAATAATTTACATGTACCCTTTAAAAACTGTATTTTACACCCAAACCAAAGCCCAACCAAGCCGCTTGGAAGCCACTAGTCTGCGAAAGATAGGGGTTAAAATGGAGCGAAGGCTCCAAAATAAGGTTATCGGTAAGGTGAATATCCTTGGTGAGCTTGACCATAAGGCCCAAACGGTTGGCATCGCCCTGCGGCCCGTTCTGCTGGGAGGCCAACTCATCGTTGTTGCCAACCATAACATCGTAGTTGAGCCCCACGGCAAAGCACAATATACGCGAATAGAACTTATATAGCAGTGGAATGGAGAGATAGTGGTAACTATTCTTAAGGTTGGAGACCTCCATACCCTTAATCGGCATAGTATAGGACTCTGAACGATAGTAGATGCCTGTCTCAAAGCCACTATGAGTGGACATCTGCCCCTCGAAAGAGGCCCCAAAATTGGGGGCAAAATAGGAGTTATCGACCCCATTGGCAAAAGTAATATTGGACTCACCCAAAAAGTTTAAGCCCACTATATAATTGGGTGTAAAGCTCTTCTTGTGGGCTGGGCTCTTGGCCATAACCCCCAAAGAGACCCCAAGCAAAAGAGCGACAATTAAGAATTTTTTCATGGTTATTTGGTTATTTAAGTAGTGGTAAATAATTAACGTGATGTTTTAATACTATTTTATTTTATCCTCTTTGCCATCTTCTTTTAGGCTATTTTTCGCATACTATCTACTATTTAAATGTGTGTGCTGACAAAATCACCAACTTCTGAAGTAGAGTATTTTTTGGCTCCAGTGGAGCTAAGGTCCTCCGTGACAACGCTATTTTCGATGGAGAGGTTGACAGCAGCACGAACAGCCGACCCTTCGGCACGAAGCCCCAAATGCTCGAGTAGCATGGCACCCGAGAGAATAGTGGCCATTGGGTTAGCTATGCCAAGGCCAGTGGCCTGAGGATAGGAGCCATGAATGGGTTCAAAAAGGGCCACCTTGGCACCAACAGAGGCAGAAGGCAGAAGGCCAAGAGAACCGCTAACCACGCTGAGCTCATCGGTGAGGATGTCGCCAAACATATTCTCGGTGACCACCACGTCAAAATGGGTGGGGCGTTGAATAATCTGCATGGCAGCGTTGTCAACAAACATATATTCGGTCTGAACCTGAGGGTACTCCTTCTCGATTTCATGGGCTACCTGCCGCCACAGACGCGAAGTCTCCAACACATTGGCCTTATCAACCACGGTGAGTAGTTTGCGGCGCGTCATGGCCATATCGAAGGCTAGGCGCACCACACGCTCAATCTCCACACGCGAATAGACACAAGTATCCACCGCTGTGTTACCATCTTCGGAACGTCCTTGAGGACGACCAAAATAGAGCCCGCCAGTGAGCTCGCGCACAAAGACACAATCGGCCCCGCGAACACGGTCGGCCTTGATGGGCGAACGGTCGACCAAGCTCTCGAACATAATAAGAGGGCGGATATTAGCAAAAAGCCCCAAAGCTTTACGCATCTTGAGCAGCCCCTGTTCAGGACGAACCTTGGCCGTAGGATTGTTATCGAAACGTGGGTGGCCGATGGCTCCAAAGAGTACAGCATCGGAGGCCAAGCAAATTTGGTGGGTGGAGTCGGGGTAGGGTTCACCGCAAGCATCAATGGCAGCAGCACCAGTCAAACCAAAAGTGTATTGAAAAGTATGACCAAACTTTTGACCAACAGCATCGAGCACCTTAACGGCCTCAGCAATTATCTCTGGACCGATACCATCGCCAGGAAGAAGTGCAATTTTTATATTCATCGTATGTTTTTATTAGAAAATATGGCTTCAAAGGTAAGAATTTCAAATCAATAATACAAAAAACTCCTGCCAAAATGAGTTGGCAGGAGTTTTTAGATTCTCTTAAATCTTGTTCAGCATTTTTATTGTAGCCTTGATAGCCGCCTCGGTCTGGTCGACATCCAACCCCTTGGTCTTAAAAACTCGCCCCTCAAAATTCCAGGTGATGGCTGTCTGAACAAAAGCATCAGTACGCCCACCAGGAGGAATCGAAACCGAATAATCGGTCAGAGTGGGAAAATCGCGCCCCAACTGTTTGAGATAGATGGTGCGCAGAGCCGAAACAAAGGCATCGTACTGACCATCACCAGTGGAGGTCTGCTCATGGAGCTCACCATCAATTTCGATTTTGAGCGTAGCAACAGGTTTGAGACCTTGAGCTAAATTAAGCGAATAGTTGAGTATCCTCACCCTTTGGTGCCCCTGCTCGCCAAACAAATCGGAGATTATATATGGCAAATCATCGCTGGTGACCACCTCTTTTTTGTCGCCCAAACCAATGATATATTGTGTCAACTCGCCCATAGCCCCATCGTCCAATTCAATACCCAACATCTCCAAATTTTTGCGAATATTGGCCTTGCCCGAAGTCTTGCCCAAGGCGTAGGAGCGGGTACGTCCAAAACGTTCGGGCAGGAGGTCGTTGTAATAGAGATTATGTTTGTTGTCGCCATCGGCATGAATGCCTGCACATTGAGTAAAGACATTCTCGCCAATAACAGGTTTATTGGCAGGGATACGCACACCAGAGTAGCTTTCGACCACAGAACTCACATAGCTCAACTTGCTCTCATCAAGGTTGGTAGTAAGGTCTGTGTGGTCGTTGATAACGGCCAGTACACTCGACAGAGGAGCATTACCTGCCCGCTCGCCTAGACCATTGACCGTTGTGTGGAGCGCGCCCACACCAGCCCTTAGGGCGGCAAGTGAGTTGGCCACCGACAAGTCATAGTCGTTGTGGGCATGAAAATCGAACCTTTTATTAGGATATTTCTCAACCACTGCACGGCAACACTCGAATGCTTGCTCGGGGTTGAAGATACCCAAGGTGTCGGGCAACATAATGCGCTCGATGGGTGCATCCCGAAGGGCATCCAACATAGCCCACACATAATCTGGAGAGTGGAGCATCCCGTTGGACCAATCTTCTAAATAGATATTAACCTTGATGCCCATACCTTGAGCCAGAGCAATCTCGGTACGGATATCCTCGAAATGTTGCTCAGGAGTTTTGTTGAGCTGATATTTACAATGCTTCTCGGACCCCTTGGTCAACATATTGACCACACGACCTCCACATTTATTTATCCACCCCAACGACACCCCCTTGTCAATAAAGCCAAGCACCTCCACCCTATCCAGGTGGCCACGCCGTGCGGCCCACTCCATCACCTTATCCACAGCCGCCATCTCGCCCTGCGAAACGCGCGCCGAGGCTATCTCGATGCGGTCGACCTTGAGCTCCTCAATAAGCAGACGTGCCATGGAGAGCTTCTCGCTCACCGAGAAGGAGACACCCGAGGTCTGCTCACCATCGCGAAGCGTGGTGTCCATTATCTCTATAATTTTCAGGCTATTCATCTTATCTTCTAGCCTCAAACTGCTCAATTTCGCTACGTATAGACATCAGATAATCGACATCGTCATACCCCTTAAGTAGACACTCTTTTTTGTATAGGTCAATCTCGAACCGCTCGCTCTTATCTCCAACGGAGATGGTCTGAGCCTCGAGGTCGATGGTTACTTCTGAAGCAGAATTATCGAAGATATATTGCAAAAAAGCAGGCGTCACCTCAACAGGCAACAGGCCAATATTGAGGGCATTGCCACGAAAAATATCGGCAAAACGGCTACTAACCACCGCCCTAAAGCCATAGTCATAGACTGCCCAAGCAGCGTGCTCACGCGAAGAGCCGCTACCGAAATTGGCACCGCCAACTAAAATAGTACCACGGTGGGTGTTCAGAGCAAAATTTTTATCGGCCCGCCAATCCTTAAAAAGGTTGTCACCAAAGCCCTCACGAGCGGTGGCCTTAAGAAAACGGGCAGGGATAATTTGGTCGGTATCTATATTCTCCACTGGCAGCGGCACCACCAGAGAGCGTAATGTTTCAAATTTCATTATCTTATCAATATTTATAGTTCAGGAATCAAAACGCGTGGGTCGGTCACACATCCCGTAATAGCTGCTGCAGCAGCTACCAATGGGCTGGCCAACATGGTGCGCGAAAGAGGACCTTGACGCCCTTCAAAATTACGATTAGAGGTGGAAACCGAATACTTGCCTGCTGGAATTTTATCGTCATTCATGGCCAAACAGGCCGAACATCCTGGCTGGCGAAGAGCAAAACCAGCATCTTCCAAAATCTTAGTAATGCCTCGTTCATCACACTGCTTACGCACACGCCACGAACCAGGAACTATCCAGGCCACCACATCGGGAGCCTTATGGTGACCCTTAACCACCGAAGCAAAGAGCTCAAAATCCTCGATACGACCATTGGTACAACTACCCATAAAGACATAGTCTACCTTTTTGCCCAACATCTTTTCTCCCTTACAAAAATCCATGTAGCGGTTATCTTCACCCACGCATCCAGTGATGGCTGTCCCCTGTCCTGGGTTGGTGCCCCAGGTAATCATAGGTTCAATGTCTTCGGCTCGGAAGGTATACTCCTTGTCAAAGATGGCCTCAGGGTCGGTGAATAGGTCTCGCCAAGCCTCGTTAAAGGGGGCACGCCCTTTAAGGTATTCAAAAGTTTTCTCATCGGGGGCAATAATGCCGCCACGAGCACCACACTCGATACTCAAATTACAAAGGGTCATGCGCCCCTCCATAGACAGTGAACGGATAGCCTCACCAGCAAACTCCACAAAGTGGCCCGTGGCACCTGAGGTGGTAAGCTGCGAAATAATATAGAGGGCTACATCCTTGGCAGTGACCATACGCCCCAACTTACCCTGAACATTGATACGCATCTTACGTGGTTTGGCCTGAAGCAGGCACTGCGAGGCCATGACCATCTCGACCTCGGAGGTGCCCACACCAAAGGCTATGGCACCGAAGGCTCCATGAGTTGAAGTATGGCTGTCGCCGCAAACGATGGTCATCCCAGGCAGGGTAAAGCCCAACTCTGGGCCTATAATATGTACCACCCCATTGTTAGGATGCCCCATGGGAAAAAAGTTGGGAATACCGAACTCAGTACAATTACGCGAGAAAGCCTTAAGCTGCTCCACATCAGTTGCTAAATGTTGATTCACCGTGGGGGTGTTGTGGTCGGCTGTGGCCACAATACTCTCAGCATGGTATAGAGGTAGAGCGCGACGGCGCATACCTCCAAAGGCCACAGGTGAGGTCACCTCATGGATATAATGTCTATCAATGTAGAGCACCGAACGACCACCATCCAACTGTCGGACAACATGAGCGTCCCATATTTTATCAATAATTGTCTTCATATTCACAACTGTTTTTTGAGATGGCTTGATTCAAGCCATCAATATAAGCCTCCATGGCGGCCATAACTATATCTGTATTTATTCCAAAACCATGTACCGTTGCTCCACGATACTCTATCTGCATATGCACACGTCCCTTGTCATCCGAACCACGATTCATAGCCTGAATCAGAAATTCGTTGAGTTTAACCTCACCCTCAATCACCTCATGAAGTGCATTTATTGAGGCATCGATTGGACCGTTACCTGTGGCCGAGGCCATCTGCTGCACCCCATCAATCTCGACCCGCACAGTGGCTGTGGGCACAATTGTTCCCGAAATAACTTGCAGGTAGAGTAATTTTATCTTGCGTGCGGCACGCATAGCCACCACATCGCCAGTGAGGGTAAGCACATCCTCATCCGTGATATTTTTGTTCTGGTCGGCCATCTTGAGAAACTTTTCGTAGGCCATATCCAGAGATTTACCCTTGACAATGTAGCCCAACTGCTCGAAACGATTCTTCAAAGCCGCACGACCACTACGCGCTGTGAGCACAATAGAGCTCTCGGCCAAACCCACATCACGAGGATCCATTATCTCATAACTCTCGCGCGATTTGAGCACCCCGTCTTGGTGAATACCTGAACTATGTGCAAAGGCGTTACGCCCCACAATGGCTTTGTTGGCCTGAACTGGCATATTCATAAGACTCGACACCAAATGAGAGGTCTCGGTGAGCAACGTAGAATTAATCTGAGTGTCAACCTCCATGCTTTTGTGGCAACGCATAGCCATAACAACCTCTTCGAGGGCTGTATTACCAGCCCGCTCGCCAATACCATTCATAGTACACTCTATCTGACGCGCCCCAGAGACCACCCCCGCCAAAGAGTTGGCTGTAGCCATACCCAAGTCGTTATGGCAATGGGTGGCAATTACAGCACGGTCGATATTATCGACATGCTCAAAAAGATAGGCTATTAAAGCACCATACTGAGTGGGCAGGCAGTAGCCCGTGGTATCGGGAATATTGACCACCGTGGCCCCAGCCTTGATGACAGCCTGTACCACACGAGCCAAATAGGCAGGGTCGGAACGACCTGCATCTTCGGCGTAAAACTCGACATCCTCAACAAAACGTTTGGCATACTTGACAGCAGCAATGGCTCGCTCGACAATCTGCTCGGGGTTGGATTTCAATTTGCCATAGATGTGTTGTTCTGAAACACCAATACCAGTATGGATACGAGGGTGTTTGGCCAATTTAAGAGCATCGGCAGCTACGGAAATATCGTTCTCAACGGCACGCGTTAGGGCGCAAATGGTTGGCTCTTTGATGGTTTTTGAAATCTCGCGCACCGAATTAAAATCGCCAGGGCTCGAAACAGGGAAACCCGCCTCGATAACATCAACACCCAAGAGCTCAAGTGCTCGCGCCACCTCAATCTTTTCAATAGTACCCAACTGGCACCCTGGCACCTGCTCGCCATCACGTAAGGTGGTGTCGAAAATATAGACTCTGTTATTCATAATTGTTTAACTTAAATAATTAGTAGAGCTCAAAAATAGATAAAGTAAAATCTGTAACTTTTGAGGTATTTGCACACTGTTACAATGGCCAAAGGTACAAAAAATTTATAAAATCATATAATATAGAACATTATAAAGCATAAAAAGACGATTCCAAAATCAATGTAAATGAAACAACATTTTGACACTGAAGGCCAATTGCAACACCCCACGCAGAAAAATATAGATTAAAAACGAAAGCCACAAAGCGTGATTCCCCATCACAGGCGTCAGTAAAAAGTAGAGCATAAAGAAGACTGCAGTGCTAATAACCATAGCATTACGCATCAAAGCGGCCTGAGTAATACCAACCAATAAACCATCCATCAAAAAGGCCATAAAACCCATCAAGGGAATGGCCACGGCCCACCATATATTTACTCTGGTCACAGCAAGTATGGCCTCCGAAGGGTTAAAAAGCGAGAGTATGGCCTGACCACACACCACATAAACTACCGTCACCACCAACGAGAGCGCGAGCCCCCACAACAGAATGCGGCGCGAAGCCAAAGCAAGCATTGCCCCGTTGCGAGCCCCATAATACCGCCCAGCAAGCGACTCACCAGCATAGGCAAAGCCATCCATCATATAGGAAAAGAGGGTAAAAAGTTGCAACATCAAGGTATTGGCAGCCAAAACAGTATCCCCCATCTGGGAAGAGGCAATAGTAAAATAGGTAAAGACGGACACCAGGCAGATAGTGCGAATGAAAATATCGCGATTGACCCTGAAAAAAGATGCCATAGCCGCACTATCATAAAGGCCAACAAACGAAAAACCACGAAAAAGACGGCCATAGTGGAAAAAGAGAATCAGCAGCCCCATAACAAGCCCACTCCACTGAGCCACAACCGTACCCAGAGCCACCCCACACAAACCCATATTAAGGGTAAAAGCAAAAAAGAGACTCGCCAACACATTGACCACATTAATAACAATGGCAATCCACATGGGAGTCTTGGCATTTTGCATCCCAATAAACCACCCCTTGAGGGCGTAGAGCCCCAAGGTGGCCGGTGCGGCCCAGATGCGCACAAAGAAATATTCAGAAGCCCACCGCTCTACCCCACCACTACCATGCATGACCTCCATAGAAAGTAGCTCAATGGGTAGCTGAAGAGCCAACAGAAACAGAGCAATGGCAAAGGCCACACTCAAAGCACGCAATAAAGTACGAACAGCAAGGGGAAAATCGCGTGCTCCATAAGCCTGCGCAGTAAAGCCGCTGGTGCCCATCCTCAGGAATCCGAAATTCCAATAGAGAAAGTTAAATATTGTGCCCCCAATGGCTATACCAGCAATTAATTCATCGCCACCAAGCCAGCCTGCCATCACCAAATCGGCCATACCCACTAAAGGGATGGTTATATTGGAAATAATATTGGGAATGGCTAATTTTAGGATTCGTCGGTTCATTATCAAGTGAGATTTTGATTGGGAGTGACCACCCCCAAAAAAAATCGCTACTTTTTAAATTCAAAGTATGGCAGACGACCCGTTGGGGCATTAATTTCAAGAAGAATAGGGCCACGGTAGGACTTGCCCAAGTCGTCCACCCAACGTCCTTTGGGAAGACGCACCATCCGTTTGCCATCGGCCGTAAGAACTGGAGCCACAAGATAGCGACCACCCAACATAAACTGGTCTTTGCAATCCGAAAAACCCTTGTGCGGGAAGACATACTCCATAGGGCGCACAATAGGTTCTCCTGTTTTAGCCGCCTGAGCAGCCAACTCCAAAATATAAGGGGTTAACTTTTGACGCAAGTTCACCGCATCGAGGCAGTATGACATATGCTCTTTGTCGAGAATACGCCATGGAGCCACCGAAAACTGCATCATGGGCATCAGAGCGTGCACCTGTGCCGAACGAACAATGAGATTTTGGTCAAACTTAGTTGGGTCAATATTTTCAAACGAAGCAAACTGGCCTCCACCCACCATATCGGGACAGGTGAAAGGGTATCCCATCATCCCTGCATTTATCATCTCGGGAATAAGGCTACCTAGTGCCCCCCAAGAATAATCTTTATCGCCCAAACGTTGCACCAATGGATAGCCCTGCATAGCCCAACAAGCACGATATTCATTGTATGGAAATTCGAGACCCAACTTTGCCCAACTTTGGCTATGGGTGGCTGCAGTGGCAGTTTTGTCGAAATAGTCTTGAGTCTTAGGGGTATAGAAAGTCAAATCACCAGCATCGAACTTAAAACCATCAACTCCATATTTCTGCTGCGTGGCCGCAAGTTGACCCTTAAGGTAGGCAGCTGCCTCGGGGTTGGTTAGGTCATAGAGACCACTATATCCATTCCACCAATGGACTATGGCAGGCTCTGCACTGCCCTTGGCCTTGATAAGATAACCTTTCTTGGCGGCAAAACGGAACTCAGGAGAGTCAGCACTCACAAAAGGACATACCCAAAGCATAACCTTGAACCCCTTTTGGTGCAACCTATCAACCATACCCTTAGCATCAGAAAAACGTTCGGCCTTGAAATCAAAATTACCATAGTAACGTTGCCAATTGTCGTCCACCATTAAAATACCTGCGGGCAGACCGCTGGAGAGAATACCATCGGCATAGCGTTCTATGTCGGCTTGATTCTGATTATAAACCAATTCTATCCAGGTGTTGTATTGAGGATGGGTGAAAAACTCTTTCTCGGGCATAATACCAGTAGGCTTGAAATGGCGCGAAGAGGCCACCACAAAAGCATCACGCAGGGTCTTGCCCACCTTCTGAACTTTGATGGTATCATAGGTGTTGGTAAAGATAAAGCTCTTGCCATCCCACTCGAAATCAAAAGCATGGTTGGAATATATGTAACGCCCATAATTGGACACCAAAAAAGGGACACTTTGGTTGTTACTATTCTGACTACTCAGCCTAACAAGCCCCGTAGGTTCGCTAAGAGGCATCCGACCACCCATGGCTGTCATGGCTCCCCACCATTTTTCACCATTCTCAGACTGAATAGTTTGTTGGGCCTGAGCCGTAAAGCCAATGAGGCAAAGTAGGGTGAGAAAAAAGTTTTTCATAACATAATTCGTTTTAACAAAGTTGTAAAATGGAGGACCTGTTCGCCAAAAACAGATAACACGGTGGAGCCATAATCGGTCATTATCTCGGCCACAAAGCGTTGATATTCGGGTATGGAATCGACCGCGACCTGTAAAGAATAGGTGTAATGGCCCTGAGTATCCTCATGAAGAACACGCGTAAAGGTAAGTTCTGAGAACCCCTCGGCACGACAAAGTGGTACGAATTTTTGTAAAAAAAATTCGTACCACCGCCCATGAGCCGAAGGTTCAACCACAAAAGTGGTGTTTATTATGTACATCTATCTACTGTATCTTATCAAATCCGGTATAAGAACGTAAACATTCAGGAATTATTATAGAATCCTCAGTCTGATAATTTTCCAAAAGAGCCGCCAAAATACGTGGCAAAGCCAAAGAGCTACCGTTAAGGGTGTGTGCCAACTCCAACTTGCGCTCACCATTACGGTAACGCAACTTAAGGCGGTTAGCCTGAAAACTCTCGAAGTTAGAGACTGAACTAACCTCCAGCCAACGCTCCTGAGCGGCCGAAAAGACCTCGAAGTCGTAGGTTAGAGCACTGGTGAAACTCATATCACCACCACAAAGACGTAAAATACGGTAAGGCAATCCCAGTTTTTGGACAATACTTTCGACATGAGCCACCATGAACGTCAAGCGGTCATAGGAGGTTGCTGGGTCGGCGACCTCCACAATCTCGACCTTATCGAACTGGTGTAGACGATTTAACCCACGCACATCTTTACCATAGCTGCCAGCCTCGCGACGAAAGCATGGAGTATAGGCCGTCATGCGGATGGGTAGCTCCGACTGCTCAACAATAACATCGCGGAAGATATTGGTGACAGGGACCTCGGCCGTGGGGATAAGATAAAAATTATCGACCTGGCAGTGGTACATCTGCCCCTCCTTGTCGGGAAGTTGACCCGTGCCAAAACCACTATCAGCATTAACCATCAGTGGAGGCATGATTTCGGTGTAACCAGCCTGAGTATTGCAGTCGACAAAGAAGTTAATAAGGGCCCTTTGCAGGCGCGCCCCCTTGCCTTTATAGACTGGAAAACCAGCTCCAGTGAGCTTATTGCCAAGTTCAAAATCAATAATATCATACTTAGCGGCCAGCTCCCAATGAGGTAGAGCCCCTTTGGGTAGCGTTGGCATGAGGCCACTCTGTTTTACATTGAGATTATCCTCAGCCGTACGCCCCTGAGGCACAATATCAGCCGCACGATTTGGCAGAGTAACAATCAGAGCGTCAATATTAGCCACCGTAGCCTCCAACTTTTGCTGGGCAACTTTGGAGAGCTCCTTAAGTTCAGCAGTACGAGCCTTGAGTTCATTAGCCTGTTCGCTTTGACCATTTTTGAACATCACCCCTATCTGTTTGGCTATCGAATTTTGTTCGGTCAAATTTTTGTCAAGTTCCTGTTGCAGAGCCTTACGGCTATCGTCCAAGTCCGATATCTCGTCCAAAATGGGGGCTGCTTCTACACCTTTTTTTGCCAGGCGAGCAATGGTCTGCTCACGCTCTTGGCGTATTTGTTTGATGGTTAACATATTAATCCTACTTTAAATTTAAAGGACAAAGTTACGTATTTTTTAACTGATTTTAAAATTCTTCTTATCTCCCTAAAAAACTTCACCGCGCCAAGGATAAAAATCCCAGCACGGTGAAGCTGTATAAAAGAGACAATATTGATTACAACTTTTCCAACGACAGACCATGGTCCTGAGCCGTGAGCGAAAGGAAGTAAAGGTTACGCATATAACCATCAGCAACCCCCTTAACCAACACCTTTTTGTTACCAGTAAAGCGGTCGTAATAGTCAACATATTCACCCAGCACACGCATATAATCCTTGGCTAGGGCTGTCCCCTTATCCATGGCTCCAGCTTCCCAATAGGCTCCGATAATTTCGGTTATAGACTCATCATAACGCAATTGCGAAGGTGGCATCACCTTCATGGCCCTGTCCAGAACCTCAACGGCACGCAGAGAATCACCCTGAGCGGTAAGGGCAAGCGAAAGCTGAGCAAAGGTGCCACGAAGCTTGCTGGCATTGAAGGTGTTTTCAACAAAGGGGTCAACATAAACCTTAGGATTGGCTATATTACCGTAGGAATATTTATTCATAAGATTATCGTAAAGCACCTCAGTGTCAACACGTCCTATGTCGTACGCCCCCGTAATGGGAGACTTAATAGGCACCAGACGATAGGTGATACCGTC
>JAVVSB010000046.1:0-12708 GCA_036654415.1 Mucinivorans sp. | reverse complement strand
AACCCAGGACCCCAACATTAAAAGTGTTGTGCTCTACCAGCTGAGCTACTGAATCAAAATCTAACCTTAGAAGCACCCCGAGGAGTGTCATCTCTCTTATTTGAGAGTGCAAAGGTAAAAACAATTTTTTTAATACACAAATTTTATAACATAAAATTATCCCTTATTCGTTTGGGAAACCCCTGAAGTACCATATCAAAGGAGTGGTCAATAAGTTCACGGATAAAACTATCAGAGAGTGACCCCTCCAAAAAAACACCATTCCAATGTACTTTATTCATGTGGTAAGCAGCCTCTATCTCGGGGTAACGCTCGCGCAAGGCAATGGCACGCTGAGGATTGCATTTAACCATTACATAACGTTTGTCCAAAGGCATAAGCGCAAAGGCACGCCCGTGCTCCTCGGGGCCAACCTTAAAGACAATAGTATTATCGCCAAAAGGGGCGCACTCGGTTGCGCCCCTTTTGGACAGACAATATTCTCGAAGTTCTTCGACATTCATTATTTTTTAGCCTCGACCCACTCACGAGCATTGACAAAGGCCTCAATCCAAGGGGTTATCTCATCATTCAGGCGTGAAGGCTCGTAATAGGCCCAGTTCCATGGCTTGATGGCACGCTCAAGGTGAGGCATAATGGCCAAATGGCGACCGTCAGTCGAACAGATACCTGCCGCATTGAACTCAGAACCATTGGGGTTAGCGGGATAGGCATCGTAAAGATAACTCATAGACACATTAGGCGTTTGGTCTCCAAAGACAAACTTACCCTCACCGTGAGTAACCCAAATACCAAGGCGACTACCCTCTAAGGATTTAAACATAATAGAGGGGCTCTTGGCGATAGTTACACCCACGAAGCCACTCTCTAACTTGTGCGAATCATTATGCTGCATAGGCAAGCTGTTTGGGGTAATAAGGCCCAATTCCATCATCAATTGGCAACCATTACAAACCCCAAGCGACAGTGTATCCTCTCGTTTGTAGAATTTATCGAGTGCAGAACGAGCCTTGTCGTTATAGACAAAGGCTCCAGCCCAACCCTTAGCCGAATTGAGCACATCGGAGTTGGAAAAACCGCCCACAAAGACAATGAAATTCAAGTCCTCTAACGTTTCACGACCCGCAATAAGGTCGGTCATCATCACATCGCGCACATCAAAACCAGCAAGATGCATGGCCCAGGCCATCTCCCTGTCACCGTTGCTCCCCTTCTCGCGGATAATAGCGGCCCGTACACCGCTCTTAGTACGGCGCAAGGGGTCAAGCCCCCACTGAGCGTACCTCCCCGTGAAATCGGCAGGGAAAGTGTAATGGAGAGGTTGGTTTTTGTAGTTATCGAAACGAATCTTAGCAAGTTTAGCTCCGCTCTGTTTGCAATCCAAAAGATATGAGGTGCGATACCAAACATCACGCAGAGCATTGATATCAAGGCTCAGACGTGTACAGCAACCATGATGGACAACCAAGCGGCGACTCTTATCGCTAACCACGCCCAACTTCACGGCCGCAACACCCATCTCACTAAGTTCGGCCACCACACGCTCAGCCGAGGCCACCTGAAGTAGCACGGCAGGCTTTTCGGAGAAGAGAATCTTCACCACATCGGCCTCACGCAACGGATTTAAATCAACCTCAACACCAGTGTGGTTATTGGAAAAATTCATCTCCAGCAGAGCCGTTATCAAACCACCACCCGAAATGTCGTGTCCAGAAAGCACCACACCATGTTCGACAAGCTGTTGCACAGCCTCAAAGGCCTTGTGGAAATAGTCGGCCGAGAGCACCGTGGGCACATCATCACCCACCGCATTAAGGGTTTGAGCAAAAGCACTACCACCCAAGCGGAAAGCATCCTGCGAAAAATCGACATAGACCAATTCGCTAGGTACGACTCTAAGAGCCGCCTTAACACACTTCTTGACATCAGAGACTTCACCAGCAGCCGTGATAATCACAGTCCCAGGAGCAAAAACCTTGTCCTCATCTCCATATTTCTGAGTCATAGAGAGGCTGTCCTTACCCGTGGGGATATTAAGCCCCAAGGCAATGGCAAAATCGGCAGCGGCCTGAACAGCTTTATAGAGACGAGCATCTTCGCCCTCGTTCTTGCAGGGCCACATCCAGTTTGCACTGAGTGAAACCGAACCAAGGCCACCCTCGATAGGGGCAAAAACCAAGTTAGTAAGCGACTCGGCAATGGCCATAACAGACCCCTTTTCGGCCGAGGCCAAGGCCACCGACGGAGCCGACCCTAAAGAGTTGGCAACGCCACGCACTCCATGAAAATCCAGAGCAAAGACACCGCAATCATTCAGAGGCAACTGTATCTCACCAGCAGTCTGTTGCAGGGCAATACGCCCAGTAACACTACGGTCAACCTTATTGGTAAGCCAATCCTTACAGGCAACACCCTCAATTTGCAGTACATTTTCAATATACTGTTCAATCTTATCTGGGGAGTATTGAGGAGCTATATAATTTTCAATCACCGTTCTGTCAACCAGCTGAGTACGAGGTGTTTTACCAAACATATCGCTAAGTTGTAGGTCAATGGGTTGTTCCTTTGTTTTGTTGTTGACAAAGGTAAACTGCATATCGCCCGTAGCCTGGCCAATGACATAGAATGGGCAACGCTCGCGAGCGGCAATATTACGGAACTTTTCGATGTATTGCTCTTTGATAACCAACCCCATACGTTCTTGAGACTCATTACCAACAATCTCTTTGGCACTAAGTGTAGGGTCGCCTATGGGTAGGCAATCGATGTCGATACGACCGCCAGTGGCCTCAACCAGTTCACTAAGACAGTTAAGGTGGCCCCCTGCACCGTGGTCATGGATAGAGATGATGGGGTTGTTAGACTCCTCGGAGATGGCACGGATGGCGTTGTAGGCCCTCTTTTGCATCTCGGGATTGCTACGTTGAACAGCATTGAGCTCAATGGCCCCCGCATACTCACCTGTGGCCACAGAACTTACCGCTCCCCCGCCCATACCTATTCGGTAGTTATCGCCACCTAGCAACACCACCTTATCACCCTTAGTCGGCTCATCTTTAAGTGAATCCACCTTTTTACCGTAACCAATACCACCAGCCAACATTATCACTTTATCAAAGGCGAATTTCTTGTTATTTTCTTGGTGCTCAAAGGTATATAACGACCCACAAATAAGGGGCTGCCCAAATTTATTACCAAAATCCGAAGCCCCATTACTGGCCTTAATCAAGATATCTTCTGGAGTTTGGTAGAGCCACTTACGCGGAGCCATATCGTTTTCCCAGGGTCTACCAAAGCGTGGATAGGCTGTCATATAGGCCGCTGTACCACTAACGGGGAAGGCCCCTTTGCCACCTGCAATACGGTCGCGAATTTCGCCCCCCGTACCCGTAGCCGCACCATTGAAGGGTTCAACCGTAGTGGGAAAGTTGTGTGTTTCGGCCTTGATAGAAATCACACTCTCGAAATCTTCGGTGGTGAAATAATCTGGTCCCTCGTGCGAGGTTGTGGCAAATTGTTCGACAACAGGCCCTTGCAAAAAGGCACAGTTGTCTTTGTAAGCCGAGACCACCGTACCATTATGTTGCTTGGTGGTTTGGCGAATCATACCGAAAAGGGTATTGGGCATCGTCTGACCATCAATTACAAATTCACCATTAAAAATCTTGTGGCGACAGTGTTCGGAGTTAACCTGCGAAAAACCAAAGACCTCGCTATCGGTAAGCGAACGACCTACTTTGGCAGCCACACTCTCAAGATACTCGACCTCCTGTTCCACCAAAGCTAGCCCCTGCTGCTGGTTGTAGGCACGAATATCCTTGATATAAACAATAGGCTCGGGCTGTTTGACGACCGTAAAAAGAGCGTTATCCAACTTGGTATAGTGGCGCTGAAGCATCTTATCACAAGGGGCATCCGCAGAGGTGGTCTGCTGGAACTCCTCGATACGCTCAATGCCTGAGATATCCATGTTCTGCGTAATCTCTACAGCATTGGTGCTCCAGGGGGTAATCATCTCGCGACGTGGCCCCACAAAAAAACCCTCGATGGCAGTCTGTTGCAAGACTTTGGCACCCGAAAAGAGCCACTCCAGTTTGGTGATAGTTTCAGCATCGAGCTCTTTGCAGCTCTGCACGGCAAAGATAGTCTGCCCCTTTTTGAAAAATTTTATCATAATCTAAATTATTTTACCCTTAGTCTGCGCCCAAGAGCCAATGTGGTTTTACGTGATATATTATTGAGTCGACAAATTTGGTCGATAGAGACCCCATACTTCATGGCCAACTTACCCAACATATCACCCGAGACAACCTTGTGATAGACAGCCTGGGTGGGTGGAGTTGGTTTGGATACTCGCTCGACCACCTTACTAGCCGTGGAGTCGTCAGCTGCAGCCAAAATAGTACCAGCCATAGCATCATCGTAATCGTCATCTTCGAGAGTCTCGCTGGCGCGGGAGTGGATATTGAAGAAGCTCTTTTCAAGGGCAAAGGTCTGATAACGCAGACGCCCATTCTCAAAATCAATAAGATATTCAGGGTCAAAAGTTTGGTCCTTGTAACGTAATTCGTAGTGAAGATGAGGCCCACGGCTACGCCCTGTGCTGCCACCAAAGCCAATGACCTGCCCCGCACGAACGTAATCACCAACATGACAATTGATACGCGAGAGATGACCATGCCAACTCTCCAACCCGTTGGGGTGACGTACGATGACCAGATTGCCATAACCTCCGTAATTCATCGAGGCGTAGCGCACCTTGCCATCAAAGGCACTCATGATGGGCTCACCTATACGAAGCGGGATGTCGGTACCGTTGTGGTTACGACGACCTCGAGGACCATACTTAGAATAGACTGTACCCACAATAGGGGGACAGAAATCACTCAAATTATCAACCAAACGAAGTTCCACCACCTTAGGAATATCGGAGAGCTCTATGTTACGATAAGCAAACAGCCCAACCGTGTCCCAATTGTAACGATAGACATCCAAATCCTGCATCTGGGCCCGAAGCTTAGGATGGTAGAATTCCCACGTATTATTACTAAAAATAATAACTTTGGTGTCGGGGTCAGCCGTGGTAATTGTATCCATGGGCTTACGAGGAAGCTCCTCTATCTTGGGAGCTACATAGGTCGAACGCCGCTGAGCTTGGGCCAAAGAGAGCCCACAACATAATAATATAATTAGGGATATACGTTTCATTTTGCAAATTTATGAAATTCTAACGGAAATAGAAACAAGATACGTATATTTACTGTAATTTTAGCAAAACTATTTACTCTGTATCTTATTTTTTACTAATTTTGTAGCCACTATGAGAAGAATAGACCCCAAAGCACTTTTTTTTGCCAACCACGCGGGAGGACTGCTCCATATCGAAACTTATGGATGCCAGATGAACAGCGGAGACTCGGAGGTGGTGGCCTCGATAATGAAAGCCCAAGGATGGGGCTACACCGATGATATACACCAGGCCGACTTAATACTTGTAAACACCTGTGCCATTCGCGACAATGCTGAGCAACGCGTGTGGGGACGTTTGGTGGAGATGCGCTCTTTGAAACGTGCCCGCCCATGGCTATTGGTGGGGGTGATAGGGTGCATGGCTGAGAGGCTCAAAAATGAACTAACAGAGCGTGAACAGGCCGTAGATATTGTGGCTGGTCCAGATAGTTACCGCACTCTGCCTGAATTGGTGCGCGCAGCAGCTAATGGGCTACCATCCATCAACACTAAACTCAGCACGGATGAGACATACTGCGAAATTGAACCAGTGAGGTTCGACAAAAACGGAGTGAGTGGCTTTGTGAGTATAATGCGTGGATGTAACAATATGTGTGCCTACTGTGTAGTACCATATACCCGTGGTACCGAGCGCAGCCGCCCATGGCAGAGCATTGTGGATGAGGCCCAAAAGCTCTTTGAACAGGGTTACCGCGAGGTGACACTGCTGGGACAGAATGTAAATTCATACAACTTCGAGGGGGTGAACTTCGCCTCTCTACTGAGTAAAGTTGCCGCCATATCGCCTCTGCTGCGTCTCCGCTTTTCGACCTCGCACCCCAAGGACCTCTCCGATGAGGTGATTGCCACGATGGCCACAACACCAAATATTTGTCGTTCAATCCATCTGCCTGCCCAATCAGGCAGCAACCGTATGTTGACACTTATGAACCGTAAATATACCCGCGAGTGGTATTTAGACCGAATAGCAGCCATCCGCCGAGCCATGCCAGATTGTTC
The DNA here is from genome assembly GCA_036654415.1 of Mucinivorans sp. Taxonomy (GTDB): domain Bacteria; phylum Bacteroidota; class Bacteroidia; order Bacteroidales; family Rikenellaceae; genus Mucinivorans. Next base: position 6,459 of record JAVVSB010000046.1, on the reverse strand, counting down.
GATTTCAACCGACCTAATAGCAGGTTTTTGTAGCGAAACCTTAGAGGAGCACCAGATGACAATGGAGCTCATGCGTGAGGTGGGATACGATTTTTCGTATATGTTTAAATACTCCGAACGCCCTAATACCAAAGCTGCCCGCACCATGGCGGATGACATTACAGAGCAGGAAAAAACTCGCCGTCTGAGCGAATTGATTACCCTGCAAAATGAGTTGTCGCTACAGAGTAACTCACGGGAGGTGGGGCGAAGGGTGGAGGTTCTCATTGAGAGCCTATCGCGCCGCTCCACGGAGCAGCTATCGGGGCGTAGCTCACAAAATAAAGTGGTGGTTTTTGACCGCCAGGATTGTAAAATAGGAGATTACGTACAGGTCGAGATTACGCAGTGCAGCTCGGCAACACTGAAAGGTAAAATTATAAAATAGAGCTGATTTTTATCCAACAAGTTATATATAATAAACCGTGTACAATTGGCAGAAAAAACCATACAAATAGAGGGTATTGAACCTCGAGACCTTTTTGGAACTCAGAGTGCCAATATCAACCATATAAACTCCAAGTTCCCGACAATGAAAATTGTGGTACGAGGTGGGGCTCTTCGCGTAGCTGGGACCGACCAGCAGGTGGCTCTATACGAGGATAAACTACTAAAAACCATAACTTATTATAATAAGTACGGCCACCTATCGCCAGAAATTTTGGACCACATCTACGATAGCAGTCCTTTATCGGGGGTGGCAACCACAGATGAACAGATTGCACAAGCCAAAGATGTGATAGTCTTTGGAGTCAATGGTAATGTGGTAAGAGCAGTGACCAAAAACCAGCAAAAACTGGTGGACGCCTACCAAAAAAACGACCTAATGTTTGCCATCGGCCCAGCTGGTTCAGGCAAGACCTATACCGCTATTGCACTGGCGGTAAGGGCTCTAAAAAACCGTGAGGTAAAGAAGATAATACTCACCCGCCCTGCAGTGGAGGCTGGCGAAAAACTTGGCTTCCTGCCTGGAGATATGAAAGAGAAGCTCGACCCATACCTGCAACCACTCTACGATGCACTGCAAGATATGATTCCAGCCAAAAAACTAGCCGAAATGATGGATGAGGGGGCGGTTCAGATAGCTCCACTAGCCTATATGCGCGGGCGCACGTTAGATAACGCCTTTGTGATTCTGGATGAGGCGCAAAACACCTCAACGGAGCAACTTAAGATGTTTCTCACCCGTATGGGACGTACTGCAAAGTTCATTGTCACAGGAGACTTGACACAAATTGACTTGCAACGTAAATGTGATTCGGGGCTCGCCCCAACACTCGATAGATTGCACGGCATTAAGGGCATCTCGATTATAGAATTCGACGGTAAAGATATTTTAAGGCACCCATTGGTGGTGAAAATAGTAGCAGCATTTGAAAAATAAATTATAAAAATGAAAGCATTAACTAAAACAAATTTCAAGTTCGAGGGACAAACCTCGCTTTACGTGGGTAAGGTGCGCGATGTGTACACCGTTAAGGAGAATATTTTGGCCATGGTGGTCACAGACCGAATATCGGCCTTTGACGTGGTACTACCAGAGGGAATACCTTACAAGGGGCAAGTACTCAATCAAATAGCATCAAAATTCTTGGATGCTACGCGCGATATTTGCCCAAACTGGAAAATAGCCTCGCCAGACCCAATGGCCACGGTGGGCTATCGCTGCGAACCTTTTGCGGTGGAGATGATTGTAAGAGCCTACTTAACTGGTAGTTCGTGGCGCGACTACAAGGCTGGAGGACGCGAAATATGCGGCATAAAACTACCTGATGGTTTGCGTGAACACCAACGTTTTGAAAAACCAATTATCACCCCTAGTACCAAGGCCGAAATCGGACTCCACGACGAAAATATCTCGCGCGAGGATATTATTGCCAAAGGATATGTCTCGAAAGAGGATTACCAACAGATGGAAAAGTACACCATGGCCCTATTTGAACGTGGACAGAAGATGGCTGCCGAACGTGGACTAATTTTGGTGGATACAAAGTATGAATTTGGCAAAAAAGATGGTCAAATCTACCTTATTGACGAAATTCACACCCCAGACTCTTCGCGCTATTTCTATGCCGAGGGGTATCAGGAACGCTTTGACCGCGGAGAAGCTCAACGCCAACTCTCGAAAGAGTTTGTGCGCGAATGGTTGATGGAGAGCGGATTCCAAGGACGCGATGGTGAAAAAGTTCCAGAGATGACACCAGCCATTGTAGAGGGCATCAGCGACCGCTATATCGAACTCTACGAACGTATCGTGGGCGAGAAATTTATCAAATCGCCTTCGGATGATGTTGAACAACGTATTGAGCAGAACCTCCGTAACATGTTGGCTCGATTCTAAGAAGCTGTTTTAATCTCTTTCCAAAATTTTATCACCACCCTTTTTGTCCTCTTTTTCCGCTGATTTTTGAGCTGTAGTCCACTACTCTATCTCGGCAAATCATCGATGAAATAGCAGTAATAAAATTTTGAAAACAAATTAAAACAGCCTTTAAGAAACACTAAACAGACAAGATGGTGCAGCTTTTTATCGAAGCTGCACCATCTTGTCTGTTGTATGGTTAACTATCTGTTTTTGGCACGCTGACCAGAGGGATAATTACAGACCTCACCATTTTTATAGGTAGGCATTTGAGCCTTGGTACGTTTTAGAAAACGTGTTAAATCTCGAGCCAACTGTTTGCGGACAGGAGCTACAGATGGGTTACCAGCCTGATTGACAACCTCGAATATATCCTCATCAAGATTATAGAGCTCGGTGCGCGAATTTTCGTAAAAGTAGATAAGTTTCCATTTATCACGCAAAATAGAGCTAAAGGTACCAATACCTGGCCCTTGGGCATCCCACTTATTGGGAAAATGCCAATAGAGAGAACGGTTGAAACGTTGGACACTCTCATGCTTGAGAAGTGGTACTATTGAGAGACCATTAAGTTTTTGGGAGGTCTTATAATTTTCCTGTCCAGCAAAATTCATAATAGTGGGCAGCATATCACAAATATCGACTGGAGTATCACATAAAGCCTCACTACGAACCTCTGGAGTACTGATAATCAGCGGCACACGCACGCCGCCTTCGTAAGCGGAGCCCTTGCCGCTATTGAGTGGGAAATTCATTTTACCCGAGCGGCCAGCCGTAGAGAGCCCCCCATTATCGGACATAAAAATAAGAACAGTGTTATCCCACAGCCCCGACTCTTGAAGATAATCCATCAAGTCACCCAAGCTCTTATCCATCCCCTCGATAAGGGCAGCATAACTCGCCTGCGAATCACTAAGGCCAGCATCAATGTATTTTTGAAAATAACGTTTATCCTTATCCAATGGCACGTGAACAGCATAGTGACTCATGTAGAGGTAGAAGGGCTTATTGAGCGTGCGAGCACTATCCAAGGCATGTAGAGCTTCGATGGTTAGAGCCTCGGTGACAAAAATATCCTGCCCCCAATATTTTTCCAAACCAGGCACAGCAAAGGGGCTCTGCTTGGAGGCGTCGGCCTTATTACCAAAATTATCTTCACCAAGATAACTTGCTAGACCACCTGCGGCATGGCCAGCAATATTGACATCGAAGCCCAAATTCAAAGGGTTCTCGCCTGGGGTGCCAATCGAACCAAAATGGGCCTTACCCACATGGATAGTGTGATAGCCCGCCTGCCTAAGCAACATGGGTAAGGTGGTGGCCGCAACAGCCTGTCCGACACCCTTCATTGGTTGCAGTCCATTCCAGTTCCAGAGCGGAAAGTTCAAACGGTCACTGGGCATATCAGTCGACTTTTCGGGATGCAGAGTCCAGTTGGTCACGCGGTGAACCGCAGGGTGCATACCAGTCATCAAACTCACCCTGGAGGGTGAACTCACGGGCGAGGCATAGGCACGCGTAAACTTAACCCCACAATTGGCCAACCGCTCCATGTTAGGAGTATGGTAAACGCTGCTATTCAGGTAAGTAGTGTCTTGCCAAAATGGCTCGGAGGAGTCCTGCCAACCCATGTCGTCAACCATAAAAAATATAATATTCGGTTTGGTTTGGTCGGACCCTAGAACTGGCTTTGCGGCCCTAGCTGCCATGGGCATTAAGGGGGCACAAAGGAGCAAGAATATGCTTTTATCCATTTGAAAAATTATCTATATGTTATTGCGAAGTTAATAATTTTTTTCTAATTTTGTCATAAAGATATGAAAAACTACAGAGATTTCTTAGACCTCATTACCCACACCTACAGTCGGGCTTCGTGCATCACCATTGTCTCAGCCTTGCGCTATGCAGCTCAGCAGATGCGTGGAATGAAGCGTTATGGAGGGCAAGATTTTATTATGCACTCGGTGGGAGTGGCACACATTGTAGTCAAAGAGGTGGGGCTGGGACGTAACTCGACCGTGGCCGCACTGTTGCATGATGTCTTTAGGTTGGGCAAAATTTCGCCAGAGCAGGTAAAGGAGCTCTATGGGGAGAAGTGTCTGGAGATTTTACGCGGTCTAAATAACATATCGCAAGTGGACCCCAAGACTTCGACTCTTCAGGCCGAAAATTTCAAGGAGCTCATCATTAGCTACTCCACCGACCCACGTGTGATACTCATCAAACTGGCCGACCGCCTGGAGGTTATGCGCGAGTTGGAGAGCTTTCCCGAACTAAAACGCAACAAGAAGTCGTGGGAGACCATAAATTTGTACGCCCCTCTTGCCCATAAATTGGGGCTCTATGTCATAAAAAGTGAGATGGAGGACCTCTCACTAAAATACCTTGAGACCAAGGACTACAATAGTATCCAGAAAAAACTGGCTGATAGTGAGCACGAACGAAGAGAATTTATCGAGAAGTTTAAAGCACCTATCATTGAAAAACTCGACTCCCTGGGGTTAAACTATAAATTAAAGAGCCGTACCAAATCAATATACTCCATTTGGCGCAAAATGCACCAACAAAATGTAAATTTCGAGGGTGTGTATGATGTTTTTGCGGTGCGTATTATAATCGATTGCGAGGCTGAGTTTGAGAAAATGCACTGCTGGACAGCCTTTTCTGTGGTCACAGACTTCTACCTACCTAACCCTGACAGGATGAGGGATTGGATTTCGATACCCAAATCCAACGGCTATGAGAGCCTACACGCCACCGTGCTGGTGGATAAATTAGCCACTCCACCACGTTGGGTCGAGGTTCAGATACGTTCACAACGCATGGACGAAGTAGCTGAGCGCGGAGTGGCTGCCCACTGGCGTTACAAGGGAAATTCAGCAGGTAACATCACTTCGGAACAGTGGCTCGAACGGTTGCGCTCGGTGGTAGAGAGTACAGACGGAGCCTCGGCAGCCCTCAAAGAGGAGTTCGACCTCACTCAGGGCACCTCGGAGGTCTTTGTCTTTACCCCAACGGGTGATATTCGTAAACTACCCGAAGGGGCTACCCTACTCGATTTTGCCTTCGACATCCACACCAATGTGGGAGCCGCATGTACTGGTGGACGTATCAATGGCCGCAACGTCTCAATACGCGAGATGCTCCGTAGTGGCGACATAGCCGAGGTGGTGACAAGTAAAAATCAAAAGGCTAAGGCCGACTGGCTCAACTTCGTGGTGACTAACAAGGCCAAAGGCAAAATAAAACAGATACTACGCGAAGCCCAAGCCAATTCATCAATTTTGGGACGCGAGGAGTTGGAACGCAAGGTCAAAAATTGGAAGATACCACTCACGGTGGAGGAGTGCGTAAACTACCTCTCGAAATATTTCAAAGTACGCACTGGCATGGAAGTCTATACAGCCATCGCCCAGGGACGTGTGCCGATGATAGAAATAAAAGAGTTTCTGCAAAAGGCCTATGAAGGAACCCTTCCTGCGGGGGTGGCCAAGCCACGCAAGGAGCCAGCGGAACGCAAAACCGACAGTCAAGATATGATGATAATTGACAATGGGTTGGCTCAGGTAGATTATAAACTTGGGAAATGTTGTAACCCCATCTTTGGGGATGAGGTCTTTGGTTTTGTCACCGTTAATGGAGGCATCACCATCCACCGTAAGGACTGCCCCAACGCCCAAAGGCTCAAAGAACAATATAAATACCGCGTACACGAGGCTAGATGGAGCCAAACTACCGTAGGGGGTGCCTTCCGTGCTCAAATTCGTATTCAGGGCGAAGACCGTGCAGGCATGGCCACCACAATAACCGAGATGGTGAGTCGTACACTAAACATCAACATCCGCACCTTAAATATAGACTCCAAAGATGGGCAGGTAACAGGCACACTTGCCATCGAGGTTGCCAGCTCAACAATGGTGGATATGGTAGTGGCACACCTTAAAAAAATTGCGGGGGTAAATAAAGTTTCGCGCGTAAACTAATTTACGGTCGACTAGCCTCTACTCTTTACTTACATGACGATAATAACTCCGTGGGTTGCACTTGACAACCTCGCA
>JAVVSB010000045.1:0-13487 GCA_036654415.1 Mucinivorans sp. | reverse complement strand
TATCGGAAATAGTGGAGGGCGATGATGTAATCCTGTCTATGATTGTAAACAAGTTGTCCAAAAATAGAACCTTTTAAGAAGCTGTTTTAATTTCTTTCCACCCTTTTCGTCCTCTTTTTCCGCTGATTTTGAGCTGTAGTCCACTACTATCTCGGCAAATCATCGATGAAAACAGCAGTAATAAAATTTTGAAAACAAATTAAAACAGCTTCTAAACAAAAAAACACCGGAGCTTATTTGATGTAGCTCCGGTGTAGTTTATTATGATGCCTACCATTAAGTGGGCAGCCTCTAGAAAAGAGTCTGCCCACTTTTTTTAGGAAATTGAAACGGTTTCTAACCCAAATAGGTCTTCAGTAGCTTGCTGCGTGAACCATGGCGCAGACGACGAATGGCCTTCTCTTTGATTTGGCGCACACGCTCACGCGTTAGGCCAAACTCATCACCAATCTCCTCAAGGGTCATCTCAGCCGAACCAATTCCAAAGAAGGACTTTACAATGTCGCGCTCACGGTCGGTAAGAGTCGAAAGCGAACGGTCAATCTCGGTACAGAGCGACTCGTTGATAAGGCTACGGTCGGCATTGGGCGAGTCGGAGTTGACCAACACATCCAGCAATGAGTTATCCTCGCCCTCGGCAAAAGGGGCATCAACCGACACATGACGACCCGAAACACGAAGCGTGTCGGCTACTTTGTCGCGCGGAAGGTCTAGCACCCGCGAAAGCTCCTCGGGAGAAGGGGTACGCTCGTTCTCTTGCTCAAAACGGGCAAAAGCCTTATTGATTTTATTGAGCGAACCAACCTGGTTAAGCGGCAAACGCACAATACGCGACTGCTCGGCCAAGGCCTGCAAAATAGATTGACGAATCCACCAAACGGCATAGGAGATAAACTTGAAACCACGTGTCTCATCGAATTTCTCGGCAGCCTTAATCAAGCCCAAATTACCCTCATTAATTAAGTCAGGCAAGGTAAGACCTTGATTCTGATACTGTTTGGCAACCGAAACCACGAAACGAAGATTAGCCTTAGTAAGTTTTTCGAGCGCCTCGGCATCACCTTTATGGATACGTTGGGCCAATTCGACCTCTTCCTCAACGGTGACGAGCTCCTCGCGCCCTATCTCTTGCAAATATTTATCGAGCGATGCACTCTCGCGATTGGTAATCGATTTTGTGATTTTTAATTGCCTCATTCTTTTCTATTTTAAAAAAAGGGTTTTATTCGCCCCTACTAACTACTAAATAACTGACCGCCTTGCCGTTGGGATATACCCCATCAATGGACTCTACCTGAGCGGTAATACGATTTAAATCCTCAACTGAACCAATAGCAACACCGTTGATATGGGTGATGATAAAGCCCTGCTGCACCTTACTCTTGGCCAAAAGCCCCGAACCACTAAGCTGCACAACTTGAAGACCACCCTTGATGCCCAATTTACGTTTGGCCCCATCACTTATGGGCTCGAACGTGGCACCAAGCACTTTTACCACATCCACATCTCCACGAGAGAGTAGTTCTGTCTTACCAGCTCTATTACGTAAGGTTACATCAAAAAGTTTCACCGCGCCATCTCTTTTAATTGAAATTTTCACCTTGTCGTTGGGACGAAGTTTGGCCAAAGCCTCTTGCATGGCAGCACTGGTGGTGGTTTTAAGACCATTGATTTCAAAAATCACGTCACCCTTTTTGATACCCGCCTCATCGGCTGCACCACCATCAATAACCTCACCCACATAGAGCCCTGAGCTCTCTTTGGTCTGAATCTGAGACGAGAATTGTTCGAGCCACTCGGGGCTAATTTCGCTGTAACGGATACCCAAAACGGCCCGCTGCACAAGCCCATATTCGCGTATATCGCTAACCACCTTACGTACAATGGAGCTGGGCACAGCAAAGGAGTAGCCGATGTAAGTGCCAGTATTGGACTTTAATATCGTATTGATACCCACCAAATTACCATCCACGGTCATAAGCGCGCCTCCAGAGTTGCCAGGGTTGACCACGGCATCGGTCTGGATGAAACTCTCGATGCCCATTTCGGTGGGCAACATACCAAGCGAGCGGCCTGTGGCACTGACAATGCCAGCCGTGACAGTACTATTGAGCCCCATGGGGTTACCCACGGCCAGTAGCCACTGTCCAAGGCGCAAATCCTCGGAGTTACCAAAGGTGAGCGTAGGCAGACCAGTGGCCTCAATCTTGACCAAAGCGATGTCGGTGGAGGGGTCGGTACCAACCAACTTGGCCTTATATTGCTGACCATCGTGTAGGGTCACCTTAAGTTCATCGGCTCCGTCAATAACGTGGTTATTAGTGACAATATAGCCATCATCGGAGATGATAACCCCAGAACCTCCAGAGCGTTGCTCGCGAGTTTGGGGGCCACTCTGTGGCTGTTGGCCGCGACCAGCACCAGGGCCAAAGAAAAATTCAAACATATCGTTACCCCCAAACTGTGGCACCTGAACTTTGTGTACATTCTCGATGTTAACCACGGCCATAACACCCTTTTCGGCAGCCGAAGTCAAATCTGGTAGAGTGACATCAGATAGAGCAGAGGCAAAATGAAAATCCTTGGGACTCTCTGTGGAGGAGGAGGCCGATGAAGAGGATTGCAAATTGTGATTGCCAATTGAACTTACAACCCAAGAGGCCATGGCACCCGAGACTATCGAGCCCAAAAGCATGAAAATAATAAATCGCTTTTTCATAGATTTTGAACGTTTTTATTGTTTATTTTTATTGTTTGTCGCACTGGACTATGGTAACGATTCTTTCCTCTTTTTTATTTTGTATCTTTGCTGCCCAAGAGCCACAAAAGGTGGATTGTAAGCTAAAATTAAGACGATGGATTATCAAGAAACAATAAATTTTTTATTTAACTCTTTACCTGAATTTCAAAATGTTGGGGCCTCGGCCTACAAAGAGGGACTCCAAACAAGCCTCTGCCTGGACGACCATCTGGGCCATGCTCACCGCTCCTTTAAAACCATCCATGTGGCCGGCACCAACGGCAAGGGAAGCTCCTCTCAGATGATTTACGAGGTGCTCCGCGAGGCTGGCCACCACGTAGGGCTCTATACCTCGCCACACCTACGCGACTTCCGCGAGAGGATAGTGGTTGATGGAGAGATGATAGCAGAGCAGGCGGTAGTGGAGTTTGTGAGGAACAACCGAGCCATTATAGAGTCTCTTCACCCCTCGTTCTTCGAGATGACAGTGGCCATGGCCTTCGACTACTTCCGCGCCCAAAAGGTGGACATCGCTGTGGTAGAGGTGGGGCTGGGTGGAAGGCTAGATGCCACCAATATTATCACCCCCGAGGTGAGTCTTATCACCAATATAGATTTCGACCACCAACAATTTTTGGGCCACACCCTACCTCTGATTGCCGCCGAAAAGGCAGGTATTATCAAGGATGGAGTGCCGGTGGTGGTGGGTGAGAGTTCACCCATGACGGCCCCTGTCTTTATTGACAAGGCTCGAAGCTGCTCAGCACCACTGATTTTTGCCGACCAACGATATATCTGCACCGCCCAACAGGGGTTTCACTTTACGGTCTACTCCAAGGTGGAGGAGTTCTCCTTTGAGGTGGAGCTCGGGATGCAGGGACACTACCAGGCCCGTAATCTATGTAGCGTATTGGCCTGTCTGGATGTTTTGTCGAAGAGTGTCCCACTCAGCCGTGAAGAGATTTTGGGTGGACTAGCCCGAGCAAAAGTTGCGGGACGGTGGCAAACAATAGGGCAGCAGCCTCTAACCATCTGCGACACAGGCCACAACCGAGCAGGTATAGGCTATGTGGTGGAGCAACTTGCAGGACAACACTACGAAAAGCTCTATTTTGTGATTGGCATGGTGAGCGATAAGGACACAAAGGAGATTATGGGGATGTTGCCCAAAGAGGCCTACTATATTTTCACCCAGGCCTCAACCCATCGAGCTTTGGCAGCCGAGACTTTGGCGGCCGAAGGTTATGCTGTAGGGCTTAAGGGTGAGGTGCGACCAGGGGTGGCTCTGGCTCTGGCTCGAGCGCGCGAGATGGCCACGGCTGAGGATATGATATTTGTGGGTGGAAGCACCTACACAGTCGCTGAACTATTCTAGAGACCACTTAAATACAGTGTCAATAAACCAATATGCCACCTAAAGGAGATGGTTCGCAGGCAAAGAGAGTCAAAAAAAATTTATTATGCGATAAAATTTCCATAAAATAGTTATACCTTTGTGGTTTGCAACTATTCAAATAAATTTAATATATCAAAAGTCATGGACGTTACACACATTGAACATCTGGGTATCGCTGTTAAGAGCCTTGATGAAGCTATTCCTGTATGGGAAAAACTAACTGGCACAAAGTGCTACAACATTGAAGAGGTGGCCGAACAAAAAGTGCGCACCGCATTTTTTAAGGTAGGGCCCACCAAAATTGAACTCTTGGAGGCTACCTCCGAAGAGTCTCCAGTGGCCAAATTTATTGAGAAAAAAGGTGAAGGTGTACACCATGTAGCCTTTGCTGTGAACGGTCTGCAAGCTAACTTGGACGAAGCTGCCGCCAATGGCATAGCCCTTATCGACAAAACCCCACGCAAAGGGGCCGAAGGGTTGGATATCGCCTTCTTGCATCCAAAATCAACAAAAGGGGTACTAACTGAACTCTGTGAAAAAAAATAAATTCTTAAGAAAAAGAAGATGAGTACAAATCAAGAAAAAATCAAAGGGCTTATCGCTCTGCGTGAAAAGGCTAAACTCGGCGGCGGTCAAAAACGTATCGACAGCCAACACGCCAAAGGTAAACTAACGGCTCGCGAGCGTATCGCCATGCTGCTGGACGAGGGGTCCTTCGAGGAGTTCGATATGTTCGTAACTCACCGTTGCACCAATTTCGGCCTCGAAAAAGAGACCTACTACGGTGACGGGGTAGTGACTGGCTACGGTACCATAGATGGACGTTTGGTATATGTTTTTGCACAGGATTTCACCATTTTCGGTGGTTCACTATCGGAAACCCTAGCTCTTAAAATATGTAAAGTGATGGATATGGCCATGAAAAATGGCTGTCCTTGCATCGGCATCAACGACTCGGGGGGAGCACGTATTCAAGAGGCTGTCAACGCACTAAGCGGATATACCGAAATTTTCCAACGCAATATTTTGGCCTCAGGTGTGGTACCTCAGATTTCCATTATCGCAGGTCCTTGCGCTGGTGGAGCTGTCTATTCACCAGCACTAACCGACTTTATTTTGATGAACAAAGGCATTAGCTATATGTTTATCACAGGACCTAAGGTGGTTAAATCAGTAACGGGAGAAGATGTAACCCAAGAACAGCTCGGTGGAGCAACCATGCACGCCACCAAGTCGGGTGTGGCTCACTTTACTTCGGAAACCGAAGAGGAGGGATTCGACACCATCCGCAAACTGCTTAGCTACATTCCCAACAACAACCTTGAGGAGGCTCCATTGGTCCCATGCACCGATGATATTAACCGTCTAGAAGATAGTCTCAACGAGATTATCCCCGACAACCCCAACAAACCATACGACGTGCTGGAGGTTATCCACGCAGTGGTGGACAACGGTGAATTCTTGGAATCACAAAAGGCCTTTGCACCCAATATCGTAACAGGTTTTGCCCGTTTCAACGGTCAGAGTGTGGGTATTATAGCCAACCAACCTAAATATTTGGCTGGGGTGTTGGATATCAACTCCTCGCGCAAGGCGGCACGCTTTGTACGTTTCTGCGATGCCTTCAACATTCCACTAGTTACCCTGGTTGACGTTCCTGGCTTCCTGCCTGGTACAGCTCAAGAGTACGGTGGCATCATCATCCACGGGGCTAAGTTGCTCTTCGCCTATGGCGAGGCCACAGTGCCTAAGGTGACCATAATACTACGTAAATCATACGGTGGTGCATACTGCGTTATGGCCTCAAAACATCTACGTGGCGACATCAACTACAGCTGGCCTATGGGCGAGATTGCAGTGATGGGAGCTGCTGGTGCCGTAGGGGTGCTTATGGGTAAAGAGATTGCCGCATCATCGAATCCAGCCGAAACCACCGCCAAAATGGTTGAGGAGTACAGTGAAAAGTTCGCCAATCCATACCAAGCAGCTAAATATGGCTACATTGACGATGTGATTGAGCCTCGCAATACACGTTTCCGCATTATTCGTGCCCTACAATCATTGGCCACCAAAAAGGTGTTCAATCCTGACAAAAAGCACTCGAATATTCCACTGTAAAGCACTGAAGTTTGAAGATGAAAAAAACATTATTAACCATACTACTTGCCTTGGCAGGTTCTCTTGCTTTTGGTCAGGGGTTGCGTGATGTGCGCATCAACGAAATCCTGGTCAAAAACGTGGATAGCTATGCCGATGACCACGCCCATAAAGTGGGGTGGATTGAACTTTTCAATGCTGGTTATTCGCAGGCTGACTTAGCGGGGGCACACCTTCGCTTTGTACAGGGCAAAGATACCATCAACTACCGCATCCCCAAAACCGATGTGCGTACCAAGATAGCCCCACAGGGTTACCTAATTTTCTTTGCCGATGGAAGCTCGGACCGTGGAACTTTCCACACCAACTTCACACTAGACCAGACCGACTCAGTTAAACTGGCTCAGCTGGAGGGCATTGACGATATACTCTATCTACTGGACCAAAGTGGCCGTACGGTCATTGACTCGGTACGCTACGACGTTAACACTCAGATTCCAGACGTCTCCTACGGACGTATCAAGTACGAGAAAGACTCACTAGTTACCGCTCTGCTTCCTAAAGAGGAGCTTGACCTGACTTTCCTGCGCAGCGTAACCCCTATGCAGGCCAACGACACCCGTGAGGTGATACCAAAAGGGGAGCTCTTCCGTATGGAGGACCCAGCTGGTATAGCCATGTCGCTCATAGCCATGACTGTTGTCTTTACGGCTCTGATTATGCTCTACCTAATTTTCCGCACCTTGGGTAAATATATGCACGGAGGGGCCATGCGCAAAAAAGCTGTCGCCGAAGCCGCTGCAAATGGTGGCGTGGTAACAAAAATTACGCCAACCAATAAATCTTCGCAAGCAGACGAGGCAATCAACGGTGAGGAGCTGGCAGCCATAACCATCGCACTATATAGTTATCACGAAGATTTGCACGACCTTGAGAGCGAAGTGCTAACCATCAACCGTGTGGCACGTCGTTACTCTCCATGGAACTCAAAAATTTATACATTAACTCAAAATCCCAATCGCTCAAGGCGATAACTTACTTGCATGAAAGAATATACAATTAAAATAAACGGCAATGAATATGCCGTGTCCGTAAAGGGTGGCGAAGACAACATGGCGCATGTCTGCGTGAACGGCACCGATTATCAAGTAGAGGTGGAGGGGCTAAAGGCTCGCAAGGTGTCTAAAGTGGCCAGCGCAGTGGTCCCAACTCCAGCCCCAGGTCAAGTTCCAACTCCAGTGGTTAAACCACAAGTTAAAACTACAGCTGGTGACATTAAGTCTCCACTACCAGGCGTTGTGCTTGAGGTGATGGTACGCGAAGGCGATGAAGTCAAGGTGGGTCAACACTTGATGTTGCTCGAGGCCATGAAAATGGAGAATAACATTGATGCCGACCGCGACGGCAAAGTTGTCGCCATACGTGCAGGCAAAGGTGCTTCAGTACTTGAGGGCGATGTACTAATTACTATCGGATAAATAGATTAAGACAAAAGAGATGAATTTTATTTTAGAAAATTTACAGACATTCTTAGCCTTTACAGGTTTTGCCAACGCCACTGTAGGTCATTTAATTATGATTTGCTTTGGGTTGGGCTTCTTGTACTTGGGTATCGGCAAGAAGTTTGAACCAATGTTGCTTGTGCCCATAGGTTTCGGTATCCTGGTGGGTAATATACCCTTCTCGCCTGGTTACCAAATCGGGGTCTATGAAGATGGTTCAGTGCTTAACTACCTCTACTTTGGGGTACTAAAGGGGGTTTATCCACCACTAATTTTCCTTGGTATTGGTGCCATGACTGACTTCTCAGCCCTGATTTCTAACCCCAAGTTAATGCTTATCGGTGCTGCTGCTCAGTTTGGTATCTTCGGAGCCTACATGGCTGCCTTGGGCCTCGGTTTTACAGCCGCTGAGGCTGGTGCCATCGGTATTATCGGTGGTGCTGACGGCCCTACGGCTATCTTCCTAAGCTCGAAGTTGGCCCCCGACCTGATGGGTGCCATCGCCATCTCGGCCTACTCTTATATGGCTCTAGTACCAGTGATTCAGCCCCCTATCATGAAGCTGTTGACCACAAAAAAAGAGCGTTTAATCCGCATGAAACCTCCTCGTCAGGTGTCAGAGCGCGAAAAGATTCTCTTCCCCATTATTGGTATGTTGCTCACCACCTTCTTGGTGCCTTCGGGTTTACCTCTGTTGGGTATGATATTCTTCGGTAACCTACTAAAAGAGAGCGGCGTAACACGTCGTCTGGCTGTCACAGCAAGTGGGCCGCTAATTGATATTGTCACCATTCTGCTGGGCCTTACCGTTGGAGCCTCGACTCAGGCTACAACCTTCCTAACAGGTTCGTCGGTTAAGATTTTTATCCTCGGTGCCGCATCGTTTGTTGTGGCCACCGCCTCGGGTGTGTTGTTTGTTAAATTCTTTAACATCTTCTTGGCCAAAGGTAACAAGATTAACCCACTTATAGGTAATGCTGGTGTGTCGGCCGTTCCAGACTCGGCACGTGTCTCGCAAGAGATTGGCCGCAGTTACGACAAAACCAACTACCTGCTCATGCACGCCATGGGTCCAAACGTAGCTGGGGTTATAGGTTCGGCAGTGGCAGCAGGTATCCTGCTTGGCTTCCTGGCATAACCTTTTGACACAAAAGGTCAGAAAATACAACTTTTCTGACCTTTTTTTTTGATAACTGCAAATTTATACTTAAATTTGAGTAATCTTTTAAACTAAAAACTAACAGTTAAGATGAAGCAATTAGTAGTAGGTATAGATATAGGAGGTACAAACTCCGTCTATGGTCTGGTGGACCGCGAAGGTAATATGTTTGGCGAGGGGGTAGTTTCAACTCGTAAATTTCCCGATTTTGACCAATATCTTGAGGAGCTCTACCTTGGTATTCAAGGATTGCTAAAGCATCTCGAAACCGAATACGAACTCATGGGCATAGGCATCGGTGCCCCCCACGGTAACTTTTTCAATGGCACCATTGAGAACGCGGCCAACCTTGTTTGGAGAGGGGTTGTCCCCTTTGTCGAAAAATTTAAACGCTACTACCCTTCCATCCCTGTTATTATCACCAACGATGCCAACGCGGCAGCCATAGGTGAGGGTGTATATGGAGCAGCACGCGGCATGAAGGACTATATTGTGGTGACTTTGGGCACTGGTTTGGGTTCTGGTTTTGTGGCCAATGGAGAATTGGTTTACGGCCACGACAGCTTTGCTGGTGAGTTGGGCCACGTGATAGTTAACCGTTCGGGCCGTCAGTGCGGCTGCGGACGTAAGGGGTGCTTGGAGACCTATGTTTCGGCTACGGGTATCAAACGTACAGCATTTAAATTGCTGGCCGACCACCTAGAAGATAGCGAATTCCGCAACATCACATTCAACGATTTGACTGCCGAAATGATTACAAAGGCTGCCCTTAATGGCGACCCACTAGCCATCGAGGCTTACGAATATACAGGAACCATGTTGGGTCAGGCTCTGGCCGACGCGGTGACAATCACCTCACCTGAAGCTATCATCCTCTTTGGGGGTTTGGCCAAGGCGGGTAAGTATATTTTCGAGCCTACAAGGCGCGCCATGGAGATGAATATGTTGTCGAATTTCCGCAACAAAGTCAAATTACTGCCTTCGGGTATTGATGGTAAAAACGCAGCTGTACTCGGAGCCTCGGCTTTGGTATGGCAACAGATGAAAAAAAATAGTTAAAGTGGGAAGTTAGTTTCTCCTTAAAATAATTTTACGCCAAAAAAGCAGGGGGCAGGGCCAATAGCCTTGCCCCTGCTTTTTGCAAAAAACCCGATGTATGAAATCATTATGGACTCTACTCTGCCTGGGGGCTCTGCTTGGTAGCGGAGCCGCTATGGCTCAGACAACGGTGGCCATCAACGGCAACAGCTACCTCAGCTCCACCAACAAAAGCAACACCAAAATCACCCAACAGGGGGTGGAAAACTGGAACAGCCCCAAGACCGAAATCTCGACCTACTTTAAGCTATCGTGCCCTGGATACATGACGATGGCCATAAGGGCCAAAAATGGCGGCAAACCCAGCACCATACAGCTCACCGTGGGTAATAAAAGCGTTGAACTACACCTGCGGGATTCAACTCTGGAACGCCTAGAGGTGGGCACCTTTACCATCCTGGACACAGGCTACATACAGGTCAAGATAAGGGGGCTACACAAGCAGGGACGATGCTTTGGCTCCATAGCCTCGCTGGAGATTGGCGGCACAGCCACCGAAGGCGGTGTGGTTCACAGTGGCTCCTTTAGCCCCTACTGGGCAAGCCGTGGCCCCTCGGTGCACCTGAAATATGAGCTCCCCAAGGGAAGTGACACCGAGTATTTCTACAACGAGCTCACCGTGGGAGAGGGCAACGACCCCGTGGGGAGCTACTTTATGGCCTGTGGTTTTGCACAAGGATATTTTGGTATGCAGGTTAATTCCGAAAAAGAGAGACGTATACTCTTTTCGGTGTGGAGCCCCTTCGATACTCAAGACCCAAAAACAATACCCGACTCCTTGAAAATAAGACTCATAGAGCAAGGCCCAGGGGTGACAATAGGAGAATTTGGCAACGAGGGGTCGGGCGGACAGAGCTATCTGAGATACAACTGGAGTGCAGATTCAACCTATAGATTCTTGATGCGTGTACACCCAGACGGGCTAGGCAGCACCATCTATACGGCCTACTTCTACGCCCCCGAAAAAGGGGAGTGGCAGATGGTGGCCAGCTTTTTAAGACCTCAGACCAACACCCACTACAAAAACGCCCACTCTTTTCTGGAGAACTTCGACCACACACGGGGCCATATATCACGCTCAGTGGAGTTTGGCAACCAGTGGGCCTGCTCCACCACAGGGGTATGGAGTGAGCTCACCTGCGCCACGTTCACCTGCGACGCCACAGCCTTGGCTGGAGTGCGCAAGGACTACCAAGGTGGAGTGCGCGGGGCGAAGTTCTACCTGAAAAATGGTGGATTCTTCAACCTCAGCACACCATACCTCACAAAGCTAAACCGTCCAAAATCGGGACTTAATCCACCCAGCGGAGTCCCGAATGGTAACAGCCATTAGACCACTGAGATATCATCTCCACATTACCCACTACAACCACAGCTAAAAAGATAACCGTGGATATCCAGAGCAGCAACATAGTTAGCATGGTTGCCTTGCGCCCTCTTTTCCACCCCATACCCACCGAAATAAGCAGGTAGGCAAAGCCCAGCGGAGGAAGAATTAAAAGCAGACTCACCGCCAAGGTAAACATCCATTGGCAGACACCTGCCCGAAGGCACAACTGAGCCACATCGCCCCCAAACCAGAGGTGAGCATTGAAAATAAACAGAGAGGCAAACACCACCAAAACCACCGTCCACAGAGCTGAAAGAGCACCAAAAAGAAGCGCCACTCCGCGGGCAACTTGCCCCAACACAGCCGAGGAGCCCTCACCAATAGACCTGTCACCCTGCATCTCTATCTTTTGAAGTGGGGTCTTGGCCTTGGGCATAGCAATCCACAAAATCAGATAGAGCACCACAATGGTTGTGGGCGAACAGAGAAAAGCCCAAATAGGCGAAAAGAAGCCCAAGGAGAACCCAGCCATAAAAGGCGGAGTAAACCAGAGCGAAAACATGGAGCCAAAAAAGAGAGGTATCAAAAATAGGATACGCACTACGGCAAGGCTGATGTTGAAATAGGTGGCTATACCGCTGCAAACGCCACCTAGGATGGCATGGTCGGGGTTGCGATGCAGGCGGCGCGATAGTCGCTCGCGTGGGGCGGACATAGTTTGCTGCTCGGGGATGGAGCTGGCTCCACCCAAGGAGTCGACAATAGGGCGCAACACCTTGAGGCTAACGGGCATGGCGGCACTCTGTATGGAGAGTATGCGCTCGGCAATGGTGGTCTCCAATTGGGCCAAAAGTTGCTCCGCATTGGCCTCCCCACGCAGGGCTACCTCTCGCTCACGTAGATAATTTTTAAGCAATACGTAACATTCGTTATCCAGCGTAAAGGCAATACCTGCCAAACTAACTGAGGTTGTCTCTTTCATTTTTGTGTTCTTATTTGTTCAATTTGTATTACCAATTCGGTCCAAGACTCATCGAGTTGAGTTAAGAAATCGCACCCTTGTTCGGTGAGACTGTAATATTTACGAGGAGGCCCCTGAGTGGACTCCTGCCAACGGTATTTGAGTAGCCCTTGATTTTTTAATCGTGTGAGTATGGGATAGAGTGTACCCTCGACCACTATCATCTTTTCTGAGGTTAGCTGCTCTATCACATCCGAGGCGTAGGCATCACCGCGCGAGACAATCAGCAGAATACAATACTCCAATATACCCTTACGCATCTGAGCTTTTGAATTATCGGCACTTATCATCTCTCTATTTTTTTAGATTCAGGCACCACTATCCACATAATAATGTAGACCCAGAAGCCAAAGGAGCCCATCATTAAGGCCAACACCGCAAGCAGACGAACAAGCACCACATCGCAGTCGAAATGTTCGGCAATACCACCGCACACCCCACCCAAAATGCGCCATCGGCGCGAACGTGTAAGCTCCTTGATGGGGGCGGGTTCACTGGGTGGAGTGGAGGGTTGAACGGGCTGGGTAGGTTGCTCACCAAAGGCATCGGCCGAACCGATAATGGCAATGGCGCGATGGACCGCCCCCAAGGTGACGACCTGAGTGCGTGAACTCAAAAAAGAGTTAAAAATATCGGCTATGCGACTCTCCACATCATCCATCACCTCGTCACGTTCGGCGGGCATCAGGCGTGATACTATCTGGCTGAGATAACTACGCAAGACAATATGCGCATCTTCGTCCACAATAAACGGACGGCCACCGATGTTTACGTTGATTGTTTTATTCATATTTTTGTGTCGATTAAATTATTTGACAGTGCAAAGATATAAAAATAAATTAATACTATGCACAACACAGTACTAATTTTTTAAAACTATTTTGATTGAGTCTAAAAAGGCTGACTTCCAAATCTATGGAATCAGCTCTAATTTTTTATCCCTCAAAAATCTTTGTCGAACAGTAATAATTGATAATCAAATAATTGCATCACCGATTCCACAAAAAACGCCCGAAAATTCATCAAAAAAGTTCTGAGCGTTGAAGTTGGGCTAAGGGGAGGGGCTACTTTTTGAAAACCCAAAACCCAAAATATAACAAGCTGAAAACTAATACAAACAAAAACCGACCAAATTATAGTTTAG
>JAVVSB010000044.1:10434-13934 GCA_036654415.1 Mucinivorans sp. | reverse complement strand
GTAAATGAGGATTTTGAGACGGCCCAGGAACGAAGAAAAAGGCAATTTTTAGGAGTCACCTTCTCTATTGTTATTGCCATTGCATATAATCTTTGGGGTCAACAAATTCGCCGCCAAGGTATTGGTCTTGGAGCCAGCGTCCCCCAATGCGCACAGAGAAGTGCAGGTGGGGTCCTGTGGTGCGGCCGCTATTGCCAGTTAGGGCAATCTTCTGCCCCCGCTCCACAATCTGCCCCTGGAGGGCGATACACTGACTCAGGTGGCAAAAACCAAACCGTTGCAATCCATCTTCGGAGCGGATGATAAGCGTCCGCCCACCCACTGTATGGAGATAGACCGAGGCCACAGTGCCATTGCAGGGGCTGTAGACGGCGCAGCCCATTGAGGCCTCAATATCAACCCCTTGGTGCATACGCATGGAGTGGTCAATAGGGTCGCGTCGGAGCCCAAATGGTGAGCTTATCTCGCCTCTACACACTCGATTCATACCACACACTCCTTTCTGTGGGCACACTCCATGAGTGAGCAGCTAAAGACACGGCTCTTTTGCAACTTACTTTGGCTCTCCAAAAGGTCCATCTCCAACTGTTTGGCCCCTTGGATTATCTGGCGTAGCTGCTCGCGTTTTTCGTTGATTATCTGTTGCATTTTGTCCAATTCGGTGTAGGCCTCAGAGAGCTGCTTTTGCAGGAACTCCAGGGCCTGGCTCTGAAGTTCAAACTCCTTTTGGCGGTTGCTAATCTCGGCACTGCCAGCCTGGGCCTGCTCTTGACGGTGGCGGCTACGCCAAAAGAGTAGCGTACCTAAGAGCCCACTGCCTAGGATAAAATTTAAGATGATTGATAGTGTTTCCATTGGATTTAGAAATAAAATAGTTCTGGTTTTTGATACTCAGGATAGAGAACGGTGTTGCTTTCTAGATAGCGTATTGCTTTGTGCATCAATATATTGGCATCGTACAGTGCACGGCTACGCAGGGTTTGAATCTCGGCCATGGAGGCCACCCTCAGACTCTGAAGCTCGCTCTGGGCATTCTGCTGCCGCAAGGCCTCGTTTGTGGTGGAGCCATTCTGGGTATTGGTTCGATTATCGGCCACCACTTTGTCGCTGCCCATGGTACTCTTGTCTTGAGTGGAGGTGGAGTTTTGGGCCGAATCGTTACCGCTGCTAACACTCTCTATTGCTGAAGTAAGAGTCTCACTTATGATTTTATGGTCGGTAGTGGTACGGCTAAGTGAGCCACTGCCACTACCCATTGATTCAATAAGCGACCCATCTACCGAGCCATCCGACTTGTTGGTTGTGGTGGTGGTTTTGTTGTCGGTAGCGTGGTTGGTGGAGCTGCCACTGGTGGTCTGCTCTTGTGTGGCGGCCTTGGTTTGGGTGGTCTTGTCCGAGCTGCTTGCCGTGGCGGTGGAGCTCTGCTGCTGACTCCCCTTTTGGGCGGTTTTGCCTGCGGACTCCTCCGACTGGCGGTTGGAGGAGAAGAGCATCACCCCGTGGTCGTCCACCGTGGCCACCATGTCGCCCATAATGGCGTAACGCACATAGAAGGCCAGCGCGGGCTTTAGGTACTCCTGGGTGAAGTGGTCGGGGGCAAGGGTGGAACTAAGTTTCCCGAACAGACGGCTACCCAACCTAGGCAGCAGGAAGTGCTCTTGAGTGAGGTCTATTTTGATGGGGTTGATGGTGGTGGGCGAAATTTTTTCGCGCGGGGTAAAGGCCATGGCGATGACCTCTTGGGGTGTGATAAGTAACATGGTGTGGTTATATTTCTGATAAAAATTTGTTTTGCCCCTCTTCACTTGGGTCGTAGTCGTAGCCATCTGCTCGACGCGCCTCCCATACTTTAAGGTACTTTGGTTGGTATTGGAATGGGGGTCGATTAATAAATTGGAGTGAGCTACTATCCACCTTAAGTAGGTCGGTAAGGGCCATCTTTATGGGGTCCAAAATATCCTGCTGCTCCACATTGATAAGCGTGGACAGGGCTATTTGGTACTCATACTGAATCCTATCGGGCGAAAAGCCCGTCGAGTAGTCTATGCCACTCAGGGTACGAAACCAGGAGTGGGCCACTATGATGTCGCCTGCGGCCTGCTCGTGTAGCCCGCGCCAATGGCCCTCGACAGAGCTGTTTATGGGTACAAACTTCGAGGTGTCGCCCTCGATGCCATTTTTGACCATAAACATCACCTGGCCAGGGTTACCCGCAAACTTTTTTTCGGCCGTTTTGGCTATCTCCTGGGCCTGCTCTTTGGTGTCGACCTCACCGTCGAGCACCATCACCCCTGAGGGTTGAAAGGCATTCTCCAGACGACTTATATTCCAGCGGTCAGTCTTGTAGGCTATGGCCACCGCCCCCAGCGAGGCGATATATTTTGGTAGGCCGTAGTTCTCGAACATTGGCTCGTACTGTTTGTAGTGGATTATGCTGCGGTAGGTGTGGTCAGGGTACCACTCAAAGCGCGGAAAGAGTGGTAGCTCCTTGGCCTGAATGCCAAAGTAGGCGCGCCAATTGTGGTGCAACACTATGTGGGCCCCATCGCGACTGAGCCTACAACGCGAGGCGTCTTGGTGGAAGAGGTTCAGGCTCTCCAGCTTTTCGTCCACCACAATCTCTAGGAAGCCGTTACCAAAGAGATTCTTATCGAACACCACGCGCCAGAGCACACTTCTAAGGTTCTGTCCCGATAGGCCGCTCTGTTGGACAACTTGCTGTAGGGCTGGCAGCGAGTGGTCGTAATCGAAGCCGCGCCCAGTGATGTAGTCGGTCTTGTCGCTCAGGATTCGGCGGTGGATGGCGCAGTTGCGCGAGAGCTGCGAGAGTGCCTCGGGCAACATATTGTCCGAGCCCCACCGCCAAATCTTGGTGCTCTGCACCCCCACAACATCGCTGCGAAAGAGCTCAATGGCCGAGGGTTTACTATAGGCCATGGTAATATCTGTTTTCATCTGTTTATCGAGTTGAAATAAGGTGGGGGCATGGGCCCCCCACCTGTTAAAAATCTTAAAGAGTCTCAGAGAAGCTAGCCACCACCAATTCGGGCAACAGGTACTCCGTACCAGCGAGGAAGATGGCTCGACAACGGTTCTCTATCTCGTCGGGGTTGTACCACAGGGCCACCTCGGAGCCAGGCAGGTCGTTGGTGTTGACGGCCAGGGTCAGGTTGCGACGGTCGGTCAGCAGGGCCCAACTCTTGGGCAAATCGCCCAGTGAGCCCAGATAACTGTCAATTTGGAGGTCGATGACGGGGATGCCGCGATAGCTCAGCTGCTCGATGCCGTTGATTTTGGCGTAACGCACGCTATCCAGGTTGCCCGTGAGCAGGGTGCTCTCGTAGTTTTCGTAGACATCGCGCGTGACCATAAAGGCCAACTGCCCCTGCCCCTTCATCGAGCGGAGCTCTGGCGATGCGGCCTCATAGAGGGCACGGAGCAGTTTTTCGCCGTTGCCCTCGGTGGCCATGGAGGTCATGGCCACCATAGTGATGGTCTCG
>JAVVSB010000044.1:0-10424 GCA_036654415.1 Mucinivorans sp. | reverse complement strand
ACCAGGGCTCTCTGGATGCGGCCCTTGAGGCTGCCCGCGCCCGTGGTGTCGGCCTTGATACTCTTTAACAGACCGTCAAAGGTGTTGAATCGCCCCGTGCGTGCTATGTCGCCCACCCACATGGTGGCTCGGAGCCCCTCGGCTATGGAGTTTTTGAAGAGTTCGGTCTCGGCCGCCTCCAGTGTCGAGCCACTCAGCTCGCCCATGTTGTATTCAGCCGAGCAGCTGACCCTCTCCATAACCATATTAAAGTAGTCGGCCGCGGCATAACCCATCTCGGCCTTGACCTTTTTCAGGGGGATACTCTTTTGGAATTTGTCGGCCACATTGCCACCCACCCATCCCGAGGCGTAGGGTTTGAGCGGGTCGGCCCCTGCGCGCCACATATTGATGGTTGTGGGCACGGGCATATTATAGAGTATGCGGATACCAAGTTGCTGAGCCGAGGGGCCGCTGAGTATGGGGCGAAAAAAGATTTGGTCGAGCTCCTGTCCAGAGTAATTTTTGGGGTTGGTGATAATTTTAGACATGATTTTTGGTGTTAATTGTTAATAACTTTGTTAATAAGTTGTGTAATGGCTGTTCACAATAGCCACTTCTGTTAATAAGTGTGTTCATTCACTGTTCGTTTGTTGTTAACTACTTGATAGTGGGAACTTCTAAAAATTGGACTTTTTCGAGGCTCTGGGTTATCGAAAAACCGCAGTTTACTAAAGGTAAATGAGGATTTTGAGATGGTCCAGGGAGGATTTTGAGACAACCCAGGAACGAAGAAAAAGGCAATTTTGCGGAGGCTGCGCGGTGGGGTGACTTCTAAAAATTGGACTTTTTCGAGGCTCTGGGTTGTCGAAAAACCGCAGTTTACTAACGGTAAATGAGGATTTTGAGACGACACAGGAACGAAGAAAAAGGCAATTTTTAGGAGTCACCTTATGGCCATGGCATCCTGCTCATAAGCCTGCCGGTTAGGCTGTTCCTCTGGTCGGGCTATGAGCTCTGGGTCCTCTTTGGCGATGGTCGAGGTGGGTTTCATGGCAAGGCGGTTGTTTTGACGCTGGAGGCAGGCCAGACGCTCCTGCATGGTCTCCAAGGAGACACGGTGGCTCTCCATCTGCTCTACGCGCTGCTCCAACATGGTCACCTTCTGCTCCAGTAATGGCTCTGGCTGCTGGATGTAGTCGGTGGAGTCTATGCCCAGCAGGGTAGCCACATTTTGGAGCTTCTGCCCCAGCTTGGAGGCCAGAGATTGGCTCTCAATCTGGTCGGCAAGGCCCAACTCCACCGTCTGCTGAGGGCTGAGCCATCGCCCCGCACCATGGTTCTCGCTCATAAGCTCTAGCATCTGCTGCTCAGAGGCCGAGGAGTGCTGGGCATAGATTTGAGCAATGCGGTTGTCGGTCTGCTCCAGCAACCCCGCCATCTCGGAGACCTGCCCCACGTTGCCCTCTATCTGACTGTGGCTCAGATGTATTAGATATAGCGCGTTTGCCGACACATAACGCTCGCCTGGGGAGGCGGCCTGGGCTATGATGGTGGCGGCCGAAGCTGTGTAGCCGTAGCAGTGGCTCTCCACGGTGCACTTTAGGGCCGAAAGGGCCTCGTAGATAAGTAGTGCGTGGGCTACACTGCCCCCTTGTGAGCGGATATTGACCCGCACCCGCTGGCTCTGGAGCTCGGCAATGCGCATGGCAGAGGCGCGAAATTTTTCGTACGTTGCCACCCGTTCATCTTCAGCGTCAAATTGTAGCTCTTCGGGTAGGCCGATTATCCCCTCGATGTCGATGATGGAGAGGGCCGCTGAGTGTGCCCTAATTCTGATTTTTCCAATGTCGTTCATTGTCTGTTAGTTAATAAAGGTTAAGGTTTGAATTTTTTTGCTCTCGCGGCTCTCTACCTCCACAATACCAGTGAGTACGTCGGGCCCATCGTCATGGGCGTTAGACTCTATGTTGCGGCCAAAGCCCACTATCGCTGAGGCGAACTCGCTCCAACGGCTCTGCCAATCCGTGGGCATTCGGATACGGTGGTTCACTGTGGTAGAGTTGCTCAGTATACGCGCGGCTTTGTTGCAACTCTGGTGAAAACTCTCGATGCGGCACCTCCCTATCGGTAGCAGCCTAGCCAAGGCCCGCGCAAAGCCACGGCCGCCATTGTTGCTCTCCACGCGCACAATTTGGCTCTTGTTACGCTCTATCATTTGAGCCACCTGCACCTCGGTGTACTCCATGGGGCTCAGGGTGTAGACCACATCGGTTAGGTAGATTACCCCCTGGTCATCAACCACATAGCTTACCGAACAGAGGTAGTCGTTGCCTGTGTCGGCCGTATCGGTGTAGTTGCCACGCAGGGTGATGAGGCTGGGTAGGGCTCTGTAGGTGGCCCACTCTGTGTAGAGTAGCCCCTGGGCAGGTTGGGGGTTACCCTGGTAGAGCGACTCGAATAGAGGCCCGTCGAGTCGCTGCCTCTCGAGTAGAAGTTCGCGCGAGTGGCGTTCGGGCCAGAGTGCTGCGCCCAATGGCCGACCATCGATGGCCGTTGGAGGGGTAGACTTTAGGGCCTCGAAGTTGACCTTGAGCCAACTTCTATGGGGGGTGTGGCCTAAGGGGTTATCCAGGGTGATGACCTCTTCGCGTTGACTGAGCTCCCCAATAAGGTCATGTTCGTGCCAGCGGGTGAAGACAATCAGCTCACGCGAGTGGTTGTGTAGCCGTGTGCGCACCACGCTACTGTACCACTGCCACGCCCCCTGACGAATGGTGGGTGAGTAGGCCTCCATGGCATCCTTGTAAATGTCGTCCAGAATCATCACATCCACCCTGGTACCTGTAAGTGCCCCCTCGCGCCCCACCAATCGGAGTCCACCACCGTGGCCAAGTATGTCCACCTGCTCCGCTGTGCGCATGGCCGTGGAACGCTCGCCCCCCTTGAGACGGGTCTGGGGGAAGATGGCCGCATAGGGCTCGCTGTCGATTATCTGCTGCACACGTGCCCCAAAGAGGCGCGCCAGGGCAAAGCTGTAACTACCGATGGCTATGCGCAGCTCAGGGTCCAGCCCCAACAGGTAGGCCGGCAGTAGCTCGCTTGCCCCACGCGATTTGCCGTGTTGGGGTGGCATAGAGACCATCAGACGGCTTATCTTGCCACGGGCAAACTGCTCCAAAAGGGTGTAGTACTGCTCATGAAATGGGGTCATGACCATGGTGGGGTCAACCTCTAGGACAAAGCTCTTCAAAGAGCGACGCCCTAGCTCACTCTCTATTTGCCGAGGGTCTATGTTGATGGTTGTTTTCAATGGTTTGTAGTAGCTCTTTTAGTGTGGCTTGGCTCAGCGAGGCCAGCTCTATGGCCTCGCTGGTGGGGGCGGTGGGGGTGAAACTTTGAGCGGAGGGTTTGCCGTCAAAACCCCAAAGTCGCATCCTTAGTTCTATGCAACGTTCAATGCCCAGCAAGATTTTTATATCATTGGGTGATTCATCCACAGCCCGCTGATATTGCTCTTGCAGCTTATCGATATGTTTTTGGATTGCCTGCTGCGGGGTTAACATCTCAATCTGTTTTGAAGCAACCCCAATTCAAAGTCGGACGAGCAGCGAACCCCGCCCCTAAAGACCAACCCCAAGGAGTGGGTTATCTGCCCCTGGTTCATGGTGTACCACAATAGTAGCTCGATGCCGCCCTGGGCAGCCTCGGCGGCGTAGCTCTGTTCGGCAGTGGTCTGCTGGGCCACCTGTTGCTCCACCTGACGGGCCAACTGCCCGTAGAGTTCATCTTCTATATGTATCATTGTCGATGATATTTTTTTGATTATTAATATATTTTCTTACCTTCGCAGAGGTTTAAACCCTATTTATCCCTTTTCTGAGAACAAAGATAATATCATTTGATGATATATTAATCAACAAATGATTTTTTATTTTACTAAGTTATTTTATAGCCATGAGCCGATTATTTGAAATCCGAAAATATTTTCGCCTTACACAAAAGCAACTAGCTGAGATTCTGGGCATTGGACAAAACACAGTCTCTATGATTGAGAGTGGTCAAATCTCATTGGTCGAGCGTAACCGCCGCGCCTTGGTCGAAAAGTTAAAAATCAATGCCAACTGGTTAGATTCAGGTTCTGGGCAGATGATAATGAGCGACCAACCATTTGACACAGGCCTACTTAGCGACTATATTATACCCACCCCAGCCATCCAGGGGCAGGGCATTGGGGTGCCCTACTATGCCAAACCAGTCACGGGCTCCATGTTACGCAGTTTTGATGATATGGCCAACGAGGAGGCCGAGTACTATATTAATATAGAGCCCTTTAACGACTGCTCGTTCTACCGTCCCGTCTATGGCAACAGCATGTCCCCACGCTACAATTCTGGCGACGTGGTGGCCTGCAAACGGATTCAAGATAAGCGAGTGATAATGTATGGCGAGACATATCTGTGTGTGATAAAAATAGAGGCCGACTTCTACGAAACCATAAAGATGCTACGCAAAAACGTAGACCCATCGATGATAACCCTCAAGCCCCTTAACCCCGAATTTGACGAGACTGTGGTGCCTCTGGATAGTATCCTGGAGCTATATATGGTCAAAGGCAAGGTCGAAAGAAGTATGTAAAGTGTGATGAAAGAGCAACTTATAGAACGTTTTTTGCGCTACGTCCACCAGTGCACCACAAGCTGCCCATCGAGCAACACCACCCCTTCGAGCCCCAATCAAAGGAGCTTTATGGAGCGGCTCAGCCATGAGTTGGAGGCCTTGGGGCTGCAAGAGGTGGAGCTAGATGAGTGGGGATGTCTAATGGCCACTATCCCCGCTCAGGGAGCCGAAAAATATCATTCAGTGATAGGATTTATCGCCCACGTTGACACCTCGCCCGATGTGAGTGGCGAGAATATTCACCCCCAACGTGTGGAGTGTTTCGATGGGCAGCCCATACTACTGTTGGGCTCGGGTGAGTATCTAAGTGAGCAGGAGTTCCCCGAGCTCCACGAGTTCCGCGGACACACCCTTATCACCACCGACGGCACAACGTTGTTGGGGGCCGACGACAAGGCGGGGGTGGCGGCCATGGTCACCCTGGCCGACTTTCTACTCCAGAATACCCAAATCGCCCACCCCAAAATCCGCCTTGGCTTCACCCCCGACGAGGAGATTGGCCGCGGGGCCGACCATTTTTCTGTTGAACGTTTCGGGGCCCACTACGCCTACACCATTGATGGCGGAGGTATGGGAATCATTGAGTGTGCGAACTTTAACGCCGCCTCGGCCCACATCGAAATCACAGGGCGCAACACCCATCCAGGCTATGCCAAGGGGGTGATGGTCAACGCCATGGAGCTAGCCTGCCGTTTTGCCAACTCCCTGCCCCAGGGGCAGAAACCCGAAACCACCAGCCATAGCGAAGGCTTTTTCCACCTCACCGCGCTCTGTGGCACGGTGGGCAGTGCCACGATGGAGTACCTCATTCGCGACTTCCAGAGCAGCAGATTCTGTGAGCGCAAAAGGGAGATGGAGCAGCTTGCCGAGCAGCTAAACCAGACCTATGGCCCAGGGACGGTACAACTCACCATCCATGACCAATACTACAACATGGCCGACAGGATTCCGCCCGAACTTCTGGAGCACTCCCTGCGGGCCATGCGTGCCGTGGGGCTCACCCCCCGCATCGAGGCCATCCGCGGGGGCACCGATGGGGCGCGGCTCAGCTACATGGGGCTGCCAACGCCCAACCTCTTCAACGGAGGCATGAACTTCCACTCCACCAAGGAGTACTGCTCAATTGATGCCCTACAAAAAGCGTTGGAAACAATGGTTGAACTCTGTCGCAACACTCAGAAGCTGTTTTAATCTGTTTTCAAAATTATATTACTGCTATTTTTGAGGCTCTTTTCATCGCTGATTTTTGAGCTGTAGTCCACTACTATCTCGGCAAATCATCAATAAAAAGAGCAGTAATATAATTTTGAAAAGAGATTAAAACAGCCTCTCAAGATGACCTCTAAAAAAATCTAAATTTTAGAGGTACCCATTAAATTTAAATAGCATGAAAAAAATTTTACTTCTCTTCGTAGCCTCCCTGCTCTGCATGGGGGCTTCAGCTCAAAAGCTAATCTCCTTTGGCCCCAAGGTGGGCACCAACATCTCCTTTGCCTCGGGGTCGGCCGACATCCGCGGGGGCAAGGCCAAACTCAATGCGGGGCTCTTTATTGAGGTGCGCCCCATCAAGCCGTTGGGGGTCTGCTTGGAGGTCAACTATTCGGGGCAGGAGTTTTCGCTCAACACCTACCAGGACAACGGGGTGGCACTCACCACGCGTTATAACCTTGGCTACCTTGAGATACCAGCTCTGGTCAACATCTATCTATGGCGTGGGCTAACCCTCAAGGCGGGGCTTCAGGCGGGCATACGCCTCAGTGGCGAGGTAACCACCAGCCTGAGTGGTGGCATTGATAATTCGGTTGACCCAGGTGCCACACTTAGCGGGGCCACCTTTTCGATACCCGTGGGCATAGGTTACTCTTTTAAGTGGGGTTTGATGGTTGATGCGCGCTACAACATTGGCCTGACCAAAATATCCTCCAATAAAATCAGCGGCATCAACCTGCAAAGCAAGGTGATAACCGTCTCGGTGGGGTGGCGTTTCTGACCCTTTGCCCTACCCCTGAGTTGACTGTTTAGAGCGTTAAATATGGGCAGTTAGTTGACCGTGGCCTTGATACCCAGGGCACGCACCCGTTGGGCTATGAGCTCCATCTGCTCCTTAGTCACCGCCTCAAGCCCCTCTTGGGGTGTGTCGCGGTCGATGGAGTAGAGCATAACCTGAGCAGGGGCTATTTGGGCTATGGCCGCCAACCAGGCCTCTACCTCGGCAGGGGTGGTGTTGTCCACGGCCGCCGAACGTAGAAACATGGTCTGGACGATGCCCGTACCGCTAAATTGGCGTAGCAACTCTATAGTCTGGGCCGTGGTGCGGGGGTTGTTGGGCTGGTTCATCAGGCGCACGGTGCTCTCGATGGCCGAATCAAACTTCAGAATGTTGTCATCCACCGTGCGCAGAGCCGCCACCACCGCTGGGCGGTGAATCATGGTGGCGTTGGTGAGCACGGCAATCTTGCATCTAGGGGCCAACCGCTCGCGCAGAGCACGGGTGAGCTCCACGATGTGGCCGAAATCGGGGTGCATGGTGGGCTCGCCATTGCCCGCAAAGGTGATAACCTCGGGCAGGAGCCCCTCGGTGGCCATCTGCTGCAACTGGGCCTCCAGGGCCTCGACCACCTGCTCTGTGGGGTTGAAGTGGCCGTGGGGGTGGTCGCGGTTCCAGCCGCACTCGCAATAGATGCAGTCGAAATTACAATGTTTGGACTCAGGGCTCAGCAGGTTGACACCTAACGAAATCCCCAAACGACGAGAGTGGATGGGGCCAAAAATGATTTTATCATAAAGAGCTGTTGACATAGT
This sequence comes from Mucinivorans sp., assembly GCA_036654415.1. Lineage (GTDB taxonomy): Bacteria > Bacteroidota > Bacteroidia > Bacteroidales > Rikenellaceae > Mucinivorans. The sequence continues at coordinate 2,963 of JAVVSB010000044.1, read as the reverse complement.
GGTTGAAATTAAGCAGGTTAGCTGTGGTGGTATGGTTCACCTTTGATGATGGTATGGGCGCGATAGAGTTGTTCGAGGAATATCAAGCGCACCATCTGATGCGAGAAGGTCATGCGGCTCAGCGACAGCTTTTTATTGGCTCTGTGGTAGACCTTTTGCGAGAAACCGTAGGCTCCGCCCACCACGAATACCACACGGCGTGCGGTGCGCAGGGTGGTGCTTTGCAGAAAGTCGGCGAGCCCTTCCGAACTGAGCTGCTCACCACCTTCATCGAGCAACACCACGGTGTCGGAGGGCAAAAAGCGGGCCACGATTTGTTCGCCCTCGGCCTCTTTGATTTGTGGTTGGCTCATATTTTTGGCCCCTTTAATGTCGGGGATGATGGCCATCTCCAGGCGTGTATAGTGTGTCAGGCGGTCCAGGTACTCTTGTACCCCTTGGCTGAGGTATCCCCCTACCCCTTTTCCCACCACCATAAAAGTTATTATCATAGTCTATTTTTTATCCAGTGAAGGTGGTGCCCTCTAAGAGGGCTGTTTTTCTTTGCCCAATAAGAAAAAATCACAACTAAAAACTACCCAATCAACAGCTTTTTAGAAATCACCTATATCGTATTGACCTCCATCTGAAGTGTGATACCAAACTTTTGAGCCACATCGTCAATAATACGTTGGGCCAAATCTAATATCTCCTGGGCCGTAGCCCCACCGTAATTAACTAGAACTAAGGGTTGTATCTCATGAACCCCCACAGCCCCATGGCGGTAACCCTTCCACCCCGCAGTTTGGATAAGCCAAGCCGCTGGTATCTTGAACCCCCCGCCCACATGGGGCCACGAAGGCATATCGGAATGGTGCTGGCCTAGAGCCTCGGCCAACTCGGTGGTGATGACTGGATTCTTAAAAAAACTACCCGCATTACCCAACACCGCAGGGTCGGGCAACTTCTGACGACGAATCTCGATGATAGCATCCCGCACCTGGGACAGTGTTGGAGCCGCGTCACCTTCAAAACGGCGCGCCAGGGCTCCATAGCCTATATTGGGCATAGACTCCTGCTTAAGACGCAGAGCCACACGCAGAATAATAGCCCTGGAACGTAGGGCCTGCTTGAAGATGGAGTCGCGGTAACCAAACAGACACTCCTGCTGACTCAGACGCTCGGTGGAGAGGGTCTCGGTGTCAAAAAACTCGACCCACTCCACCACATCGCCCACCTCGGAGCCATAGGCCCCGATATTTTGCACTGGTGCCGCCCCCACATCACCAGGGATGAGCGAAAGGTTCTCGATGCCCGATAGTCCACGCTCCACACTCATGCTCACCAGCGAATCCCACTGCACACCCGCGTGAGCCACCACCTGAGCCCCATTGAATTCTACGGAGTCGTTGCTGGGGTGGATAAAGACCCCACTAAAGGTGTCGGTCAAAATGACGTTCGACCCTCCGCCCAGCACAACCCATCTTTGGTGCAGACAGCCACACGAGATGATGATGGTGCGTAGCTCCTGCACGGTGTTAAATGTTATCCAGCGGCGTGCTGTGGCCTCTAGGGCAAAGGTGTTATGAGGCTTAAGCGGGTAATTTTCTGTGAAGAGTTGCATACTTTATGTTTGGTATTTACCACAAAAGTAGTTAACTTTATGGTCTGAAAAAAATCAAAGCATACCAATTATGAAAACAAAATTCAACTTCTCGGCCGCAGATTTAGCCCAGATTCAAGGCCACGGCCTAACCCTTGAGGTGGCCAATTCGCAGATTGAGAATTTCTGTAACGGCTTCCCTTTTCTTGCCATCGACCGTGCTGCCACCACTGGTGACGGCATCCTAAAGATGGATATTGCCCAAGCCTCTGTTTTGGCCGCGACCTATGAGAAACTGCTCAGTAGCGGGCTCTCGGTCATTAAGTTTGTCCCCGCCTCGGGTGCGGCAACGCGTATGTTCAAGGAGCTTTTCGAGTATGTGGAGCAGGATAAAACTTCGCCCGCCGTGGAGCAGACTCTCAATAATATCACCAAATTCGCCTTCTATGACGACCTAAAGGCCCTGGGTGTCGATTTTTCCGACCCCAAGGCTGTGATAGGGGCCATCATCAAAGAGGGGCTCGACTATGGACGCAAGCCCAAAGGGCTGCTTAAGTTCCACAAATACCCTCAAGGCAACCGTACCGCCATGGAGGAACATCTGGTCGAGGGTGGGCACTACGGCTCTGCTGGGGCGGGGGTGGTGAACATCCACTTCACCGTCTCGACCGAACACCTTGCCCTTTTCCAGCAGAGGGTGGCCGAGTGTCGCCATTTCTACGAGCATCTCTTTGGCCTAACCTACAACATCACCTATTCGCAGCAGAAGAGCTCCACCGATACCTTGGCCGTGGATATGGAGAACCGTCCCATGCGTGAGAGCGATGGCTCGCTTATCTTTCGTCCCGCAGGACATGGAGCCCTTATCGAGAATCTTGACGAGTTGAATGCTGACCTTATCTTTATCAAGACCGTGGATAACGTTCTGCCCGACCACCTCAAGGGTGATACCATACTCTACAAAAAGGCTTTGGCCGCCCTGGCCATCGAGCTTCGTGAACAGATTTTCACCTACATTAAAGAGATTGACTCTCAGCAGGCCGACCCGCTAACCATAATCAACTTCATAGAGCAGAAGTTGGGCTACCGTTTTGGAAGTTCCACCTCTTTCGACCAGCTACGCCAGGTGCTCAACCGTCCGCTACGGGTGTGTGGCATGGTGCGCAACCAGGGCGAGCCTGGTGGTGGCCCCTTCTGGAGCGAGGAGCCTACGGCAGAACAGACGCTCCAGATAGCCGAAAGTTCGCAGATATCCCCCCAACAAAAGGGGCTTATCAAGGCCGCTACCCACTTCAACCCTGTGGATTTGGTCTGCTCGGTGCGCGACTTTAAGGGCGAGAAATTCGCGCTCAAAGAGTTCGTCGACCCCCTTACGGGCTTT
>JAVVSB010000043.1:0-14191 GCA_036654415.1 Mucinivorans sp. | reverse complement strand
CTCTCGGATGGGTCGATGGAGCGCAGGGCAAATGGTATCTCAGACGAGATGATGGAGAGCTGATTGATATGACTAAGAGTTCCCACACCCAAAAGCTGCTCAGCGGCACGATTGACCTGATAGACGATGCCAGTTGCTGGGTCCACAACAATAATACCACTGGAAGAGTGGTCCAAAATAATTTCGTAATACTTCTCACGCTGAGCAATTTCCAAACGCGTCTGCTGCATAATATTTTTGATGCGATTCAGCGACCTGTTGAACATCTTGTCGCCATACCCTGAATAATGTTCGGGAAACTGAAAGGTAAAATCGCCATTCTCGATGGCGTTGAACATAAAGGTAGTCTTACGGGTGTTGACCAAAAAAACTTTTACTACCAAAGCCACACTACACCCTGCAACCAAACCAACCAACACCCCGAAAAGGTAAAATTCCTCGAAAAACAACCAAGTGGAGCCAGCAAGCAGCAACACCATCAAAAGTAACGAGAAAATTAAACGAGAGAGTGTACCTTTTACCATGTTTTAAGAAGAGTAAAAATAATTATTGCATTGGAAACTTCTAAAAATTGCCTTTTCGTTGGACTTCGGTCTTAAAATTATCAGTTACTATCAGTCAGCTTCTATTTTGCGACCTGTCAACCATGAAAAAATCTAATTTTGAAAGCCCTTTATATTAACGAGTATTTTTAGCCCCAGCAATCCGAAAAATTAGCTCGCTAAATCAAGACAAAATATCACAAAGAAGAGGCGTTAATAATATGGCTATTGGAAATATATAAAACATAGTTAATTATTTTACCTAACTTATAGACTGTATCTTTTGAGCTTATTATAGAGCGTTTGGCGAGTAATGCCCAACTGAGTGGCCGCCTGGGTGAGGTTTTGGCCACAACTCTCCATGGCGCGCGTTATAAGGTTGCGCTCCATCTGCTCAAGGGTGGTATTATCCAGAGGTGATTCGTTGGGCACATTAAGCATAAAATCTTCGGCCATGAGCTCATCGGCTGAACTCATTATCACCGCCTTCTCGAGAGTGTGCTGCAACTCACGGATGTTGCCAGTCCAAGAGGCCCGCTGTAACTTATCTTGCGCCGAGGGTGAAATACCCTCTACCGCCTTACCATATTTAGCCGCATAACGACGCATAAACATGATGGACAAGGGAACAATATCCTCGCGCCGTGAACGTAGGGGTGGTAACTCTAGCTGTATGGTATTGAGGCGATAGAGCAAATCTTCGCGAAAACGCTCCTGAGAAACCATCTCGAAGAGGTTCCGATTGGTGGCTGTAATGAGCCGTATGTCGATGGGCATGGCATTGTTGGACCCCACACGGGTTATGGTGCGACTCTGGAGACTCACCAACAAGCGCGACTGAAGATGGTAGGGAAGGTTACCTATCTCGTCCATAAAGAGTGTCCCACCATCGGCAGCCTCGAACTTACCAATACGGTCTCCTTTGGCATCGGTGAAAGAGCCCTTGACGTGGCCAAAAAGTTCGCTCTCGAAAAGGCTCTCGGTGATGGCTCCCATATCCACACTGACCAATATTTGGTCGGCTCGATTGCTGAGTTTGTGAATCTCGCGCGCCAACATATCTTTACCCGTACCATTTTCGCCCGTGATAAGGACATTGGCATCGGTGGTGGCCACCTTTTCAACCAACTGCCTCAAAGAGTCCATGACCTTGGACTTACCCCAAAACATAGCGGGTTGTTCACCCACCGAGGCCTGCATATTTTTGAGCCTCTTCTCCGACCGACGCAACTTCATGGCATTTTGCAGAGTCACTATTAGCGTGGCATTGTCCCAAGGCTTCTGAACAAAATCACTGGCCCCCTCTTTGATGGCCTTAACAGCCAATTCAACATCGGCATAGGCGGTAAAAAGCACAACAGCAATATCAGAATTGGTCTTCTTGATTTGGCTCAACCAGTATAGCCCCTCACCACCAGAATTGATGCCTGCCGAAAAATTCATGTCCAGTAATACCAAGTCCACCAAAGGGTTCTCACGTAGGCTCTGAGGTATCATATTGGGTGAACTAAGTGATATTATCTTCTGAAAATAGGGAAAAAGCAACAACTCCAAAGTCATTAATATACTTCGGTTGTCGTCCACAAGCAACAATATCCCCTCTTTTTTTATCATTGAACAAAGGTAATTATTTTGTGAATAATTTTCAACTCACCGTCTAATTTTTTTACACTACTGTATGATTTCTTTACACTTTTGAAAATTGTATTTTAAATATACTCATGATTGTCAAGTAGTTAACTATTCTGGCACGATATTGGCTCTATAATGAAGTATTAAAAAATTATTTGTAATATAAACAACATGAAATCATTATTTATTTTTGTTTTTTGTCTGCTTTGCGGGGCCTGCTACTCACAACAAGTATGGACCATTGACCATTGTATGAACTATGCCATTCAAAATAGTTATAGCACACTGCGTGCCCAACGCAGTGTAGCCCTAGCTCGTAAGAACTATACCTCAGCCATTGGTCGTCACCTACCCTCATTAGGGGCTTCGGCTGTGGCCAGCGCAGGTTTTGGTCGTGGTATCGACCCCGCAACTAACACTTACATAAGCACGGCCAGTTTTAATAATGGCTATGGAGTGAATAGCTCAATTCCCATTTTTAACGGTCTTCAACTGCTTAATAACACCCTAAGTGCCAAAGTATCGGTGGCTCGCTCACAGAGTGAACTGCAAAAGGCACAGGACGATATTGCCCTAAAAGTGATGGCTCTGTACATTGAAGTGCTCTACAACCAAGGGCTCGTAGAGCTCACCCACAAACGAGTTGAGACATTTGCCACCGACCTCAAGCGAGCTCAACGCAAAAGCGAACTAGGAACGTCAAGCGCAGCTGACGTGGCTCAATTTGCCTCATCGCTTGCCTCGGAAGAGCTCACCCTTATACAGCGGAGCAATAATCTAAACAGTTCTATACTCTCGCTTAAGGAGGTGATGAACTACCCCACCTCCGACACCTTAATATTAGTTAACCAAGTGAGCTCAGAAAATTTTGAGCCACGCAAAGCCAGCGATATTTTTGCCTCAGCAGCAGCCTATCTGCCAGCCATTGACATTCTACGTAAGACACTCAAAGTCGCAAAATACCAACTTAACATGGCCAAAAGCAACTACTACCCCTCACTATCAGCCTCGGGTGGCATATCAACCAGCTACTACACCATGCTCAGCGGAGCAAAAACAGTTGCGCCACACTTTTCACGACAAATCATGGACAACATAGGAGAATCAGTAAGCGTAAATTTGTCAATTCCCATATTCCAAGGAATGTCAGCCCGCATGGCGGTCCAAAAGGCCAAGATAGCTTATGCTCAGGCTCAGAGCGACTATCACGAACAGATGCGTACGCTGAGTATTGAGATTGAACGCGCAGTGATGGACCTTGAAAGTGCTAGCGCAACGGTGGAAGGGGCCACAAAGTCGGCCGACGCTGCCACACTAGCCTACCGTGCTGCAAAGGGTAAATACGAGCAGGGAATGTTGGGGGTTATCGAACTCCAAACCTCCTATAATCAACTACTCCTATCGCAGGTAGAGCTGCTCACGGCACGCCTTAAATTCGAAGTCAAAAACCGTGAAGTGGCATACTATAACGGTGAACCACTCATTAATACTGAAAACTGATGCTACGTAATTTTATCACAACCCTAACTCGTTTTAGACTCTCAAGCGCACTGAACATCTTCGGACTGTCAGTGGCCTTTGCCTCCTTTATCATAATGATGATGCAAGTCACCTATGAGCAAGGTTACGGCAAGAGCGACCCTCGGTACAAAGAGTTTTACAGGGTAGAGACCCCATCTACCTTCGAGAATGGAATGTGGAGCTGCCAGATAGATGGCCCTACGGTACAATATATAAGCCAGAGCGAACCAAGAGTGCGCAGCTGCCACTACGGAGATGGACTATCGGAGGTGACTATCTGGGGAGAGGACAGCACAAAAGCCATTGAAAGTTACACTTATGAGGAGTATACCAATCCAGCCAATTTTTTCACCTTTAATATGGTGCAGGGCACAAAAGAGGGGCTCGAGAGTAACGATGTGACAATTATTCCGCTCTCCTTGGCAAAAACACTCTACCCCAAAGGGGCCGTAGGCGAGATACTACGAATGAAGGGTAAGTATTATCGTGCAAATCGAGAACACACCATCATCGGGGTATACGCCGATTTTCCAAATAATGCTACACTTAAAAATTACCCTTTTATTCACTCCAACCGTGTAGATAAAGCAGGTCAGATATTCGATGCTTCAATAGTCTACATTGAGGCCGCAGAGACCGACACGACACAGATAATAGACAACATATACTCTTATGATGTAAAAAACAACACTCGATATTCACCCGAACGTGTACGGCTAACCCCCATGGGCGAGGCCTACTATGCCGATGATGTACATATGTATGGTGATACGCAACCTGGTAACCGCTCGACAACCACAATGTTGCTGACAATATCCATATTGATAATTGTTATTGCGGCCATCAACTTTATCAACTTCAGCACCGCTTTAGCACCCATGCGAATCCGAGGGCTCAATATACGTTTGGTATTTGGTCGCACAAAGGCAGCACTACGCCTGATGCTTGTTAGCGAGGCCGTAGGGTTAGCCCTGGCAGCATACATAGTGGCTCTGTTTTGGGTCTACTGTTTCAACCTTACCCCTTGGGCATCGCTAATCAAGACCAGCTCGACAGCTCTGCAAGACAACCTAGAAGTGGTGATTTTCTCGGCCCTATTAGCCATCGTGGTGGGAGCTGTGGCGGGAGTATACCCAGCCCTATACTGTACCCGTTTCTCGACAGCTCAAGTGCTCAAGGGTAGTGGAATGGGGAGCAGTAGTGGACAGTGGTTACGCTCGGTGCTTATCGGGTTTCAGTATGTGGTCTCAATAGGACTTATTATTGTGGCACTATTTATCACCCTGCAAAACAATTTCTTACGCACCTTTGCTTTAGGCTTTAATAAAGATAATGTACTACAAGCTCAGTTCAATGGTTCGCCCAACGAGATGGAGCGTTTTAGCCAAATACTGCGCGGCAACCCAACAGTAAAGGGTGTGACCTATTCGCATCAAATGTTGGGTAGTGGCTACGGCTTGTCTGCCAACTTGAATGTCAATGGCGACACCATTCAGATGCAGATGCTACCCGTACAGACAAATTTCTTACGTTTTTTTGGCATCCCCATCATCCAAGGACGCGATTTTATAGACGGTGAGCTCCAAGACATCCACCCCGAAATCAGTGGAATATTCTATGACTCCAGTCCAAATCAGGCACCATCGAAGATAATAGTCAACAAAATAGCTGCCCAAATGTATAATATAAAAGTTGACTCCACCTACGGCGGTAGGTTCCTGTGTGTGGGTATTTGCGAAAACCTAAATGCCCGAGCCCTATACAACAGCTACGAGCCCTTTGCCCTGTACCTCTCCAGACTAGCCACCACAGTCTATGTCAGAGTGGGCGGAGAAGAAAATATAGAGCAGGTCTATAAGTTTATGGAAAAGAGCTACACGCAAATGGGAATGGATGAAGAGTTTAGCTGTTCTCTAATGGACGAGGCTCTCCAAGAACAGTACATTAAAGAGCAGAACCTCTCTCGCCTGATTAATCTATTTTCCATGGTAGCCATCGTGCTCTCTCTGGTAGGGGTCTTTGGCCTGGTGGTTTTCGAGACTCAGTATCGCCGCCGCGAGATAGGGCTACGCAAAATTTATGGTTCAACGGTGTGGCAGGTGCTATGGCGGTTTAACCGTAAATTCCTGCTCATAACCATCATCTGCTTTCTTATCGCCCTGCCTACTGCATGGTTTGGAGTGAATGAGTGGCTATCTACTTTTGCCTTTCACACCTCAATCTACTGGTGGATATTTGCCCTTTCGCTACTGATTGTGGGGGCCATAACCGTACTTACAGTCACAGCACAATCATACCACTCGGCAACCGAAAATCCAATTAAATCAATAAAAACAGAATAAACAAATAAAAATAAAACATCATGGACCGTAAAATTGAACAAAAAAAAGGACTAAAACGCAAACACATACCCTATATTGCTGGGGGGTTATTTCTAATTGTTGTGGGGAGTTGGCTTATCTTTGCTGACCACAGCTCGACCCTGAAGGTTGATAGCCGCACCGTGACCATCGAGACGGCAGAGCAAGGGCTCTTTAACGACTATGTACGCGTGAATGGCGTGGTGCAACCCATCAGCACCGTACAACTCACACCATTGGAGGGCGGTATAATAGAGGAAAAAGTGGTTGAAGAGGGGGCCACAGTACATAAGGGCGACGTGATTGTGCGCATGAGCAACACTCAACTCAATATCCAAATCTTGGACAGTGAGGCCAATTTGGCCGAAAAGGAGAATATGTTGCGTAATACCCGCGTGACCATGGAGCAGGACAAACTCAATATACGCAAGGAGCGGTTGAGTCTGGACATGGACGTGGAGCGCAAACGTCGCAAATATGAGCAGAGCCAAGCTCTATATGCCGAGAAACTAATGGCCAAAGAGGAGTGTATACAGGCTCGCGAAGATTATGAACTGGCAAAAAAAAGTGCCGAGCTGGTGGTGGAACGCCAGAAGCAGGACTCCATATTCCGCGCCCTTCAGGTGGTTAACATGGAGATAAACCTTGAATCTATGCAGCGTAATATGGTCTTGGTGCGCCAACGTATCGACAACTTAAACGTAAAATCGCCCATCGATGGAGAGCTAGGGCTGCTGGACGTAGTGCTGGGGCAGAATGTAAATTCGGGTAGCAAAATAGGCCAAATTAACGACCTAACCAACTACAAAATCGAGGCCATGATTGACGAGCACTATATCGACCGTGTACGCGAGGGGCTAACGGGCACCTTTGAACGCGGTGGCGACAAGTTTGACTTGGTGGTACGTAAGGTCTTTCCAGAGGTGCGCAATGGACAGTTCCGTACCTGGATGTATATCACTGCTGAACGCCCCGACAATATCCGCTCGGGACAGACCTACTATATCAACCTGGAATTGGGACAACCCACACAAAGTATTATCATCCCACGCGGAGCCTTCTACCAGACCACTGGCGGAGCATGGATTTATGTGGTGGAAGACGGACGCGCCATTCGCCGCCCTGTGAAGATTGGTCGCCAAAATCCACAATACTACGAGGTGTTGGATGGACTCAAAGCTGGTGAAAAGGTGATTGTGAGCTCCTACGAAACATACGGCACAAACGAAGTATTAGTACTTAAATAGAAGCACCAACGCGCGATGTTTAATATCAAATCATTTATCAATTTTTTGGGGCGTAATAAGCTCTATACCTTTGTCACTATCTTTGGTTTTGCCCTGGCTCTGATGTTCGTCATACTGCTGAGCCTCTACACCCGCGAGCAGTTCACAGTCGATAATTACCACCTCAACGGAGAGAGAATCGTGGTGGTGGCCTATGTGGTGGCCATACCCGCAATATGGTACCTGTGTGGCATGTGGCTCAAAGATTTCCCATACCGAATCTCGATTAGCCCCATGGTCTACATAATATCGGGGTTGGTGGCCCTATTGGTAGCCTCTGCCACAATCTTTTGGCAGGCCTACCAAGCGATGATGGTGCCTCCAGCCATTACACTCAAAAAATAGTATATAATTTTTACTATTGACATATAACATTACAAACATTACAACTTTATACAAAAAATACAATTATGTTAGGCAAAATGATTATTGAGAGTTATCGGAACAAACAAAACCGTCCTCTTTCGTTCTTTGTAAACTACCTGGGGTTGACACTCGGCTTTGCAGCCGTAATTATTATGTACCTCTACATTATGGGTGAGCTGAACCACGACAAAGGTGTCTACGCGGACTCAATGGAACAGGTCTACCAATGCAATGTTGAGAAGTCCAATATGGGCGCCGTATGCCCAGCTCCCCTAGCTGAGATGGCCTCGAAAATGCCAGAGGTAGAGACCTCGACCTTGGTTGGTAAGGAGTGGCAACAGAAAGTAGAGACCGTGGGGCTGGCCACCAACAACAGACTCAACATAGACATAACCACGGTAGACTCAACATTCTTTAAGGTCTTCCCATTTAAGATACTCTCGGGCGACACAAACCCTCTGAGGGGGTCAAACAATGTGGTTATTAGCCGACAGGTGGCCATGCGACTATTCGGCACATTGGATGTGGTGGGACGTGGATTGAATATCATTGGCAAGTGCCCTGTGCAAATTGCAGCCCTTATGGAGGACGTACCCGCGAACTCGACCATAGCACCAGAGATAGTAGTCAACCTGAGATATTACAACAAGATGTGCTACGGCGACAACGGAGGCTACAACCTGGAACGTTGGAATAACTGGTCCTATGAAGCTTATATACGCCTAAACAATAGCGTTGACCCTGTGGCTTTTAAGCCCAAATACGCCATGGAAGTAGTAAAGAGCAGGTCTCAGTTTAATGGAACTGATATAAATGAGGCTCTCAAGAAATTGAACAATGACAATACGCCATCAATACTACCTTTTAAGGATATTTACTTCTCGGGTGTGATGGCAAACAATGCCAAAAGTTCGGGTAACATGGATGCACTAACGGTGTTGGGTCTAATCGCTACACTAATACTTGTTATAGCCATTATCAACTACATCAACATCTACACCGCCCGCTCCACTGAGGTCATACGTGCCATGGGCATCAAGGCCATAATGGGGGCTCAAAGGCGAGCTCTGGTGGGCTTTGTTATCTTCGACTCTTGGCTACTAACCGAACTATCGGCCGTGAGTGGTTTTGTGCTGGCTATGGCCCTGGAACCACTCTACCCATCGTTTTTGGGGATGACGGTTCCCTTTGAACTCAATTGGGAGAGCACCCTAGTCATCTTTGGAGCCCTACCACTACTGAGCGGGATACTCTCGGGTATCTTCCCCGCACTGGCTCTGACGCGACTGCGTCCACTGGAGGCCATAGGTTCGCAACAGGGGGGTAATCTGCATATGGTGGGAGTGCGTAACTTCCTGATTGTACTTCAGTTTACCATCGCCATTGCACTTACTGCCTCGACCCTGTATATAAATAAACAGATGCGTTATATGAGTAACTTGGATTTAGGATACAACCGCGAAAATATCTTTGTGGTCAGCGGCAACACCTTTATGGGACCCAAATGGGAGGCTTTTCGTTCGACACTGTTGACCAACCCCAAGGTAGTCAATGTAGCCTACATGCAACAAGCACCTGTGAGGGTTGGTTCAATGACAACCGTCTCTTGGGGCGAAAGTAAAGACGAAAAGTCAAACGCCATGGTTATGAGCATGGACGAGAATGGTATGGCCACCTGTGGTATAAAGATGTTGGAGGGAGATTCTATCTCACCTACCAATGTACGTACGATGGGTTGGGGTAAATATGTAGTCAACGAAACTTTTGCAAAACAACTGCGCGCCAAAATTCCAGGTTTAACATTTCCATATCGCAACCTGCTGGGTGTGTTCAGAAATTTTCAACACTCCTCACTCACAACAGAGGCTGGCCCCTTGGTTATAGGTTCCATCTGGTTCGAAGGGCCCAACCCCTATGGTAATGCCATGATTCGTATTCAAAGTGATGGTATGAAGCAGACACTAAACTTTATAGAAAAAAGCTTTAATGATATTTTCCCCGACGAAATCTACGAAGGGCGCTTTATGGACGAGATGTTCAATCAGGTGTACGAGAAACATCAATTATTTGAAAATCGTCTAACGAGTTTTAGTCTGCTGGCCGTGGTCATTAGCTGCCTGGGGTTATTCGCGCTGGTGGGCTACTCGGTGGAACGCCGCCGCAAAGAGATAGGCATACGCAAGGTCTATGGCTCGACAGTGACTCAAGTGATTGTGCTGCTTGCAAAAGGATTCCTCAAATGGTTGGCTATCTCCTTTGCCATCGCCATTGTACCGGTGTGGTATGTGATGACAACATGGGCCGAACAGTTCGTTGTGCGCACCCCACTAAGTTGGTGGATATTTGCCTTGGCTGGAGTCGTGGCCTTCGTAGTGGCCATGCTCACCGTGCTGGGGCAAACATACTACGCCGCCACAGCCAACCCAGTTAAATCGATAAAGAGCGAATAACAGAACTTTATCATCTCAAAAAATCTCCATAGCCAAAGATAAAAATAACTATCTTTGTGGCTATGGAGATTTTTATTATCATAATCTTGGCCGTGGCCCTTGCACTGCTCACCACAATGGGCTTGTGGGTGGTTAATCGAAAAGGTAAAGCGATAGATGAGCTACAAGCAGAGATGGCTCAGGCTAAGACACGCTTGGCTGTGGAGGTAGCCCAGAGTGAACGAGCAGAGGCCACGACCCAAGAGTTGCAAGACCAAAGGCAGCAACTAACAGAGCAAAACCTCACCCTTACGGCCCAAGTGGCCACCCTGAAAGAGCGCAACGAGGCGGTAAGCCAAAAACTCGCCACTCAGATGGAACAGATGACCGAACTGCAAAACAGAGCACAGTTGCAATTTGAGAAGTTGGCCAACGACATCCTCGAAAACAAAAGTGCCAAGTTCACGCAGAGTAACCAAGTCAACATAGAGGCAGTGTTAAAGCCGCTAGGGTTAAGTATAGAGAGTTTTAAACGGAGAGTTGAGGAGTCGCTCACCGAACAGACAAAACAACGTAGCTCGCTGGAGGCCCAAGTACGCGAATTGCTGGAGCAGACAGCACGCGTGGGAGTCGAGGCCAATAACCTAACCCGCGCACTAAAGGGTAATGTAAAGAAGATGGGTAATTGGGGTGAGATGATTTTGGAGAGTATACTACAACAATCGGGGCTCACCAAGGGACGCGAATATGAGTTGCAAGCCACAATTATCGACCCCGAAACTCAGCGTCAACTACGCCCAGATGTGCTAGTGCACCTGCCCGACAACCGTACCATAATCATCGACTCCAAGGTGTCGCTAATAGCCTACGAGGGATATTGTTCGTCCACCACAGCCGAGCAGGCCGAGGCTTTCCTAAAGGAACACCTGCGCTCTATTTATGCTCATGTGGACTCATTGGCGTCGAAACAATACGACAATATAGCCACCTCGCTGGACTTTACCATGATGTTTGTGCCCATAGAACCAGCCTATATGCTGGCCGTGCAGAGCGATGCGGAGTTGTGGTCCAAGGCCTATGCCAAGAGGATAATGCTCATCAGCCCCACCAACCTGATAGCCTGTCTGAGGATGATGGCCGACCTATGGAAGATGGAGATGCAGAGCAAAAGCGCACAGGAAATTGTCCGCCGCGGGAATTTAATGTATGAAAAATTTGTCACCTTCTCCGAAACTTTCCTTGAGGTGGGACGATATATGGAGCGGTCGCGACAGAGCTATGACCAGGCCCTGGGACAACTCAGCGGTGGCCCAGGAAACCTTATCCGACAAGCGCAAACACTCCGCTCGATGGGGCTTAAATCCAGTAAAGAACTGCCCGAAAAGCTCGCCGAGCAAGAACGAGATGAATAACAAAAATCTGTCTATTACCCATAGACAGATTTTTTTCTTTTAAGAATCCAATACTCAAGGTCACCGCGTCTTAATGACACAAGCAGAAACCCAAAGAGTATAATTTATTGACACCTGTTGTCCAATATTTAGACATTACACAAATACGCCAAAGGATGTATTCCACTGACAATCAATACACTACGTACTTTGGCACGGTTGTTGCTTAGTTATATGACAAACCATAACTAAATTATTAATGTAATGAAAAAAATCATTTTCTTCGCTTTGAGCTTAATCTTATGCTCAACAACTTTTGCAAAAACATTGCAACCAATCGAAAAAACATTGGGAAAACTGACCATCTCAATTGACCCTCGAATGGAGCTTCTAAGTGCCATTGAAATTATCGAGGGACAAAACGAAACTCCATTTAAAAACGCCTACACCCAAGCCTTGGCCACATCATTCTTGTCATTCGACTCATTCGATGCGGTAGAGTTGACCCATAATTTGTCAAAAAGCAACTGCCACGCCCCAGCGGCCTTTATGCTCCACCTCGCGCAGCCACAATCACTAAGCCAAACCTCTACCTATTCAAAATGTTTAATAGACCGTGCTGGTGGAGTGGTGAATCTGGAGATACTGCGACAGGCCATGGGACTATTTGCCCAAAAAAGTGGCTTTGACCGCTATTGGACAGGAAACAGAGACACCTTCAAGGGTATCATAGACGCTACAGTGGCTCAGGCAGAAGGTGTGGATTGGATAGGGGTGATGGAGAATTACATGGGCAGCACGCAAGAGAGCTACCACTTGGTGATTGTACCACTGCTCAAAGAGAACCACCATCAAAGCGTGGCACAGGCCGATGGCACAATAAAGGTATACGCACTAATGGCCACCGACAGCACCACATACATAAACCGAGCCGCTCTTGAAAGTTCAGTGTGGTATGAATTTAGCCACTCATTCATCACTCCTTTGGTAGAGAAATATAGCCAAAAAGTAGACTCAACGGCTTCGATTTTTACCCCCATAGACTTTCCCCTACATCAATACGTAGGAGATGAAATTGCAAATGCCGTGAGCCTACGACTTAGAGCCAGCTCAATGAATCAAACGCAATACGAGGCTCTGCTGGCCCAGCAAGAAGATAAAGGGATGAGTTACACTCCTGCTTTGGTAGAAAAACTCAAAGAGTATGAGGTACTTAGAGCATTAAAAGGCACCACCTTTGAAGAATTTTTCCCACAACTGCTCGAAGTTTTTTAAACCGCTGTATTCTAGGCCACTGCAAAGAAATCTTAAAAACAGATAAAATTTCACTACCTTTGTATTTATTTTATTTTGCTTAAGGCAAGTTTTGGGCTTGCCTTAGTAAGCAGACAAAAACGCAAAGAGAGATGATTTTACCGATTTATGTCAATGGCAACGATGTTTTGCGCCAAGAGTGCCATAGTGTGACCCCCGAACATGAGCACCTAGACACGCTCATCGAAAATATGTATCAAAGCATGGCAGCTGCCGACGGGGTGGGGCTAGCCGCACCGCAGGTAGGTGTGGCTATCCGTCTGTTTGTGGTCGATTTGACCGAGTATGACGATGAAGATATGGTCAACAACGACACAGAAGTTTTTCGTCGCACATTTATTAATCCCGAAATTGTGGAGAGCTCCGAAAATTTGTGTCCTTATAAAGAGGGGTGTCTGAGCGTACCTGGAATAACGGAAATGGTGGAGCGACCTGCCGAGGTGACAATGCGATATTTTGATGAAAATTGGCAACCACAGCAAGAACATTTCACAGGCATTTGGGCTCGTGTGACCCAACATGAATTGGACCACTTGGATGGAAAACTGTTTGTGGACCACCTCTCGCCCCTACGCAAGCAATTGATAAAATCAAAGTTACTGGGTATCCACAAGGGCAACTTCAAGGCACGCTACCGTACAAAAAAATAAAAAAAGAGTTGGCTGTCCATTAAAAAATGGGCAGCCAACTCTTTTACTCTACATACTTCTATTACTCTATGGCTTCAAATCGTTGACGCATGGCCTCGAACAGCATAACAGCAGCGGCGGCCGAAACATTGAGTGAACCAATCTTGCCAAGTAAAGGGATAGCCATCTGTATGTCACACATCTTGAGTATTTCACTCGAAATACCGCGTTCCTCACCGCCCATAACAATGACAGTAGGACCAGTGAGAGCACTTTCATAAAGCAAAGTGTGTGCTTTTTCGGTGGCACCAACCATGGTAAGACCAGCCATCTGTAGACTCTTAAGCGTGTTGCGCATACTACCAACGCGGCACACAGGCACGATAGACAAAGCTCCAGCCGAAGATTTCATAGCCTCGGCATTGACTGGAGCCGAATTTTTAGCCGAAACAATCAGAGCATCAACCCCTGCACACTCGGCCGAGCGGGCAATAGCTCCAAAATTGCGCACATCGGTAACCCCATCAAGTGCCAAAATCAGAGCGGGAGTCTCCTTCTGTTCGATAAGTTCTAAGATGGCGTTTATATCAGCATATTCGATGGCGGGAGCCACTGCCACCACACCTTGGTGGTTGTTGCGACGGGTCAGGAAATCAAGCTTTTCAGTTGGCACATACTGCACAGTGATACCTTTTTCCTGGGCCAACTCCATAATTTCATT
>JAVVSB010000042.1:0-14752 GCA_036654415.1 Mucinivorans sp. | reverse complement strand
ATTATTACTGTCCGGTAAAACTTTTCTCGCAACTAAGATAGGGCTAATCCACCTTTCTTCATTATTATTTGACTTTGCTGATAGCTATTAATCAACCAGAATAACGACGATTAACAAAAAAGACGTTTTACCGGACAGCCGAATAGCTTAATTGAGGGGAATTGTGCTACACGTAGCTTGTCTTGCGAGAATATCGAGCATAAACCATCAAATATGATAGCTAAAAACCATCGCAAAACGTAGTTTGTCAACTCCAAAACCTGCTTTATATGATTTAGGGGGCTTGCTTTTTGAAAATTCATGCAAAAATGCTTATACACGGCATTCTCGCATGATAAATTATGGCAATTTAAGTTTTACCGGACAGCAATAATAAAAGATAGACTATACTAATTACAAATCAAATATACCTTGAGCCAAGGTAAGTGTTATTTTACGTTTACCTTTGTCGAATTTGGTGATGAGTTCCTCATCAATGGGCAATAGATGTTCTGTGCCTGAGAAATTAACCTCCAACAATGGATTAAGTTCATTGTGTTGATAACCAGTAATTATCCCCTGTTTACCTGTGGTGGCATCCACCAAGGCGAAGCCTATCAAAAATCCCCATTCATCCTCTTCCTCTTCATCCGAACCAGGTTCAACCAGTTCGCTAAAGAGTTTTAGCCCCACAAGTGTGGTAGCTGTTTTCTCGTCTTCAAAATCTTCAAAAACCATAATGGCCTTACTTTGCCCTTGCGGTGTGAAAGATTTAACAAAAAGCGGAGTCGCCAAGGAGTCGATATCGACCCATAGCAACTCCGCCATATCATCCGAGAATGTATCCCAAAGTTTAACGACTAATTGACCTGATGTCCCATAGACTTTGCTGATTTGACCGACCATATTCTCTGTCGAAATGGCAGCCTGGGCACGCTGGTTGTAGTCGTTTTTTTGCATCTTTTTTACTCGGCAACTGCTTCTGTGCCAACCTCTTCTGTGGCTACTTCTGCAGGTGCAGCTTCAGCTTGAGCGGCCATTTCAGCCTTTGCAGCTTCGGCCAATTTAGCAGCTATGGCCGCAGCTTTCACTTCTTTTACTTTGGTTTCCGCAGCCAAACGAGCTTTGGCATCGTTATTCTTGGCTCCCAAGGTTGCAGCTTTTTCTGCGGCCCTTTCAGCCTCTTTGCTCTCAATCCACTTGTCAAATTTAGCCTGAGCCTGCTCTTGAGTTAAAGCCCCTTTTGTTACACCGCCATTGAGGTGGTGCATCATCATAACACCCTTAAGGCTAAGGATGGCACGAGTGGTGTCGGTTGGCTGTGCGCCAGTAGATATCCAGTAGAGAGCACGTTCAAAGTTTAGCTCTATGGTTGCAGGATTAGTATTGGGGTTATAAACACCCAAGTTTTCGATAAATTTACCGTCGCGAGGCGAGCGGCTGTCGGCCACAATAATGTGATAGAAGGCATAGCCTTTTTTACCATGACGTGATAGGCGGATTTTAGTTGCCATTTTTTTGTTTTTTAGAATCAGAACGTTGTCCGATAGATAAGCTTACCATCCCACAGACGTAATTGAACCCCAGGAGAAACTCCTTTATTAGGCTGTACTCTATCTCGAGAGTCTCGTCGTTTCGGATAAGTGGCACAAAGGTAGTGAAATTTTATCAATCAACAAAAAACGTATCAAAAAAGAGAGTTTGCTGTGAATTGTACAGCAAACTCTCTTAGAGTCATCTACACGGTAGGCTATTTCTGTTCGCTTACCGTTTTGCTTAGTTCCAAAAATTTGTTGTATTTGGCCATCATTTCGGGGCTCTCGTCTCGTTTAGGGAAGTAAAGTTGACGTAGCAGGTCGATAACGGTTGGACTCTCTGGGGCCAATTCAAATGCTTTTTCCAACTTTACAATGGCTTCGGCTTGAAAAGCAATAGCTTGGTCTAGAAGGGCATTGTAGCCTTTAACATCGTTTAGGTCCAGCTTTTCAGCCTCTACACGTTTCTTGTCAGCCTCCATAACTTTATAGATACCATAGTTGTAGTAGGCATTAAAGTAGGTTGAGTCGGCTGTGATAGCTTTGTCTAAAGCGTGGTACGCTTTTTCTGAATCGCCCAATTTGTCGTAGATGGTGCTTTCAACCAGGTATAGCGAAGTATTGGCTGGGTCAAGTGTTTGAGCCTGCTCAATGAGTGATACTAATTTTTTAGGGTCTCCGTCTGAGCCTAAATAGAGGTTGATGAGTGTACCAACAATGGCTGCACTTTGAGGATATTTTTCAAATCCTTTTTCAAAGGTCTCAATAGCCTCTTTTACTTTGCCTTGCTTGTTTTGGCACTCACCCACGTAATAATAGAGCATACCGTCTTGTTCGTAACCTAGCGAGAGTGTTTTTTCAAACTTCGGTAGAGCCTCCTCATATTTACCACCATCGAAAGAGGCAATGGCCGAGTAGTAAATCATTGTGGTGTCGATGTCGCCTGTGAGTTCTGAAGTCATAGCCGCACCGTTAAAGGCTTTGGCTGCTGGTTCGTACTCCTGGAGTGAATAGAAGGCCATCGCTTTAGTCTGGAACTCATTGGCAAGGTTTGAAGTGGCGATAACAGCCTTGCTTGTAAACTCTTTTGCATTAATGGCTTTTGCTTTTACCAGCGACTCGTAAGCCTTGTCCAATGCACCTGGAACTAACTCTGTTTTTACTTTCCAGAACATAAGACTCCCGTTTGCATCAACCCAGAAATCGAAATTTTGGTAGGAGTATTTAGTATAAGTGACGCCACTGATGGTCTGTTCTTCGGTGTTTTCAGGAGCCCCAACTATTGGAGTTATTTGGTCAACGGTGAAGCCCACAATCAACTTAGATGTATAGGCCTTGGAAATATCCACCAAAATATTAGCGCGGTCAACCCACACACCCACCGTCGAAGACTTTTTGGCATCTTGGGTTAGTTCGGTGTTTTTAGCAAGTTTTTTTGTCAATGCTTCAAGCTCTTTAGGAGTTTGGGCCACTGCTGTCAAGGTGCCCAATGAGAGTAGGGCGATTAGTAGTTTTTTCATAAGTTTATAATTTTTGTGATGATTATTCTTCTGTTACTGCTTCTGTTTCGATAGGTGTAATTTCTACACCAACCTCTTCATCCTCACCTCTGGGAACAGCTATAACGCTGGCAATAGTGTCGTTATTACGTAGGTTAATGACTTTGACTCCCTGAGTGGCACGTCCTGTTTGGCGAATCTCGTCTACGCGCATACGGATGGTGAGCCCTGAGCGGTTGATTATTATCATGTCATCTTCGTCGCTGACCAATTGAATCGAAACCAACTTGCCTGTTTTTTCGGTTACGTTGAGTGCTTTGACACCCTTGCCGCCACGTGATTGTACACGATACTCTTCAATGTCGCTGCGCTTACCCATTCCGTTTTCGGTGACAACGAATATATCGTTATGGCTATCGGGTTCAACAGTGAGCATCCCAATCAGCTCATCGCCCTGCTCGATATCCATACCACGAACCCCCGCCGCTGTACGGCCAATGGCACGAACTTTGTCCTCCTCAAAACGGATAGATTTACCCCCGCGTGCTGCCAAGACCACTTGAGCCGAGCCGCTGGTTAGGCGTGCATCAATAAGTTGGTCACCATCTTTGATGGTGATGGCATTCACACCTACGCCCCTTGGACGAGAGTAGGCCTCCAGCGATGTCTTCTTGATTATGCCGTCCTTGGTACACATTATAATGAAGTTATTGTTGACATACTCTTCATTATCAAGATGTTTAACGTTGATGTAGGCCTTGATTTTATCATCGGTCTCAATTTGAACCACATTTTGGATGGCACGTCCCTTTGAAGTCTTTGTCCCCTCGGGAATCTCGTAGACCTTAAGCCAGAAACAACGTCCTTTTTCGGTAAAGAAGAGCATTGTATTGTGCATAGTGGCCACATAGAGGTGCTCGATAAAGTCCTCGTCGCGTGTGGCACTACCTTTACTCCCCACACCGCCACGGCTCTGAGTACGGTATTCGGTGAGCGGGGTGCGCTTGATATAACCCATATGCGAGATGGTGATTACAACATCTTCGTCAGCATAAAAATCTTCAGGGTTAAAGTCATCAGCACTGAGCACTATTTCGGAACGTCGCTCATCGCCATATTTTTGTTGAACCTCCAAAAGTTCATCTTTAATTACTTGCATTTGCATAGTCTCGCTGGCCAATAGCTCGTTGTAGTAGGCTATCATACGGCAAAGCTCGTCATATTCGGCTTGAAGTTTTTCGCGCTCCAACCCTGTCAGTGCCCTTAGGCGCATATCGACTATGGCTTGCGACTGAACATCCGAGAGTTCAAAGCGCACAACGAGTGCGTCCTTGGCCTCGTCTGGTGTTTTAGCGGCACGAATAATGGCTATTACCTCATCAATGTTGTCCTGAGCAATGAGTAGACCAAGTAAAATATGGGCCCGCTCTTGAGCCTTGCGCAAATCGAATTGTGTGCGACGTACAACCACATCGTGGCGGTGACGGACGAAATATTTTATGAGTTGCTTTAGGTTCAAAGCCTTTGGCCGACCAGCCACCAGAGCAATATTGTTGACCGAGAAGGTTGATTGCAGAGGGGTGTATTTATAGAGTGTGTTGAGTACTACGCTGGCCACAGCATCCGATTTGAGAATCATCACAATTCGCATCCCGTTGCGGTCCGACTCGTCGTTAATATAGCTAATACCCTCAATTTTTTTGTCGTTGATAAGGTCGGCTATCTTCTTAATCATTTCGGCCTTGTTGACCTGATAGGGGATTTCGGTTACAATGATACACTCGCGCCCGCTGGCGGTGTGTTCAATTTCGGTTTTAGAACGGATAACCACACGTCCACGACCAGTCATATATGACTCCTTGACTCCTTCATAACCGTAGATGATACCACCCGTTGGAAAGTCTGGAGCTTTAATAATAGGTATAAGCTCTTCGATGGGAATGTCGGGGTTGTCGATATAGGCACAAATGGCATTTAAAGTGTCCGTTAGGTTGTGAGGAGGCATGTTGGTAGCCATACCAACGGCAATACCACTTGCTCCATTAACCAGCAACAGTGGGATGCGTGTTGGCAGCACCGTAGGTTCGGGGATGGTGTCGTCGAAGTTTAGGGTGTAATCCACAGTCTCCTTTTCCATGTCGGCCATCACCTCATCTGTGATTTTGCGCATACGGGCCTCGGTGTAACGCATAGCAGCGGGGCTGTCGCCATCCACCGAGCCGAAGTTACCTTGGCCGTCAACCAACATATAACGCATACTCCACTCCTGAGCCATACGCACCATTGCATCATAGACTGAACTGTCACCGTGTGGGTGAAACTTACCCATCACATCACCCACAATACGGGCTGATTTCTTAAAAGGTTTATCTGAATAGAGGCTCAGTTCGTTGGCCATACCGTATAGGATACGCCTGTGGACTGGTTTTAGCCCGTCACGTACATCGGGCAAGGCACGTGAGACAATAACCGACATTGAATAGTCGATATAAGCTGTCTTCATCTGCTCCTCGATGTTAACTTTCAAAATTTTTTCGTGGTGTTCAGCCACTTCTTCTTTCTGAGTTGTTTCGTCTTTTTGGTCAATCATAGTTATAATAGTCGCCTGTTTTGAGCGACATCGTCGGTTTATTACTCGCTTTTTTAAGTGTGTAAAATTAGATATTTTTTTTGATTCCACCAAGCCCTTTGCAATATTATTGTGTCCCAAGAAAATTTCATTAACTTTGCATTCTTAAAAAATTAGACAAAAACTATGAAACCTTCTATTCCTAAGGGTATGCGTGATTTTTCGCCGGTGGAGATGGCACGCCGCAACTATATTTTTCAAACCGTACGTTCGATTTTTGAGCTCTATGGCTTTCAGGCCATTGAGACCCCCGCTATGGAAAACTTGAGCTCTCTGTTGGGCAAGTATGGTGATGAGGGAGACAAGCTGCTCTTTAAGGTGCTCAATAGCGGTGATTATGCTGGAGGGATGGATATCGCGGAGTTGTCAAAGGCTTCTAACATTAGCGACAAAGGGTTGCGTTACGACCTTACCGTTCCTTTTGCGCGTTATGTGGTGCAGCACCAGAATGAGTTGACTTTTCCCTTCAAACGTTACCAAATTCAGCCTGTGTGGCGTGCCGACCGCCCTCAAAAAGGGCGTTATCGCGAGTTCACACAGTGTGATGTGGATGTGGTGGGCACAGACTCATTGTTGTGCGAGATGGAGTTGGTCCAGATTGTCTACCAGGTCTTTGAACGGTTGGGTGTGCGAGTGGTGTTGAAGATGAATAATCGTAAAATTCTCTATGGCATAGCTGGTTATATAGGTTTTGCTGATAAGATGACAGATATAACGGTGGCCATTGACAAGTTGGACAAAATAGGGCTTGAAAATGTGAATACCGAGCTTTTGGAACGTGGTCTTAGCCAAGAGGCTATCGACAAGTTGCAGCCTATACTATTATTAAAGGGTAGTAACGAGCAAAAGATAGCCTCTTTAGAGCAGATATTGGTCGAACAGCCAATTGGCCTAAAGGGTGTGCAGGAGTTGAAAACCATTTTGGCCTACACCGCTTCAACTCCCATTGAGTTGCAAATTGACCTTTCTTTGGCTCGTGGATTAAACTACTATACAGGGGCTATTTTCGAGGTCAAGGCCTTGGATTGGGAGATTGGAAGTATTTGTGGTGGGGGACGTTATGATGACCTTACGGGTATTTTTGGGCTGAGCGGTCTCTCGGGTGTAGGTATTAGTTTTGGGGCCGACCGCATATATGATGTGCTGTTGGGGCTGGGGCTCTTTCCTGCTGAGGCTTTACGTGGGCCAAGGGCTTTGTTTGTCAATTTTGGTCCATCCGAAGAAAAAGCGGCACTCTCTTTGCTTGGTCAGTTACGCCAGGCAGGAGTGGCCACCGAGATATACCCAAGTAGTGATAAGCTCAAAAAGCAGTTTGACTATGCCACAAAAAAAGGTATTGAATATATGATATTTATGGGGCAAGACGAGATAGCGAGCCAAATGGTAACCATCAAAAACATTAACACTGGTAAGCAACAACAAGTGCCCAACAACGAGGTAGTTAAATTATTTTGCAAATGAGAAAAACTATTGTACCTTTGCGGGCCCAAAGCAAATTTAAAAACCAATAATAACAAACAAAAACAAATGAAAAAGACAATTCTTATGATGGCTGTTGTTCTTACAGCTGCTTTCACTTCATGTGGTTCTGGTAGTACCACAATCAAAACTGACACTGACTCAGTTGCGTATGCAATCGGTGTTGACTTCGGTAATGGCCTATTTCAGTTCGATTCAACGCTTAATGTTGATATCGTAGCTCAGGCCGTTAGAGACGTATTTGCTAAAAAAGCTAAGATGACTCCTGAGGAGTCAGGTGAGTATATCCGTTATTATATGACCACTGGTCGTGCAAACAAGAACAAAGTTGCTGCTGCTGAATTTATGAAGAAAGCCGAAGGCGAAGATGGTGTTACCAAGAGTGCAACAGGTTTGGTTTATAAAGTTGAACAAGCAGGTCAAGGTGACAAAGCTGTTTTGGGCGATACTTTGGTTGTGAACTATGTTCTCTACTCGATGGAGGGTAAAAAATTGGAATCTTCTTACGACCGTGGCGAACCAATGCGTTACGAAAATACTGAGAATGCTATGATTAAAGGTTTCAATGAAGGTGTGTCTATGTTAAGTAAAGGTGGCAAGGCTACCCTTTGGATTCCTTCTGAGTTGGGTTATGGTGATAATGGTTCAGGCCCTATCGCTCCAGCCGCTGCTCTGAAATTTGAAATTGAGGTGGTTGATGTTATCAAACCTGCTGCTGGTGCTGCAAAACCAGCCGTTGCCGTAAAACCTGCTGCGACTACTGCTAAATAATTCTGTAAGAGATATTTAAAAAAAAGGTGGTAAACTTTCAAAGTTTACCACCTTTTTTTGTGTTTTATACTTTTTGGTAGAGCTGGTTGCGCTGCTCGGGATGGAAACCTGCGTTGGAGATGGCCTCGGGCATAGTCTGCTTGTTGAGTGTGTGGTGGGCTCCAGCCGCGCTCACTACGTTCTCCTCAATCATAATAGAGCCCATATCATTTGCTCCACCGTGCAGGGCCATGAGTGCCGCGGGGACACCTATGGTTAGCCAAGAAGCCTGGATATTGGGCACATTAGTGAGGACTAAACGTGCTATGGCCGTAAGCCTTAGGTAGTCGATGGTGGAGTTGTTGGTGGTGACTCCCTCTTGTTCAAGGATGGTCCCGTGGCCTTGATATGGCCAGGCAATAAAGGCTAAGAAACCGTAACTTTCTGTGGGGCGTTGTTCTTGTAGGGCCTTGATTTTAAAGAGGTGCTCGATTCTCTGTTTGGGCGTTTCTATATGGCCATACATCATAGTGGCTGATGTGGCTAACCCTAACTGGTGGGCTATGGCCATAACAGTTAGCCACCGCTCGGCACTGCATTTTGCAGGCGAGATACGTCGGCGCACCTGGGTGTCGAGAATTTCGGCTCCAGCTCCAGGTAGTGAATCGAGTCCCGCGGCAATAAGTCTTTCAAGAGCTTGCCTGTCGCTTATGCTCGCCTTGTCAGCCAAGTAGGCCACCTCGGGCGGCCCTAAGGCATGCAGGCGTAGGGTAGGGTACTCTTTTTTGAGTTGTCGGAACAGGGTTTCATAATAGTTGATACCCAAATTTGGGTGCATACCACCCTGAAGTAGCAACTGGTCGCCACCTAAGGCTAGGGTCTGTTCTATCTTTTCTCGATAGAGCTCCATTGTGGTTATATAGGCTATCTCCTTTTGGTGGGGCTTGCAGTGGAAATTACAAAATTTGCACCCGCTCACGCACACGTTTGTTATGTTGACATTACGGTCAATCTGCCATGTGACCACATTGTTGGGGTGTAACTCGCGTCGTAGACCATCACCGGCGGCCATTAGTTCCGCAAGCGGGGCATGGAGGTAGAGCTCGAGGGCTTCATCGAAAGAAAAATTAACCATAGAGGAGAAATTACTTAAAATTTGTTGCGCACTTTATTTCCTGTTTAGTCTTTGTAGTCTACTACTATCTGCGGTAATCAGCGAAAAAACAACCATGAAAACAGTAATGTAACAAATTTAAACAGATTCTTAATAATTTCCTACAAAATTAATCTAAAAATTTGCTAACTTTGCGCTTTAATATAAATGTGTTATGAAAAAAATTAAAGGAGCTCTTATCTCGGTCTTCTATAAAGAGGGCTTGGACTTGATAATCAAAGAATTAGCAAAACAAGGTGTTACCATCTACTCGACTGGTGGCACACGTACATTTATTGAAGAGTTGGGTCTGGAGTGTCAGGCTGTTGAACATCTGACCTCTTACCCATCGATTTTAGGTGGTAGGGTTAAAACGCTGCATCCTAAAGTCTTTGGAGGTATCTTGGCTCGGAGAGACAATCCAACTGATATTGCGCAGTTGCAAGAGTACCAAATACCAGAAATTGACCTTGTGATAGTTGATTTATATCCATTTGAGCAGACCGTCAGTAGCGGTGCTGCTGAGCAAGATGTGATTGAAAAAATTGATATAGGTGGTATTTCGCTTATTCGTGCTGCGGCCAAGAATTTTAAGGATACTTTGATTGTCTCTTCCAAGGATGATTATGCCCAGGTTTTGGAGATGCTTCAAAATCAGGATTGCTCGACCACCTTTGAGCAGCGTCGTCGCTTTGCAGCCCTAGCTTTCGATGTTAGTTCGCACTACGACACCGCTATTTTTAACTACTTTAACCAAGTGGAAAAAATCGATGTTTTCAAGCAAAGTGTACAGCATATTAAACCACTGCGTTACGGTGAAAATCCTCACCAGCAGGCTAACTTCTATGGCGATTTCGATGCCATGTTCGATAAGTTGTGGGGTAAGGATATCTCTTACAACAACCTGCTGGATATTGATGCAGCGGTGAACCTCATTGAAGAGTTCACCAAAGAGCCAACCTTTGCCATTCTAAAGCACAACAATGCGTGTGGTTTGGCCACAGCCGACTCCTTATTGGAGGCTTGGCAGGCAGCCTTGGCAGGCGACCCAGTGTCGGCCTTTGGCGGTGTGTTAATTTGTAATCGTACACTCAACGAGGCTACAGCCAGTAAGATTAACGAGCTCTTTTTTGAGGTTATTATTGCTCCAGGTTATGTACCTGCGGCACTAGAGGTACTTAAGTCCAAAAAAAATCGTATTATTTTGTGCGCCAAGGCCTGCACACGTTCGGAGTATCAATTTCGCTCGTTGCTTAATGGGGTTTCGCTTCAGCAGCGCGATATGAAGGTTGGAGGTGTGGACAGTGAGGCTAAGGTTGTTACTAAAGTCAAACCAACTACAGATGAGATGGCGGATATGATTTTTGCCAATAAGATTGTAAAACACTCTAAGAGTAACGCCATTGTTTTGGCCAAGGATGGGGTGCTTATAAGTAGCGGAGTGGGGCAGACCTCAAGGGTTGACTCCCTTAAGCAAGCCATCACCAAGGCGCGTCTTTTTGGGGCTGACCTTAGTGGAGCGGTTATGGCTTCAGATGCTTTCTTTCCTTTTGCCGACTGTGTCGAGATTGCGCATCAGGCTGGTATTACAGCCGTTATTCAACCAGGCGGGTCGATACGTGACGGCGAAACGGTGGACTATTGCGATAAAAACGGTATGGCTATGGTTATAACAGGTCTACGCCACTTTAAACATTAGAAAAAACAGTAAAATAATGGGAATGTTTTCGATGCTAACCCAAGAGTTAGCAATGGACCTTGGCACAGCCAATACAATTATTATCTATAATGATAAAATTGTAGTTGACGAGCCTTCAATTGTGGCCCTTGACCAACAGACTGGCAAATTGGTTGCTATTGGTCAACAAGCACGCAAGATGCACGGCCGTACTCATCAGAATATAAGGACTGTACGTCCTCTGCGTGATGGCGTAATAGCCGATTTTACGGCTGCCGAGTTGATGATTAGGGGTATGATAAAGATGATTCGTACACGAGGCTCCATGTTTTCGCCTTCGTTGCGGATGGTCATCTGTATCCCTTCGGGCTCCACTAATGTCGAGATTCGCGCGGTGCGCGATTCGGCTGAGCATAGTGGTGGGCGTGAAGTGTTTATGATTTTTGAACCTATGGCGGCCGCTTTGGGTATCGGGCTTGACGTGGAGGCTCCTATGGGCCACATGGTGGTCGATATAGGAGGTGGTACGAGTGAGGTGGCCGTGATTTCACTTGGTGGTATTGTTTGCAACGAGAGCATCAACATTGCTGGTGATGTCTTTACCGAAGATATTCAGACCTATATGCGTCAACAACATAATGTTCGCGTTGGCGAGCGTACGGCCGAGGAGATTAAGATTGCCGTGGGGGCGGCTATGGATAAGTTAGATGAGGTGCCCGAGGACTATGTGGTCCATGGTCCAAATATTATTACCTCACTCCCCTTGGAGGTCCCTGTTTCGTATAAAGAGATTGCCGCTGCGCTGGATAAATCACTCACCAAGTTGGATGCTGCCATCCTCAAGGTTTTGGAGAAGATTCCGCCTGAGCTCTACTCTGATGTGGTTAGTAACGGTATCTACTTGGCTGGTGGTGGAGCCCTGCTTCGTGGTTTGGATAAACGCCTGGAACAGAAGACTCGTATCAAGTTCCACGTTTGCGAAGACCCTTTGCGTGCTGTGGCTCGTGGAACGGGTATCGCGCTCAAAAATATTGACAAGTTTTCATTCTTGATGCGCTAATTCAGGGAGGCGGAGTCTATGCACAAACTATTATTATTGCTACGCAAAATATATTTTGTGCTGCTGTTTCTTGTATTGGAGGCGGTGGCTCTGTCTTACTATCTTAGGGTGACACCTTTGCAACGGGCTCGTGCCATTGCCGTCTCGCATGTTGTGGATGGGGCTTTTAATGGTATGGTGGCTGGTGTGGATGGTTATTTTTCACTCTTTGGTGA
The DNA here is from genome assembly GCA_036654415.1 of Mucinivorans sp. Taxonomy (GTDB): domain Bacteria; phylum Bacteroidota; class Bacteroidia; order Bacteroidales; family Rikenellaceae; genus Mucinivorans. The sequence goes on along the minus strand of JAVVSB010000042.1, from coordinate 2,775 downwards.
AAACGAGAGCCTACTCAAGGAAAACGCCATGCTTCATGCACAGCTCGCCGAACTACTAAGCGCGAGTGACAGTACAACAACGGCACTCTATATGGCTGATACCATTAACCCATATCGAGTGGCTAGAGTGGTGCGCAATAGCTATACCCAGGCCAATAATTTTATTACTTTAGACCGTGGTCTAAAGGACTCTATTGAGCCTAATATGGCCCTGCGTAACAGTAAGGGTATGGTGGGATATGTGCTATACTGTTCTGACAATTTTTCTGTGGCTATGTCGGTGCTTAATGTGGCTGATTTCCGTACCAGTGGCCGACTTAAGGGTACCGATTTCACGGGGTCAATCAGTTGGGACGGTGGTAATTTTCAGACTGTGCAACTATCCGAGGTACCCAAATTTGCAGGCATTGCCATTGGCGATACGGTGGAGACCACCACCTACTCTAACATCTTTCCAGAGGGTATCCCCATCGGCTATGTCAAAGATTTTACGCTTATCAATGCCACCTATTACATTGCCAATGTGAGGCTTTTTGCCGACATGAGTAGCTTAAATTACCTGTACGCGACTAAATTGGTTCACCAAGAAGAACGTCAGAAGTTGGAGGCAAATATTAACGAACAAAAAGAGTCGAACTAATGCAGCGAGTTATGTTATACATATTGGGTTTTGTGGTGCTGCTTTTGTTGCAGGACTTGGTGGTGAGTCGCGTTGCTATGGGGGGGTATGTGGCTGTATATGTGTATATTATGTTTATTATGCTTTTGCCTCTGAATATAAAGGGGTGGCAGATACTTTCGATTAGTTTTCTCTGTGGGGCTTTTATGGATATTCTTTCGGGTACGGGTGGTGTCAATGCTGTGGTTTGCACTTTTTTAGGCTTTGTACGTCCTACCATTTCGACCATGATTTTTGGGGCCGATGTCACCCAAACCTCAGATGTACCGAGTAGCTATAAATTTGGACCTCAGAAGTTTTGGCTCTATATCTCCCTGATGACTATTTGTTTTACAGTGCCTTTTTTCTTGTTGGAGTCTATGGGGAGTTACTCTTTGGGTTTTACTTCGCTTAAAATCTTGCTTAGCACCTTTGTGTCGGTTGTGCTTATCTATTTTTGTCACCTGTTGCTCTCTCGTAGGGTTATATAACTATGGAAAAGGAGTATGCTCGGTACCGCACTCTGTTTGTGGTTTTGGTGGTAGTGGTGGTGGTTATCATCGCACGGTTGTTCTATATTCAGGTTGTGGATGGTGATTACAAAGAGTCGGCTCGTAATAATGCGCTACGCTTCCAGGTGCAGTTTCCACCACGTGGAGAGGTTTACGACCGCAATGGTGAGTTTTTGGTGCAGAGTAAGGAGAGTTATGACTTGGTGGTTATCCCCCGTGATGTGGAGCCTTTTGATACTTTGCGTATGGCTGAGACCATTGGCGTGAGCTTGGAACAGTTCAGCACTGAGTTCCATAAAGCCTCCAGTTATTCGCGCCGTAAACCTTCGGTGCTCTACAAACAGTTGCCCAAGGAGGTAAAACTTAGACTCGATGAGAGGCGAGTAAAAGGCTTCTACACCCAATACCGTACCGTAAGGACCTATCCGCGCAAGGTAGCTGGTAACTTGCTGGGCTATGTGAGCGAGGTTAACGACCGTATTATTCAGAAGGACCCATATTATCGTATGGGTGACTATATAGGTATGAGCGGTATTGAACAGGCCTATGAGCAGGAGCTTCGAGGTAAAAAGGGGGTCAAGGTTGAGATGGTAGATGTCTACGGTCGTCCTCAAGGGACCTATCAGCATGGACGTTTCGACACTCTCTCAGAGCCCGGAAAGGCCATTGTCTCGACCTTGGATGCTCGTTTGCAGGCTATGGCAGAGGAGTTGATGACGGGCAAGATAGGAGCAGTGGTGGCCATCGAACCAGCCACAGGCGAGATTTTGGTTATGGCCAGTTCGCCCAGCTACGACCCCGACCTGTTGGTGGGGCGCGAAAGGGGCAATAACTATATGCGTATGGTCAACACCCCCACCAAACCGCTCTTTAACCGAGCTGTTATGGCACGCTACCCGCCAGGGTCTACCTTTAAGGTGGTCAACGGACTTATCGGGATGCAGCAAGGGGTAGCTACACCCGAGGATACATTCTACCCCTGTTCAGGTGGTTATCCTTATGGGCGCGGAGTAGGGTGCCACCATCATGCTTCGCCATTGAATATGATAACGGCCACTGCCAACTCCTGTAATGCCTATTTCTGTTATGTGTTGCGCGACTTGCTGGAGAACCGCAAGGTGGGTAATATCTCTACCTGCTTTGACCTTTGGCGCGAATATGTGCTCAGTTTTGGTTTTGGACGTAAGTTGGATTCTGACTTCATAGGTGAACTCAACGGTTATGTACCCACCTCGGAACATTACAATAAGGTCTATCGTAATCAGTGGAGTGCACTAACGGTTATCTCTCTTTCAATTGGGCAGGGCGAACTGGGTACTACACCACTGCAAATGGCCAACTTGTCGGCCACCATTGCCAATCGTGGATACTATATGATACCTCATGTTGTTAAAAAAATAGAGGGGCGCGACTCCATCGATGCCCGTTTCTATAAAAAGCACTACACTCGGGTAGAACCACGCTATTTTGACCCAATTGTAGAGGGAATGTATCAGGCTGTAAATGTGGCAGGAACGGCTAGTGTAGCTCGAGTAGAGGGGCTCGATATTTGCGGCAAGACTGGTACGGCCCAGAATCCGCGTGGGGCCGACCACTCTGTCTTTA
>JAVVSB010000041.1:0-15005 GCA_036654415.1 Mucinivorans sp. | reverse complement strand
AGTCCACTACTATCTCGGCAAATCATCGATGAAAATAGCCTCAAAAATAGCAGTAGTAAAATTTTGAAAACAGATTAAAAACAGGCTTCTAAGAAGTAAGAAATAAATTTTTAATAAAACCAACAACAATGTCAGGATTTTTTGGATGCGTATCACGCCGCGAATGCGTTAACGATGTATTCTATGGCACAGATTACCACTCACATTTGGGTACCAAACGCGCAGGGATGGCCTTCTATGACGGTAATAAATTTGTCCGTTCGATTCATTCGCTCGAAAACGGCTATTTCCGTAATAAATTTGAGGAGGACCTGCCCCGCTTTGGCGAATCGCAGATGGGTGTGGGGGTGATTTCAGACTGTGAGTCACAACCCATCACCATCACCTCGCATCTAGGTCGTTTTGCCGTTGTAACGGTGGCTCGAATCGAAAATATAGAGCAGCTCACCGCTGAACTACTGGCCCAAAAGCACCACTTTTCCGAGCTCTCGGCCTCGGATGTCAACCCCACGGAGGTGGTGGCCATGATTATAGGCCAGGAGGCCAGCTACCGTGAGGGCATTGAGGCGGTACAGAAGCGGGTCCAGGGCTCCTGCTCAATGTTGGTACTCACCGACCACGCCATCTACGCCGCCCGCGACCGCTTTGGCCGCACACCCATCATCATCGGCAAGAACGACAAGGGGTACGTGGCCGCCTCGGAGAACTCCAGCTTCTCGAACCTGGGATACGAATATGTACGCGACTTGGGCGCTGGCGAAATTGTGCAGATGAGTGCCGACGGGGTACGTGAAATTAAGCCCGCTGGGGCTCGCAAACAGATATGTTCCTTCCTGTGGGTCTACTACGGCTACCCCTCGTCCTACTACGAGGGTGTTAATGTGGAGGCCACACGTTACCGTTGTGGGGCGGCCATGGCCAAGGCCGACGGTGACTTCCGTCCCGACTTTGCAGCTGGCATCCCCGACTCGGGTGTGGGCCACGCCATAGGCTACTCCAACGAGATGGGCATACCCTACAAGCGTCCTTTTGTAAAATACACCCCAACCTGGCCACGGAGCTTTATGCCTCAGAATCAGAAGATGCGCGACCTGGTGGCCAAGATGAAGTTGCTGCCTAACAAGGAGTTCACCACGGGGCAGCGTATAGTCTTTATGGACGACTCCATCGTTCGGGGCACGCAGCTCAAGGACAATGTGGTAAAGTTACTAGAGGAGGGTGTTAAGGAGATACATATGCGTATTGCCTGCCCACCATTGGTTTTCCCGTGTCGATTTTTGAATTTCTCGACCTCGCGCAGCACTTTTGACCTCTACACTCGTCGTATTATACGCGATATGGAGGGCACAGATAAGCTCAGCAACGAGCAGCTACTGGAGTATGTGGATGCCACAAGCGACAAATACAAGGAGATGGTGGAGATTATGGGTCGTCATTTGCAGCTCACATCGTTGAAGTTCCAGCATATTGATGATATTGTAAAGGCCATAGGCTTGCCCAAGGAGCAACTTTGCACTCACTGTTGGGACAACTCTTCGTATGTGGAGTAGACGCAACTGTGGAGCAATTTTCGAGGCTATTTTTAGATAATTTTGGGTGACTTTTGAGAGATGCCGAAGGTATCTCTACACTCTATTGAAAATTACTACATAAAATACAATGAACGAACTAATTATAATCCTACTGCTTATCCTCTTTAATGGGATTCTAGCAATGTCGGAAATTGCACTCATCTCCGTGCGGAAAACATACCTGGCCAAAGAGATAAAACGTGGCAGCCACTCGGCCAAAACAGCCCTAAAATTGGCTAAAGAACCCGACAAATTCCTATCACTCATCCAAATAGGCATCACCGTCATAGGCATCCTCACGGGTATCTACTCGGGTAGCGCACTGGTCGACGACTTGGCCGACACACTCGCCCTGTGGGGGCTACCAGCAGCCTACACCCACCCGATGGCCCAAACCATGATTGTGATTTTAGTCACCTACTGCTCCCTGATTTTTGGCGAACTGGTCCCCAAACGTATCGGCATGAGCATGGCCGAAAAAGCCGCCAAAGCCGTCTCTAGGCCCATGTATTTTTTGTCCATCGTCGTCTCACCCCTGGTGTGGATACTCTCAAAAAGCACCTCTTTTATATTCCATCTCTTTGGCTTTAAGAGCGATACAAGCACTGTGACCGAAGCCGAAATCAAATCGCTGATTGAACAGGGCACCAAAGATGGCCAGGTGCAGGAGGTAGAACAGGATATCGTGGAACGGGTATTTATCATGGGAGACCTCAAGGTGAGCTCTCTGATGACTCCCCGCTCCTGGATGGTGGCCCTGGATATAAACATGAGCTCCGAAGAGATTAGAACAACCATAAAGAGCCAGATGCACAGCCTATACCCAGTGGTGGATGGCAGTTTTGACAAGATAAAAGGGGTGGTTAGGCTCAAAGATATTGTATTCGACCTAGAACAACCCGATTTTGTTCTGAAGGACAAGGTGGTAGCAGCAACCTATTTTTACGAAAACCAGAGCGTCTACAAAGTGCTTGAACGCATGAAAGAGCAGCCCCTGAGCCACGCCCTGATTTGTGATGAATTTGGCTCTATACAGGGCATTGTCACCCTGCAAGATATTTTGGAAGGGCTGGTGGGCTCCATCGAAGACACCCACAACGAACCCGACATCATCAAACGCCAAGGCTCCCAAGGGTGGTTGGTCGATGGGCAGTGCCCTCTGTTCGATATGCTCTGCTATTTCGACAAAGAGGAGCTCTATGTGCCCGAGAGCAACTACAACACCATTGGGGGGCTGATTTTGGAGCTTCTGCAAGATATACCACAAAGCGGGCAAAAGCTAAGGTGGCACTGCTTTGACTTTGAGATAGTGGATATGGACGGGGCGCGAATAGATAAGATTTTGGTACAGATGGTCGCCACCCCAGAGGCTGAAAAGTAGTGGGCTACTGCTGCCCTGTGGCTTGAGTGGCCGAAAGCAACCCGCAGGCGGCCAAAATATCCTCGCCACGACTACTACGTGTGGTGGTGGAGACCCCCACACGGTTGAGCTCGTGGTTGAACTCCAATATCTTCTCATCCGAGCTACCCCGAAAAGGGCTGTTGGGTATCTCGTGAAAACGGATGAGGTTGACCCTGCACTCCAGACCATGAAGCAGACGACGCAGCTCCTCGAGGTGTTGCAGAGAGTCATTGACCCCCTCGAACATAATATATTCAAAACTTAGCCTACGCTGAGCCCGCCAGTTGTAGCCCCTTATGAGCTCCATAACCTCGGCTATGGGGTTGGCCCCTTGGGCAGGCATCATCGCCAAACGCTCGTGGTCAAAGGGGTTGTGTAGGCTAATGGCCAGATGAGCTCGCGACTCATCCAAAAAACGACGGAGCCCATCTATCTTGCCTATGGTGGAGACTGTAATGCGTGAGGGGCTCCACCCCAAGCCCCAAGGGGCAGTGATGATTTCAATGGAACGCAACACCTCTTCGATGTTGTCCATGGGTTCGCCCATACCCATATAGACTATGTTGGTAAGCAGCTCGCTCTGCGGTATGCGCAACACTTGGGCTACAATTTCGCCAGCGGTCAGGTTACCCTTGTAGCCCACGCGCGCGGTCATGCAAAATTTGCACCCCATGCGGCACCCCGACTGCGAACTCACGCACAGGGTAGCACGCTCACGCGAGGGGATATAGACCGCCTCGATGGGGCCACCACAAAGAGTGGGGAAGAGAAACTTCTGAGTGCCATCCACCGAAAGTTGAGTCTCAAGCGGAGCAGAGCCACCAATTTCGTATTTTTGGGCTATCACCTGCGCTATCTTGGGCGAGATGTTAACCATCTGCCCCCACTCAGTGGCACGCTTAGGGTAGAGCCATTGCGCCAACTGAGCCCCCACAAAGCGACGTAAACCAAGCTCAAGAGATAGAGAGGTGAGCGATTCTAAATTTTTGCCAAGTAATTGTTCCATAGTAAGATATATTAAAAAGAGGTTGCCCATTTGATAGGCAACCTCTTGCAAAGTGGAGAATACGAGAGTCGAACTCGTGACCTCTTGCATGCCATGCAAGCGCTCTAGCCAACTGAGCTAATCCCCCTTTACGTGTGCAAATGTATGGCAATTTTCTGAATCTGCAAAAAAAAATGAAAAAAAGTTGGAAAGTCAAAATAAATATCTTAATTTTGTGTGACCAAAAAGCCATAGCAACGAAGTTAATAATCAAGAAATAATAAATAACAATGGAACTAAAAAAATCACCCCAAGCCGATTTGAATAATAAGCGTAGCATTTTTATTCTTACTGGTGTTGCAGTGGCCATGTTGGCCACCTGCTTAGTTTTCAGCTGGTCGCAAAAAGAGAAAATCATTGAAGTGGCTGTGCAGGAGGCCGTTGCTGTTGAAACTGAAATGGTTGAGATTACTGTTCAGGAGGATAAGCGTCCACCTGCTCCAATCAAGACTCAGGCCGTTACCATCTCAGATATGCTTAATATCGTCAAGAACGACACCAAGCTAAAACAAGACCTTTCGATGTTGGATATAGATATGACGCAGGATTTGGCAGTTAGTAACACCAAGTACGGTGGTACCTACACTGGCCCTGCCGAGGCTACTGTAGCTGAGGATACCCCTGTGGTTTTTGCCGAGGAGATGCCTAAGTACGATGGAAAGGATGGTCAGACCGAGTTTTCGCGTTATTGCCAAACAAACCTACGTTACCCACCAATCGCTTTGGATAATGGGGTTCAAGGTCGTGTAACTATCTCTTTTGTAGTGGAAAAAGACGGCAAAGTGACCCATGTTGAGATTGTGCGTGGGGTGGACCGTGAGTTGGACAACGCTGCCATTAAGATTGTACAGGAGGCTCCTAACAAGTGGACTCCAGCCAAGAACTCAGGTCGTCCAGTACGTCTAAAGATTGTAATGCCTATCATCTTTAAGTTGGAACAATAGAGGGCTTTTGGGCCACTGACTTTTGCGGGCTTGCCGTACACTATCTCTTGTGGTGGTGTGGGTGAGCCCGTAATCTTTGACTAGGCAATATAAACAACAGCTTCTAAGCCAAAAAACAATAGGGGAGTTATAAAAATATGCAAGATATAATAGTTAATAGAACTGAACGGGCCATCTTGGTGGGCATCATTCGCGACAAGCAGAGCGAGCGCACCACCATGGAGTACCTTGACGAGCTGAATTTCCTGGCCCAAACGGCTGGAGCTCAAACCATCAAAACCTTTACCCAAAAGATGAACGCCCCCCATAAACGAACCTTTGTGGGCGAGGGTAAGTTGGCCGAAATAAAGGGCTATTGCCTCGACAACGAGATTGATACCGTGATTTTTGACGATGAGCTCACCCCATCGCAGCTGCGTAACCTGGAGAATGAACTTCACCTTAAAATCGTCGACCGCACCAACCTTATCCTCGACATCTTTGCCCAGCGCGCCACTACGGCCTACGCCAAGACACAGGTGGAACTAGCTCAGTGTCAATATCTTTTGCCACGACTGACGGGGCTCTGGACACACCTTGAGCGTCAGCGCGGGGGTATCGGGATGCGTGGGCCTGGAGAGACCGAAATTGAGACCGACCGCCGCGTTATCCGCGACAAGATAGGGCGACTCAAGGAGCAACTCAAGAAGATTGACCGCCAGATGGCATCGCAACGGAGCAACCGCGGCAGCATGGTGCGCGTGGCGTTGGTGGGCTACACCAATGTGGGAAAATCGACCCTGATGAACCTGCTGAGCAAGAGCGATGTTTTTGCCGAAAACAAGCTCTTTGCCACCTTGGACACCACGGTACGCAAGGTGGTTATCGAAAATCTACCCTTCCTACTGTGCGACACGGTGGGCTTTATCCGCAAGCTACCCACTCAACTCATCGAGGCCTTTAAGTCGACCTTGGACGAGGTGCGTGAGGCCGATTTGCTGCTCCACGTGGTAGATATATCGCACCCCACCTTTGAACAACAGATTGACGTGGTGAGCAACACCCTCTCCGAGATAGGAGCTGGCGACAAGCCTACATTTATGGTTTTCAACAAGATAGACGCCTTTACCTTTGTCCCTAAGGCCGAAGACGACCTGAGTCCGCTCCAGGATGCCAACCGCACGCTGGACGATTTACGAGGCTCGTGGATGGCCTCGGGCCGCCCCTCAATCTTTATTTCAGCGCGCCAAAAGGTGGGTGTAGACCGCCTCAAGGGCGACCTCTACAAAATGGTGCAACAGGTCAATTCGGGACGTTATCCCTTTGATAACTTCCTGTGGTAGCCATAAAAATATGCTCTTAATTAGCGTATGTGCAAAAGAAACATTAATTTTGTCCGTTAGAGTTACGTTATGAACAGACATCAAATAATTATTATGATAGCCTGCCTGCTACTGGTGGGTTGTGGTAAGTTTAGGCTCTATAATGCCGACCAGGGGCCCAAGGTGGTCTCGGTGGGCGAGAGTGTGCTCTATGAACACGAGTTGGAGCAGATTTTTACACGCGGCATGACACCCAAGGATAGCCTATCTCTGCGCGAAAAATTTATCAAAGAGTGGGTCTCGGAGCAGGTCATGCGGCAGGCCTCGCAACAAGAGCTCTCTTCGCGCGAAAAGGAGATAGAGCAGCGGGTAGAGGCCTATCGGGCCTCGCTCATGAGGGTTCAGTTCCAGGATAACTTCCTGGCCAAGAGGCTCGACACATTGGTCACCACGGCCCAAATAGAGGAGTACTACAACAAAAACCGCGAGAATTTCCGCCTGGCAGGCCCCATGGTCAAGGCTCGTGTAGCGCGGCTGCCTTCGGGACTGCGCTTGAGCAAAAAGTTAGAGGAGATGTTCCGACATGGGAGCGAACAACAGACCGAAGATTTTGTAAACATCTGCAACAAAAACAACTACCGCCTAGACGACTACACCTCAGAGTGGACCGATTTCAGCCTTGTGCTAGAACATATCCCCTTTTCGGCCAAGAACTTTGACGAATTTCTCTCCACCAAGAGCTACTACGAGGTGGAGGACGAAGATTATAAATATATGATGGTCATTGAGCAGTACCTGCCCACGGGCGAGAGTTCGCCAGTGGGGCTCCAGAGCGCAAATATACGCAAGATTTTGCTCCACGACCGTCGCACAGCACTCATCATGGCCCTGCAAGATTCGCTACTTGGCGAGGCCAAACGAGATAAATTAATTGAATTTTACACACCAAATAACAACCTATGAAAAGGTACAACTATCTTTTAATTGCAGCCATTACATTTTTTCCACTAAGCCTTATGGCTCAGCAGCAGCGTTTTGTGGCCGAGGAGCTGGCAGCCATTGTGGGTGGCTCACCCGTGATGTTATCCGAAATAGAGCGCGCAACTACCCGTGTAATTGAGAATCGCAAGACCCAAGGCACCTTTAGCAAGTCGACCCCCCGCGAAGAGGCTTTCGAAACCCTGCTCATGCAGCGTCTACTGAGCTCCGTGGCCCGTGCCGACTCTTTGGACAAAGATATGAATACCTCTGCCATGGCCTCTGAGGTTGAAAAACAGGTGCAAAAGATGATAGATGTTGCGGGCGGAGCCCGTAACCTAGAGCGTTTGTCGGGACGTACCATCTACCAGACCAAGCGCGAGTTAGAGAAGGACTACCTGGAGCAAAACCTAGCTCAACAGATGGAGCAGGTTATACGGCGCAAGGTGTCGATAAACTACAGCGACGTGGCGAAGTTTTTCGGTCGTCTACCAACCGACTCTCTACCCATGATTCCACCTCAATACACCTATGCTCAGATTGTTCGCACCCCACCCGCCACTCAGGAGCGCAAATATGCCATCCGCGAGCAGCTGCTGGAGTACCGCCAGAGGGTGCTCGATGGCGAGCGGTTGGCCGTCTTGGCCATGCTCTACTCCGAAGACCCCTCCTCCAAAAGTCGTGGTGGCGAGATAGGGCCTCAGAATATTAACGATTTTGTGATGCCTTTTGCCGATGCCCTTGATAAGTTGAAGCCTGGGCAGTTGAGCGAAATTGTGGAAACCGAGTATGGCTACCACATCATAGAGCTTATTTCGCGCCAGGGCGACATGGTTCACTTCCGTCAGCTACTGCTCAAACCCCAATTTACCGTCGAGGAGATTACACAAGTCACCCACGAGTTGGACTCTATCTCCGAGGCCATCACCCAGGGTAAGTGCACCTTTGCCGAGGCGGCCTATCGCTACTCCGACGACAAGCAGACCCGCATGAATGGAGGCACAGTCTTTAACACCACGGCCTACGAACGTACCCAAGATATTAAGAATGCCAGCCGCCGTTTTGTGCTAGACGAGCTTATGCCAGCCGAGTATCGTGCCCTTAAACCACTTAAGATAGGGGAGGTCTCCGAAACTTTTGAGACCATGAACCCACGCAACGGCGACATTGTCTACAAGATAATAAAACTCGAAGATATTCTACCCTCCCACACGGCCAACCTGCACGACGACTACGAAATCCTACAAATGGCCGCCATGCAAGACAAGCAGTCGGTGGAGTTGGAGAAGTGGCTCAACGAAAACATAATGAAGATGTATGTGTGGATTGCCCCCGAATATCGCCAGATGAATATCAACCCTCATTGGATGAAGAGCATGGACCGTAACCCCGAAAAGTTGAGTGTGCCCATCCGTTCAATCAACTATGTGCCATCCCATGCGGCTCTGCCAGTCAAGAGTTCCGCCGCCACTAAGGCCTCCAAGCCCCAGACCAAGGCGATAGTAGAAAAACCAGCCAAGGCCGAAAAAGCTCCTAAACAGGCAAAAACAGAGGCCAAAGCTACGAAAGTTGCTAAGGCCAAGAGACAGACAAAATAGATGCCTCCGAGGGGTTGTTGAGTGGATGGTTTTGGCCTTTTAAGGGTAGATTGGCCCCAAAATCACCATAAGGGGGCTTCTAAAAAATTTTAAAGCAGACGAGCTCTTAAAACTAGAGTTTACTTGAGGTAAACGATAATTTTGAGATGACACAGAGACGCAGGAAAAAGCAATTTTTAGAACTCTCCGTAAGTTATTTTTTGATGATGAATAAGATATTACATATTTTACTACCTCTGTTCTATTGCTCGGTGGTGGCAGCACAGGCTCCACATGTGGAGCTCAGCGTGGCTCCCACTCAGTCTGAAATGGTGTCACTAGCCTCCCAGCAGCAGACCGTACTCTTTGCCCATGGGGTGATTGCCTTCTCGTTGATGGACACCACCAATAGCCGTATTTTGATGGAAAAAGTCAACGCGCTGAGCCACGGTAACCATGCCCCAGCACTCCACTTTTTGGGGCGAATTTGTTATATAGGAGGCAACTATCAGCAAGCCTTAAAATATAGCACAAAAGCTGTTCAGCTAGATTCGCTAAACCCCAACTACTTGCGTGAAAAGGCGATGCTATTAATGGAGACCAAAAACGAGGTCCAGGCCATGCCAATATTTGAAAAACTGTGGCAGATGGACCCCACACATAACAATAACGATTTGGCTATCTTAATTTGGCTTAATGAGCGTTATATCAACACCGACAGTACCATGAAACGGGCCAACATTTTTGAAAAAAAGTGGGGCTTCGACCAACGTGTTTTCGAATCCAAACAGAATATAATACTCAAGCAACAACGCTACGATGATGCACTGGGCCACTGCAAATGGGCCATGGAGGCCACCGATGGCAAAAGCCCACAAGTGGTGTCACGTATGGCCGACATCCAAGCTGTATTGGGTCAATTTAGCTTAGCTCAGGAGTATTATCAAAAACTTATCATGTTAGACTCCACCAATGTGGAGTCTAACTATAAGCTGGCCTATTTTTTCCGCCAAACAAAGCGTATGCCCGAGTATCTACAGGCACTTTACCCTATCTTTGCAGCCACAAGCCTACCTGTACCAACGGGTCTGGGCATCCTCAATGAGGTGACTCACACCTACGAACTGGCCACCAAATATAGGCCAGAAATCACCTCGCTCTTTAGGACTTTTGTAAAGGCACACCCCAACGACACCATGGTTTTAAACCAATATGGCACCTTCTTGTTTGGGACAAACCAGTGGAAGGAGGCTACCGAATTTTATACCGCTGAGATAGAAAAGGGGCACGCCAGCGCCTCAGCATTTAAATTATTGTGCCATATCTACTACCGGAGTAACCAAAAAGATAAGATTATACCCCTGCTCGAACAGGGGTTAAAGATATTCCCCACCGACGAAACTCTAATTGTCCTCTGTGGCGATATGTATGGACTCCAGGGCAAGTACGAGCAGGGGAGAGAACATTTAAAGAGGGCCTTGAAGCTACCGCTGAGCGACTCGGTGCGGAGCATAATTCACTGTTCGTTTGGCGACTTCCACAGCCTGATGGGCAAGTACAAAGAGAGCCTCGCCGACTATGCTCGTTCGCTTAAATTAAACCCCGACAACGTTACAGCACTCAACAATTGGGCCTACTTCACAGCCCTTTATGGCGGTGGCAATCTAAAAACGGCTCTGCTTAGGGCCGAACGGGCCAATGAACTTTCGCCACAAAACCCAACCTTTTTGGACACCAAGGCTTGGGTGCTCTACACCATGGGTCGCTACGAAGAGGCCAAGCAGGTGATGCTGTTGACCTTAGGGCTTGAAAAAGTACGCTCTGCCGATATTTTGGAACACTACGGTGATATACTATACGCCCTGGGCGAGGATAGTCGTGCACGCAACTATTGGCAACAGGCCTTGGATGCTGGGGCAGACAAAACCAAAATCCAGGAACGGTTGGCACGCCCACAGACCACCCCTAAAAAATAGGTCGATATGTTAAGGTCAGCACTCATAGCCTGTTTTGCCCTATACAGTATGGTCTGTTATGGCCAAAAAGAGAGCCTTGAGAGGCAGATTGAGACTGCCCAAAAGGAGATTGCCCGCATAGATGGCCAGATAAACAACAACAAGGCTCAACAGAAAAATTCGGCCGAAAATCTTCGCCTGATTAACCTTAAAATCACCAACCGCACCAAGATGCTACGCAATATGGATGCCCAGGTGGAGGTTATTAAATTCCAAATCATCAATCGTGACTCGCTTAGAGCAGCCGCCCTACAGGAGTATAGTCAGATGCAGAGCCAGGTGGCCCATCTGCTTGGGGTTGCTTACTCGGTATATCGCGCCTCCAACAGTGGGGCCGAATTGCTGGATTGGGGCAATAGCTCGGCCGCAGCGGCGCGCAATATGGCCTACGTACGCCATATTGCCCTTGAGGTGAGCGCGAAGGCCGCAGCAGTGGATTCTATGCGACAAGAGATTGAAAAGGAACGTAACGGCCTTGGTAGGCGTGTGGAGCGGCTCGAGAATCTGCTTACCCAACGCTCCGACGAGCTTAGACTCTTGGACTCCGAACGGCAGTCGGTCTCTAAGATGAAAGAGTCGCTCTCAGTCCAACAAGAGGAGCTAAACACCCAGCTGCTAAGACAGAGAGCCGCAGTGGATGAGCTACAACGACGCATTAACGCTTTGGTGGCCCAAGAGAGCGGAGTGGAGCGGAGTAAAGAGGAGTTACTAATTGATAAAAAATTGGAGGCTCGTTTCGACCAAAATCGAGGACGGCTGCCATCGCCCATAAATGGGGTGGTAGTGGGCCATTTTGGTCGTCAGGCGCACCCTTCGCTGCGCTCAGTGGTGGTCAATAATAAAGGGGTCAACCTTGAGGCAGAGGTTGGAGCCACAGTCTCGTCCATTTTTGATGGGCAGGTGCGCCGTGTATTTCTAGTCGATGGCATGGGGGCCTCGGTCATCATTCGCCATGGTCAATATCTGTCTGTCTATTCCAACCTGACCGACATCTCGGTTAAGGTGGGGCAGAGCGTCACCACGGGACAGAGCCTGGGACGAGTGCTCAGCGGCTCCGATGAGCAGAAGGGGTACCTCCATCTAGAAATTTGGCGCGAAACCCAAAATATGAATCCAGAAGAGTGGGTTGCATTTTTGAAAAAATTTTAAGAACTATTATTTAACATAATATAACGTAAAAATGGCTATTACATTTACCTCAATTGACCTACCCCACACCCTGGCTCACTCTCGCGCAGTTAAACAGTGGTTAAAAGAGGTTATCCTGGCCGAAGGGCATACCCTTGGCGATGTGTCAATTGCCTGGTGTTCAGATGATTACATTCTTTCGTCCAACGTACAATACCTGGGTCATAACTACCCAACCGACATCATCACTTTTGGCGACAACCAGGGCAATATTATCTCTGGCGACCTACTTATTAGCCTAGAGACCGTAAAACGAAACGGCGAGGTGTTTGGCGAAGGGTTCCACGTGGAACAATTACGCGTGATGGTTCACGGGGTACTTCACCTCTGCGGTTACGACGACCACACACCAGAGGAGCAAAAAGTGATGCGCGAAAAAGAGAATTTCTATATCAACAAATTCAAAGCTTAATGAGATTCGACTACGATATAATTGTTGTTGGCGCAGGACACGCAGGTTGCGAAGCAGCAGTGGCCGCTTCGCATATGGGTATGCAGACTCTGCTTATCACAATGGATATGGGAAAGGTGGCGCAAATGTCGTGCAATCCAGCCGTGGGCGGCATAGCCAAGGGGCAGATTGTGCGTGAGATTGATGCCCTGGGGGGGATGATGGGGGTGGTGACCGACCTCGCAACACTGCAATTTAGGATGTTGGGTCGCTCCAAAGGGGCGGCCATGTGGAGCCCACGGGCTCAGTGCGATAAATACCAATTCTCGGCCGAATGGCGTAAAATTTTGGACTCCACAGATGGACTGTCGATGTGGCAGGACGATGTTGTGGCCCTGGATGTGGAGCAGGGTAGCGTGCGCGGGGTCAAGACACGTATGGGGGTCAACTTCACCGCACGTGCGGTGGTGCTCACTAACGGCACCTTCCTCAATGGACTTATGCACGTTGGCACGGAGCACGCCGCGGGTGGCCGTGCGGGTGATATGGCCTCGGTGGGGCTGAGCGACAACCTGCGGAGCCTGGGCTTCGAGGTGAGCCGCATGAAGACGGGAACCCCCGTACGCATCGACGGCCGCACCATAGACTTCTCGCAAATGACTATGCAGCAGGGAGATGAACAGCCTTCAAAATTTTCATACCTTAATGAAAGCCACTCCCAGGGCGAACAGTTGCCCTGCTATTTGGTCTATACCTCGCCCCTGGTGCACGATATTTTACGCACTGGCTTCGACCGTTCGCCACTCTTTACGGGCGTTATCCGCGGCATAGGGCCGCGATATTGCCCCTCAATTGAGGATAAATTGCGCACCTTTGCCGACAAGAACGAGCACCAACTCTTCCTGGAACCCGAAGGACGCAACACCAACGAATACTACCTTAATGGCTTTTCTAGCTCACTACCACTCGAGGTTCAGGTGGCAGCACTCTCCAAGATTCGCGGACTAGAAAACGCTCAAATTTACCGCCCTGGCTACGCCATCGAGTACGATTATTTTCCACCCACCCAACTGCGCGCCACCCTAGAGACCAAAACGGTTGAAGGGCTCTATTTTGCGGGTCAGATTAATGGCACGACAGGATATGAAGAGGCTGCAGCTCAAGGCCTTATGGCCTCAATCAATGCTGTGAATAAACTTCGTGGCCAGGCTCCCGTGGTCCTGGGGCGCAACGAGGCTTACATAGGGGTGCTTATCGACGACCTTGTGACTAAGGGGGTTGACGAGCCCTATAGGATGTTTACCAGCCGAGCTGAATATCGCATTTTATTACGCCAAGACAATGCAGATAAGAGACTTACACCCATTGGTTATGGCCTAGGGTTAGCCTCGGAGCAGCGTTATCAAGAGTTCCTAGCACGTCACTCGCGCACCAAGGCCCTGACCAAACTGTTGGAGCTAAGCAGCGCCTCACCCGAGGAGCTCTCGGCCTTGTTTGCCCAATTGGGGCAGCCCAACGTGAGCCAGCGGAGGCGACTAAATGAGGTCCTGGTCCGCAACGATGTCACGATAGCTCTTTTAGAGGCCCATCTACCAGACTTTGCGCAGGCAGTTGCCGCATTGGAGGTCGACACCACGGAGCGCGAAAATGTAGAAATTGCCCTTAAATACAAAGGTTATATCGAGCGAGAAGAGCTCACGGCCCAAAAACTTATCCGCATGGAGAAGTTGCCACTAAGTGAAGACTTTGATTATGAGTCAATTAAATCGCTAACCATAGAGGCACGCCAAAAGCTAACAAAAATACGGCCCTTAACCATTGCTGCCGCTTCGCGAATTCCAGGGGTTTCGCCATCTGACATTAATGTGTTGTTACTCTATTTAGGGCGTTAGTTATTTATGTTCCACGTGGAACAACAGCTGTTGTAATGATGAGAAAATTGATTTTACCAGAAGATTTGGGCTTCCCAAACCACACAAAATATGGACGTATTTTTAGTAATATGACCATGAAGCTGCTTGGTGTCAATAAGTTAAACCAACTCTACAACTCTCTGCGTGGGGTTAGTGGCCTGGAGTTTGTCAACCGAACGATGGACTCGCTGGGGTGCAACGTCTCCATTTCGCCCCAATCCGAGGATGAAATTCCAGCTTCTGGTAGCTTTATTGCCGTGGCCAATCTGCCCCACGGGTCGTTGGATGCACTGGCTCTGATAGCCACAATCATCAAAAAACGGCCAGATGCCCGCTTTGTTGAGAACATTGTTTGTAGTTCGGTACCCGAACTCAGAGAGTTCCAGATAGAGAGTAACGCGAGCAACTACAACAAAACCATCTTTACCCACCTCGGCCAAGGCAAGCCGCTGGTGCTATTCCCTTCGCACTTTGTCTCCACCTATCACCACGGTTTAAAACACACCGAAGATGGACCTTGGGAAGATAAAGTGTTCAAAATGAGTATCTTAACCCACACTCCTATTTTGCCCATCTATATTGATGGGGGTAACTCACTCCGCTTTTACCTAGCCAACACCTTTAAACCTCGATTGGGGTCAATGCTGCTGGTCAACGAGATGTTCAACAAACAGGACTAC
>JAVVSB010000040.1:14244-15175 GCA_036654415.1 Mucinivorans sp. | reverse complement strand
GTTTGTAAACTAGGACTTCTAACTACCACAAAGATACAATTTATTTCACAAAAAAGCTGTTTTAATTTCTTTCCAACATTTTATACCCACCCTTTCGGAAAAATAGCAGTGATAACATTTTGAAAACAGATTAAAATAGCTTCTAAAAAGTAAACGAAACATTGACAAAACCGTTTATACCAAGCGCATAGTAGTAACGCGAAGCTTGTGGGCTAAGAGCCCCATCACGCAAAAACATACGCGAAGATTCATAACCTCCACTTCGGATGGCGCGATTGTTGAGTAAATTATTGACCCCAGCATAGATTCCCATACGGTGGCCAGAGCGGAAATATATGGTGGTACCGCCAAAAATATCTAAGGTAAAGCCACCACCCAGTTGTTCTTGAAGAACGGGGCTTTGTTGGTCTATCATCACCCGTTCAACCCGATGGATGGGCGCGGGGTCGATAAAAGAGCGCGCAAAACCATTCATAGATAGCGAAACAACCCAACTTCGTGGACGATAGCTAAGAGTGATGGTACCAACGCTCTGAGGGGAGCCAGCGGTGTGCAACCCACTGTAAAAAAGGGTCTCGGAGTCCAAACGAGCCCCCGAAGTCTCGGCATATTGGGTGGCACGAATATCCGAAGTGTAGGTGTTATTACTCCACACACCAGCCACCGAAAACCATAAAGGGTCAGTAAGCAAAATTTCGGCCCCCAACTCCACCCCCATATATTGCCGCGAAATACCATTCATCACATAATGGGTATATAGATGGCGTAAATCATCATAAAAATTACGCAACTGTGTGCCATTATTGGCCTGCGTGAGGTAGAGAGAGAGGGAGCCTTTGAATTTTTCGACCCGGTAAGTGGCATAGAGTTCACCGCCTATAACATTTTGATTCTGCGGATTTTCAATTGAAGCATTTCGAAATTCAGGCGA